>MEEF01000033.1 GCA_001724355.1 Mesorhizobium sp. SCN 65-20 | reverse complement strand
GGGCGGCCGCAACGTCTTTCCTCCGACGCCAAGTCAAACCGTGCAGGACGAGATCCCTTTCCTCTCCCCCGTCGAACGGGGGAGAGGTGCCTCGCGCAGCGAGGCGGAGTGGGGGTCGACCATTCCGTGACAAGGGACCTCTACCGCCAGGAGAGCCGTCGATGAACGAGACCGTCAGAAACCCCACCGGCCAGGAACCGATCCTCGAGATCGAAAACCTCTCCATCTCCTTCTTCACCCGTGCCGGCGAGATCCCGGCGGTGATGGACTTCTCCTGTACCGTCATGCCGGGCGAGGCGATGGGCATCGTCGGCGAGAGCGGCTGCGGCAAGTCGACCGTGTCGCTCGGCATCATGCGCGACCTCTCCAACATCGGAAAGATCGTCGGCGGCCGCATCAAGTTCCAGGGCAAGGACATGGGCGACATGTCCGACGACGAGCTGCGCGCCATCCGTGGCAACGAGATCGCCATGATCTACCAGGAGCCGATGGCGAGCCTGAACCCGGCGATGAAGGTCGGCCAGCAGCTCATGGAAGTGCCGCTGATCCACGACAAGGTGTCGAAGGAGGAGGCCTACAATCGCGCGCTCGAAATGGTTCGGGCCGTCAAGCTGCCCGACCCCGAGCGCATGATGCGCTCCTATCCGCACCAGCTTTCTGGCGGCCAACAGCAGCGCATCGTCATCGCCATGGCGCTGCTGTCGAAGCCATCTCTGCTTTTGCTCGACGAACCGACCACCGCGCTCGACGTCACCGTCGAGGCCGGCATCGTCCAGCTGATCAAGGGGCTCGGCAAGCAATTCGGCACGTCGATGATCTTCGTGTCGCACAATCTCGGCCTGATCCTTGAGACCTGCGATCGCATCACGGTCATGTATTCGGGCGAGGCGGTCGAGTCCGGCTCGATCAAGGACGTATTCGACCGCATGCGGCATCCCTATACGCAAGGGCTGTTCCGCTCGATCCCTCTGCCAGGGGCCGACAAGAACACGCGCCCGCTGGTCGCCATCCCGGGCCAGCTGCCGCTGCCGCACCAGCGCCCCAAGGGCTGCAATTTCGGCCCGCGCTGCCACCATTTCGTCGAGGGCGTCTGCAACGCGGCCGAAATCCCGATGCTGCCGGTGGCTGGCCATGACGGCCACTTCAGCCGCTGCGTGCGCTTCAACGAGATCGACTGGGCGGCCCTGCCGCCCGGCGCCAAGAGAGAGCAGGAGCCGGTCGAGCCGGGCCCACCCGTGCTCAAGATCGACGACCTCAAGAAGTATTACCGCGTCGGCGGCAACGAGGTGTTCGGCGGAGCCGAGGGCAGGGTGGTCAAGGCAAACGAGACCATCAGCTTCGAGGCGCGCGAATCCGAAACCGTCGCCATCGTCGGCGAGAGCGGCTGCGGCAAGTCAACGCTCGCCAAGGTGCTGCTGGGGCTCGAGACCGCGAGCTCCGGCAAGGTGCTGCTCGGCAACAAGGAAATCCAGTCGACCAGCATCGAGACCCGCGACGTCGACACCGTCTCGTCGATCCAGATGGTGTTCCAGAACCCGTTCGACACGCTGAACCCCAGCCATTCGGTGGGCTCGCAGATCATCCGGACACTGGAGAAGTTCAAGGTCGGAAAGAACGCCGGCGAGCGCAAGCAGCGCATGCTGGAGCTGCTCGACCTCGTCAAGCTTCCACGCGCTTTCGCCGAGCGCGTGCCGCGCCAGCTGTCTGGTGGGCAGAAGCAGCGCATTGGCGTCGCCCGCGCATTCGCCGGCGATGCGCGTGTCGTGGTGGCCGACGAACCTGTCTCGGCACTCGACGTGTCGGTGCAGGCGGCGGTCACCGAGCTTTTGATGGACATCCAGCGGCGGTCCAAGACCACCATGCTGTTCATCAGCCACGACCTCAGTGTGGTGCGCTACATCGCCGACCGCGTGGTGGTCATGTATCTCGGCCACATCGTCGAGCAGGGCACGACCGACCAGATATTTTCGCCGCCCTACCACCCCTACACGGAAGCACTGCTGTCGGCGATCCCGATCGCGGACACGAGCGTCGTGAAAAAACACATCGTGCTCGAGGGCGACATCCCCTCGGCGATGAACCCGCCGCCAGGCTGCCCGTTCCAGACCCGCTGCCGCTACAAGAGCCAGGTGCCGGGCACCCTCTGCGAGACGCAGGTGCCGCCCGTCCGCGAACTCGGCTCCGGCCACCAGATCAAATGCCACCTGCCACCGAGCGCCTTCGACGCCATGGAGCCAGTCATTAGCCTCGGCAAGGGCGGCGCGCGTGACGTGACGCCGGAGAGGTGAGGGGCGGGGATAGGACTTCCTCGCCTCGGTCGACCTCTCGTCGTTCTGGGCTTTTGTGCTGGATGCGCCAGGTCACGTATGCGGCTTCGCGCTTCGGTCCCGTATTTTGGTCTTTTGATCTTGGGCCGTTGCTGCAGCTTCGCAGTCACGGCATGGATTCCCGACTCTCTCCGCTCGCGTGCTCGCTCACGAGGTCGGGAATGACGGATTGGTGTCGCATCGACCAACCTTCAACTTTGCCGCAGGGGAGCAGGCTTTGCCCGGGAGCGCGCCGCCAACTCCGCCGCCGGTGATTAGCGAGATCGGCAATCAAAGCCCGTCATTCCCGACCTCGTGAGCGAGCACGCGAGCGGAGAGGGTCGGGAAACCATGCCGTGACATGGCAACTGCCGCTGCGGTGCAGAATAGCCCACGAACCACGCGCAACCTGTCACCATCTGTCAGCAATCTGCGTGGACAAACAGCGCGGTTTTTCCACCCCCTCCAAACCCTCCCGTACAATTCCCCTCGCGATCTTCCACGGGACCCCGGTGCGCACCGGGTATCGGGGGGAAGCGCCGGTGCCGGGCTGGCGGGAGGTCGGTTCTCCTTGCTGGGTGATGAGCCCCCAAGCCCGGGCCTTGCGGCGGCTGACGGCGGAAACGCCGAGGCGACTGAGCGGGGCAAGCAGCCGGGCGGGGCGCGAACGTCGCGCCATTTACTTATCTATCGGAAGGCTCGGCCTCGCGCCCCGCTTCCCGAACTACCTCCCAAAAGTCGGGAGCGTTCTTTGACAACGGCCAGGCGCGAAGGCGAGCGTGGCAGTGAATAGGTATTGCCGCGCCTACCGCACCGGCGCCAGCAGCGCGAAATGCGCGCCCTGCGGGTCCTGGCATTGCACGATCCACTGGCCGCCGGGCACCTCCATCGGTCCCATCAGCAGCTTACCGCCATTGTCGGTCACGCGCTTGGTGGCGGCGTCGATGGACGCCACGTTGAAGTAGAACTGCCAGACCGACACCGGGATCTGCTCCGGCTTGTTCATCATGCCGCCGATCATGCCTTCGCCGGCGTTGAACATCTGGTAGATGCCCATCTCGCCCATGTCGAACTGCTCGTCCTTGCCCCATCCGAACTGGCCGGAATAGAAGCCGAGCGCCTTCTTCCAGTCGCTGGTGAAGAGTTCGTGCCAGCCGACATGGCCCAGCGTGTCCAGCGGCACCGCCGGCAGGTCGGGACCGTTCGGCTGCAGGAACATGAAGACCGCCCCTTGCGGGTCGGCGACGACGGCGAAGCGCCCGACACCGGGGATGTCGTCAGGCGCCCGGTGTACGGCGCCGCCGGCCGACGTCAGCGACGCCACCGAGGCGTCGACGTCGCGGGTGTAGATGTAGCCGAGCCAGGCGGGCGGCATCCCCATCTGTTTGGCGTCGTCCGGCAGGGTCATCAGGCCACCGACCCCGCGGTCGCCGGCATTGACCACGATGTAGCGCGGCATGCCGGGCGATTGGTTGAAGGGCTCGGCGCGCCAGCCCACGACGGCGGTATAGAAAGCCTCGGCAGCGTCCAGGTCGGTCGTCAGCAGTTCGTACCAGAAGAAGGATTGCGGGGTATGGGGCATTGAGTGGCTCCCTTACGTTTGCTGCCGCTTTGGTCGGCGCATCTATCGCCGTGGTGCGGCGGAACCATCATAGGACGCAGACCCGGACGGAATTCCGACAGCATTGCGAAATTTACTGCGTCGCAGCAAATATTCGCGGCAAATCATGACAATAAATGTCATGTTAATTTTGAGGTTTTTCAGGCACTTAGCTTGAAAATTGACCAATTGATAAAAAAATAGAAAGTGCTACGCTTCCTCAAAACCAATAAAAATTGGGGAACTGGAATGGCAGAAGGTCTTTTCAAGGAAGGCATCGTCGGCGGCCGTCTTGACTCCGCTCAATACGCCGAGAATTTCTCCGACCTGCATCCGCCTCTAGACAATCACGAGGCGCTGGTCGAGGCCGATCGTTGCTATTTCTGCTACGATGCGCCCTGTATGCAGGCATGTCCGACCTCGATCGACATCCCGCTGTTCATCCGACAGATCGCGACCGGCAACCCGCTCGGATCGGCCAAGACCATCTTCGACCAGAACATCCTCGGCGGCATGTGCGCCCGCGTCTGCCCGACCGAGACACTGTGCGAGGAGGTCTGCGTCCGCGAGGTGGCCGAGGGCAAGCCGGTGCAGATCGGCCGCCTGCAGCGCTACGCAACCGACGTCGCGATGGAGGAGGGCAAGCAGTTCTACGAGCGCGCCGCCCCGACCGGCAAGAAGGTCGCCGTCGTCGGCGCAGGCCCTGCCGGTCTCGCCGCCGCCCACCGGCTCGCCCGCCACGGCCATGACGTGACCATCCTCGAGGCACGGCCCAAGTCCGGCGGCCTCAACGAATACGGCATCGCCGCCTACAAGAGCACCGACGACTTCGCGCAGGCGGAGGTCGACTATGTGACCGCCATCGGCGGCATCAAGACCGAGAATGGCAAGGCGCTCGGCCGCGACTATCATCTCGCCGACCTTACCGCCTCCTATGATGCCGTGTTCCTCGGCCTCGGTCTGACCGGCGTCAACGCACTGCGCGCCGAGGGCGAGGACGCCAAGGGCGTAGCAAACGCCGTCGACTTCATCTCGACGCTGCGCCAGGCGAGCGACCTTGCGAGCCTGCCGGTCGGACGCCGCGTCGTCGTCATCGGCGGCGGCATGACGGCGGTGGATGCCGCGGTGCAATCCAAGCTGCTCGGCGCCGAGGAGGTGACGATCTGCTACCGCCGCGGCCAGGAGCACATGAACGCCTCCATCTTCGAGCAGGATCTCGCCGCCGCAAACGGCGTCGTCATCCGCCACTGGCTGCAGCCGAAGAAGGTGATTTCGGAAGGCGGCAAGGTCACCGCCATCGAACTCGAATACACCGCCATGAAGGGCGACAAGCTAACCGGTACCGGCGAAACGATCAGGCTCGCCGCCGATCAGGTGTTTAAGGCGATCGGCCAGAGCTTCGAGCCCTCGGCACTCAACGGCAGCGGGCCTTCGGTCGCGATGGAAGGCGGCCGCATCAAGGTCGACGGCGAGGGACGCACCTCGCTCGCCAAGGTCTGGGCCGGCGGCGACTGTATTGCCGGAGGCGATGACCTGACCGTCTCGGCCGTGGCGCAAGGGCGCGACGCGGCTGAAAGCATTCACAGGGCACTGAAGGACTAAGGCTGTGGCCGTGGTCGAGCCGCTTGTCGCCAGTCACTACAGCAGCGAGGGTCTCCAGGATCGCATCCTGGCGGCACTCGCCGCGACGGGCGTCGACCTTGCCGCATTGCGCGCCGAGGATCTCGAGCCTGTCGATGAATTCCATGTCGGCGGTGCGGTGGCGACTGCGGCACTCCTGGAACGGTTCGAGCTGTTCCCCGGCGAGGAACTTCTCGACATCGGATCGGGAATTGGCGGGCCGGCGCGTTTCGTGGCAAGCAGGGCCGGAGTGTCCGTCACGGGCCTCGACCTCACGCCAAGCTTCGTTGCCATCGCCACCTCGCTTTCGCAGATGACCGGTCTGGCAGACCGGACGCGTTTCGTGGCGGGCAGTGCGCTCGCAATGCCGTTCGAGGACAGCAGCTTCGATGCGGCAATGATCCTGCATGTGGGGATGAACATCCCCGACAAGCCGCAACTCATGGCGGAAGTCGCCCGCGTCCTGCGTCCGGGAGGTAGCTTCGCCGTCTACGACGTGATGCGGCTTAGCGAAGGACCGCTGAGTTTTCCGGTGCCTTGGGCAACAAGTGCGGAGACATCCTTCGTCGAGACTCCAGACGCATACCGCGCTGCAGCCATCGCGGCCGGTTTTTCGGTCGAGGACGAGCGTGCGCGGGGTGCCTTCGCCGTCGAGTTCTTCGCCTCGATGCGCGCCCGTATGGCCGCCGCCCAGACCGAAGGCAAGGCCCCACCCATCGGTCCCGGCTTCGTCATGGGGCCTGATGCGCCAGTCAAGATCGCAAACCTGGTCGCCGCCTTCGAGGGCGGCGTCCTCGCCCCCGTGGAAATGATCCTCCGTCTCGCCTGAAAGGAACGGCAATGGCAGACATCCGCAACAATTTCGTCGGCATCAAGTCGCCCAACCCGTTCTGGCTGGCGTCGGCGCCGCCCACGGACAAGGCCTATAACGTCGAACGCGCCTTCAAGGCGGGCTGGGGCGGCGTCGTGTGGAAGACGCTGGGCGAGGAAGGCCCGCCGGTGGTCAACGTCAACGGCCCGCGCTACGGCGCGATCTGGGGCGCCGACCGCCGCCTGCTCGGCCTCAACAACATCGAGCTGATCACCGACCGCGACCTGCAGACCAACCTGCGCGAGATGAAGCAGGTCAAGATGAACTGGCCGGACCGGGCGCTCGTCGCCTCGATCATGGTGCCCTGCGACGAGGAGAGCTGGAAGGCGATCCTGCCGCTGGTCGAGGAAACCGGCGCCGACGGCATCGAGCTCAATTTTGGCTGTCCGCACGGCATGAGCGAGCGCGGCATGGGCTCTGCGGTCGGCCAGGTGCCTGAGTACATCGAGATGGTGGTGCGCTGGTGCAAGCAATACACGCGCATGCCGGTCATCACCAAGCTGACGCCCAACATCACCGACATCCGCAAGCCCGCACGCGCGGCCAAGTCGGGCGGAACGGATGCCGTGTCGCTGATCAACACCATCAACTCGATCACCGGCGTCGACCTCGACAGCTTCGCGCCGCAGCCGACCATCGACGGTAAGGGCAGCCATGGCGGCTATTGCGGCCCGGCGGTGAAGCCGATCGCCATGAACATGGTGGCCGAGATCGCCCGTGATGCCGAAACCCGTGGCCTGCCGATCTCGGGCATCGGCGGCATCACCACCTGGCGCGATGCTGCCGAGTTCATGGCGCTCGGCGCCGGCAACGTGCAGGTCTGCACGGCGGCGATGACCTATGGCTTCAAGATCGTGCAGGAGATGATCGCCGGCCTCGAGAACTGGATGGACGAGAAGGGCCACAAGTCGCTCAGCGACATCGTCGGCCGCGCCACGCCCAACGTTACCGACTGGCAGTATCTCAACCTCAACTATGTCACCAAGGCGCATATCGACCAGGACGCCTGCATCAAGTGCGGCCGCTGCCACATCGCCTGCGAGGACACCTCGCACCAGGCGATCACCAGCATGGTCGACGGCGCGCGCCACTTCGAGGTGATCGACGAGGAGTGCGTCGGCTGCAACCTGTGCGTCAACGTCTGCCCGGTCGAAGGCTGCATCACCATGGTGCCGCTGGAGGCGGGCGCCATGGACAAGCGCACCGGCAAGCCGGTTTCGCCGACCTACGCCAACTGGACGACGCACCCGAACAACCCGATGGCCAAGGTGGCGGCGGAGTAATTTTCCTCCGGTAGAGCGGCGCCCTCGGGCGCCGCTTCTTTTTTCGCCCGGATACAACAGGCCGAACAAGGCTGTTCAGCAAGTGCCGCCGCCCGAGGGCGGCCGGTATCGGGTCAGGCTGTCGCCGTGGCCCCGGCCTGCCGGGCCGTCCATTGCCGGAGCACGACCGGCACGAGCAGGGCGAGACCGATCAAGGTCGAATAGAGCTCCGGTGCGACCAGAAGGAAGGCAGCGAGGACGAGCAGCAGGTTCTCCCATCCCTTTGTCGGTACCAAAAGGAAGCGTGACAGCGCTGCGCCCAGTGCTGTGATGCCCAGTACGCAGCCCGCAAAGGCCAGGGTGAAGCTCGTCCAGGTGAAATCCTTGGTCACGAGAAGCAGCGATGGCGAGAATACGAAGACGAAGGGCACCAAAGCCTTGCCGAGGCCGAGCCGGAAGGCCGTGTTGCCTGACTTGAACGGATCCGCCCCCGCCATTCCCGCTGCCGCGTAGGCGGCAAGGGCGACCGGTGGGGTGATGTCTGCCAGTAGCCCGTAATAGAACACGAAGAAATGCGCCACGATCGGCTCGACGCCGAGCAGCACCAGTGCCGGCGCGGCGATCGTGACCATGATGATGTAGTTGGCCGTCGTCGGGATGCCGCAACCCATGAGGATGCAGACGATGCCGGTCATCACCAGGGTGAACAGCAGCGTCAAGGTCATCGGCGACATGATCGCCTCGGGCAGGAACGTCCCGAACCACGCGGCCATATCCCCGGCCGTGGAGGTGACGATGAATGACAGCTTGAAGCCGACGCCGGTCAGGGTGACGACGCCGACGACGATGCCGACGGTCGCTGCGGCGGCACCAACGGCGAGGGCGTATTTCGCGCCGTCACGGAGCGAGACGACGATCTCGGATATGGTCATGCGCCGCCTCGGGTTGAGCAGGCCGACCACGATGCACAGTGTTATGCCCCAGAAGGCGGCGAGATAGGGCGTGTAGCCCGACAGGAGGACCGCAATCAGCACGACGAGCGGGATGATGGCCGGCCAGTCACGCTTGAGGGCCGCCTTGATGTCGGGCATCTCGTCCGGCCGCAGGCCCCTGAGGCCGGAGCGCTTGGCCTCGAAATGCACCTGCATCAGCACGCCGAAGAAGTGCATGAAGGCCGGAACGATCGCGGCGATGATGATCGTGGTATAGGGCAGCTCAAGGAATTCGATCATCAGGAATGCGGCGGCACCCATGATCGGCGGCGTGACCTGTCCACCCGTCGACGACGTGGCCTCGACGGCGGCGGCGAAGTGGCGCTTGTAGCCCATCCGTATCATCGCCGGGATGGTGAGCGAGCCGACGGTCACGGTATTGGCCACGGAAGATCCCGAGATCATGCCGAACAGGGCCGATCCGAAGATGGAGACCTTGGCAGGCCCGCCGGCGAAGCGCCCGGCAACAAATGCCGCGCAGTCTAGGAACAATTGCCCGAGGCCGATGCGGTTGGCGAAGACGCCGAACAGAACGAAATGGAAGACGTATGTGGCGACGACGCCGAGCGCGATGCCGTAGACGCCTTGCGTCGTCAGGTAGAGGTGGTTGACCAGTTGCGAGATGCTGGTGCCGGGATGCACCAGGATGCTCGGCATGTATGGGCCGAACAGCGCATAGGCCATGAACAGGACGGAGATGATCGGCAGCGGTATGCCGACGGACCGGCGCGTGGCCTCGAGCAGCAGGACGATCAGCAGGAGGCCGAGCGCGACATCGAGCTGCGTCGGGTTGCCGACCCGGAAGGCGAGGTCGTCGAGTGGGATCAACGGCACATGCGCAACGGCGACCACTGCCGCGATCGCCAGCAGCCAATCGTAGACCGGAATGCCGAGAGGTCTGAGAAGGCTGGACGAGGCGGGCTTGTCGTAGCCGCTTTTCACGAACGGGAAGACCAGGAAGACCAGCGCCAGCACCATGGACAGGTGGATGCCGCGATGCTCCATCTCCTGCAGCAAGCCGAACCCTGCCGTGTAGTAGTGGAAGATGGACAACGCTACGAGCAGGAAGCCGACGAGATGGCCGGCCGAAGGCGTCAGCGGGCGGAACCGTATCTCGGAGTCGAACTTCTCCTCCAACTCGCGAGCCTTGTCCTCGTCCAGATCCATTCCGGTAATGCGGATCTTGTCGTCCTCGCTCATACTCAGTCCCCTTCAAATCCCCTCGACAGAACGAGGCGGAAAGCAGCCTTTCCGCCTCGTACCGATTGCGCTCGTAGTAGTGGCTGCCGTTATTTCAGAACGCCGGCTTCCCTGTAGAAGCGTTCGGCGCCCGGGTGGAACGGAATACCTGCGCTGGTGGTCGCGTTCTCGAGCGTGATGAGCTTGCCCTTGGCATGGCCGGCCTGGAGCGCCTTCTGGCTGGCTTCGCTGTAGAGCGACTTCACGATGTTGTAGACCAGCTCTTCCGGCTGCTTGGCGCTGCCGACCCACTGCGCGGCAACCGAGATGGTCTTGGTCTCCCCGACGTTCTTGTAGGTGTCGGCCGGCACCGTGTCGCTCGAGAAGAACTTCTGCTCCGCAAGCAGCTTGTCGGCTTCCGGACCGGTGATCGGCACGAGGGTGATGGCGTTGGTGCTGGCGAGTTCGACGACCGCGCCGGTGGGGTAGCCGCCGACGAAGAAATAGGCGTCGAGCGCACCGTCTCGCAGGCGCTCGCCCGCCGGCCCCGGCTTCAGATACTCAGGCTCGATGTCCTTTTCGGTGATGCCGTAAGCGGCCAGCACGAGGCGTGCATCGACGATCGTGCCGGAGCCCGGCTCGTCGACCGAAACGCGCTTGCCCTTGAGATCCGCCACCGAGGAAATTCCTGCGTCCGCGCGGGCCACGATATGTACCGTCTCGGGATAGAGCGTGGCGATGAGCCTGAGGTCCTCCACCTTGCCCTTGCCTTCGTAGAGGCCCGTGCCCGAATTTGCCCAGAAGGCGACGTCGGATTGCGAGAAGCCGGATTCGGCTGCGCCGGACTGCACGGCGCTGATGTTGGCCACCGAGCCGTTCGAGGCGATGGCGGTCGCGACAAGACCGGAGACGCCGGCCTCGCCGGTCGCCGAAATCGCGTTGGCGATCAGACCTCCGACGGGATAGTAGGTCCCCGCCGTTCCGCCCGTTCCAATGCGAAAGAACGCCTGCTGTGCAGAGGCGGAGCCTATGCCGGCAGCAAACGCCGTTGCGGCGGCGCCGATGGAAAAGTTACGTCGGTTTATCATGAAGGTCATCGCGGTCTCCCAGTACTTGCGAAGCCGCAACTTGTTTCAGGCATGAAACAAATGTCAACCTGCGTTGTATTGGCACAGGAGATGCCGCGGCCCGTCAGGACTTGGGCCTAATTCCGTCGAGGAAAAGCTGTTCTAGGAACCGCGCCGCGTCCTCGAATCGGCCTTCGCCGCCACGGTCGGGGCCGAGCACTGCGCGCACCTGGACGTCGAAGTCGGCATAGTGCTGCGTCGTCGCCCAGATGGCGAAGATCAGGTGCCAGGGATCGGTCCTTGCGATCTTGCCGGCCCGCATCCAGCCCTTCATGACCTCGACCTTCTCGTCGACGAGCGTCTTCAACTCGCCTTCGAGCATTGGCATGATGCGCGGCGCCCCTTGAAGGATCTCGTTCGCGAACAGCCGGCTCTCGCGCGGATAGTCGCGCGCCATTTCCAGCTTTCGCCGGATGTAGCTCCGGAGTTCGGTCAGCGGGTCGCCGATGTTGTCGAGTTCCTTCAGGGGCGCCAGCCAGGTGTCGAGCAGCCGATGCATCAGGGTTTCGTGGATGTCTTCCTTGCGCCGGAAATAATAAAGCAGGTTGGGCTTGGACATGCCCGCCGCCTCGGCGATCTGGTCGATGGTCGAGCCGCGGAAGCCGTGGGTCGAGAACACGTCGAGGGCGGCCTCGAGGATGACCTCGCGCTTCTCCTGCTGGATGCGTGTGCGGCCGCGCGCCGCCGTGCCGTCCACCGTCATGTGATCTCGTCTGTGGGGAATGGAAACACCATCAACTGGACCAATTCGCTGGACCAGTTCTTGTCGACCTGTGGAGCGCGCCTCGGACGCCGCATTTCCGGTAGTAATCCCTTGACCGCCAATGCGGCGGTGCTAACGTTTGTCCAATCGGTCAAAAAATTGCGTAGCACGAAAGCACGTCAAAGACCAAGCGTTGGCCAAACCTAACAGGGGAAGAAAGGGAGCTTGGTCATGTCGGACAGGCTGAAAGTCACGCCTAACGATCTCAGTGCATTCTGGATGCCGTTTACGGCAAACCGCCAGTTCAAGCAGGCGCCGCGCATGCTGGTCGCCTCCAAGGACATGCATTACACGGCAAGCGACGGCCGCAAGATTCTCGACGGCACCGCGGGTCTGTGGTGCGTCAACGCCGGTCACTGCCGGCCCAAGATCACCGAGGCGATCCAGAAGCAGGCAGCCGAACTCGATTACGCGCCGGCCTTCCAGATGGGCCATCCCATCGTATTCGAACTGGCGAACCGCCTGGTCGACATCGCGCCCAAGGGCATGGACCACGTGTTCTTCACCAATTCCGGCTCGGAATCGGTGGACACTGCACTCAAGATGGCGATCGCCTACCAGCGCGTGAAGGGCGAGGGCGCCCGCACCCGCCTCATCGGCCGGGAGCGAGGCTATCACGGCGTCAACTTCGGCGGCATCTCGGTGGGCGGCATCGTCACCAACCGCAAGATGTTCGGTACGCTTCTGGGCGGCGTCGACCACCTGCCGCACACGCATCTGCCGGCCAAGAACGCCTTCACCAGGGGCGAGCCGGAGCATGGCGCGGAACTGGCGGACGAGCTGGAGCGCATCGTCACCCTGCACGACGCCTCGACGATCGCAGCCGTCATCGTCGAGCCGGTGGCCGGCTCCACCGGCGTGCTGATCCCGCCGAAGGGCTACCTCAAGCGCCTGCGCGAGATCTGCGACAAGCACGGCATCCTCTTGATCTTCGACGAAGTCATCACCGGCTTCGGCCGCCTCGGCACGCCGTTTGCGGCCGACTATTTCGACGTGATCCCCGACATCATCACCACCGCCAAGGGCGTCTCGAACGGCGTGATCCCGATGGGTGCGGTGTTCGTGAAGAAGGAGATCCACGACGCCTTCATGAATGGCCCGGAACACCTCATCGAGTTCTTCCACGGCTACACCTATTCGGGCAACCCGATCGCCTCGGCGGCGGCGTTGGCGACCCTCGACACCTACAAGGACGAGGGGTTGCTCACCCGCGGCGCCGAGCTCGCGCCCTACTGGGAGGAGGCACTGCACTCGCTGAAGGGCGAGCCGCATGTCGTCGACATCCGCAACATCGGCCTGATCGGCGCGATCGAGCTGCAGCCGATCGCGGGCAGCCCGTCCAAGCGTGCGTTCTCGGCCTTCGTGAAGGCCTTCGAGCGCGGCGCGCTGATCCGCACGACTGGCGACATCATTGCGCTGTCGCCGCCGCTCATCATCACCAAGGGGCAGATCAACGAACTCATCGATCACGTCCGCGAGGTGCTGAGGACGATCGACTGAGGCGGCTTTCGCCTCGCCCTGTTGCAGAAAGAGCAGAACCCGCCCCCTGGGCGGGTTCTCGACACGAAGGACTGGACAGCGTCGGGAACCGCATGCCAGTCCGGTCGGCATAGAAATGAGAGGACCTGACTGACATGGCCGCCCCCGGCGAAAATCTGCGAATCAATTCAGACCGTTTGTGGGATTCGCTGATGGAGATGGCGAAGATCGGCCCCGGCATTGCCGGCGGCAACAATCGCCAGACATTGACCGACGAGGACGGCGTGGGCCGTCACCTTTTCAAGAAATGGTGCGACGAGGCCGGCCTCGAAATGGGCGTCGACGAGATGGGCACGATGTTTGCCCGCCGCGAGGGCACCGATCCCGAGGCGCTACCGGTCTATGTCGGCAGCCATCTCGACACCCAGCCGACGGGCGGCAAGTTCGACGGCGTGCTCGGCGTACTTGGCGGTCTCGAGGTGATCCGCACGCTAAACGACCTCGGCATCAAGACCAGGCATCCGATCGTCGTCACCAACTGGACGAACGAGGAGGGCACCCGCTTCGCCCCGGCCATGCTGGCATCGGGCGTCTTCGCCGGCGTTCTCGACCGGGATTGGGCCTATGACCGCAAGGATTCGCACGGCAAGCGCTTCGGCGACGAGCTCGAGCGCATCGGCTGGAAGGGCGACGAAAAGGTCGGCGCCCGCAAGATGAAGGCCTTCTTCGAGCTGCACATCGAGCAGGGTCCGATCCTCGAGGACGAGGACATCGAGATCGGCGTGGTCACCCACGGCCAGGGCCTGAAGTGGCTGCAGGTCACGCTGACCGGCCGCGAGAGCCACACCGGCTCGACCCCGATGCCCAAGCGGCGCAACGCCGGCCTTGGCATGGCGCGTGTGACCGAACTGGTGCACGAGATCGCCATGGACTACCAGCCGGACGCGGTGGGCGCCGTCGGCCACATGGAGGTCTATCCCAACTCCCGCAACATCATCGCAGGACGCACGGTCTTCACCATCGACATCCGCTCGCCGGAGAAGGAGGTGCTGGACACGATGGATGTGCGAATCCGCGAGGGCATCGCCACCATCTGCGAGGCGCTGGATATCTCCTTCGAGATCGAGCAGGTCGGGCATTTCGACCCCGTCGCCTTCGACAAGGACTGCGTGAAGGCGGTGCGCGACGCCGCGGACCGCCTGGGCTACAGCCACCGCAACATCGTTTCCGGCGCAGGCCACGACGCCTGCTGGATCAACCGGGTGGCGCCGACCGCCATGGTGTTCTGTCCCTGCGTCGACGGGCTCAGCCACAACGAGGCCGAGGAAATCTATCCGGAATGGGCCGCTGCCGGCTGCGACGTGCTGTTCCACGCCGTGGTGGAGACCGCGGAGATCGTGGAGTGAAATTTCGGAAAGGCAGTTTGGCGGTTGCGACCCTTCCCCTTTTTCGGGGAGGGGCCGCTTTCGCATGCCAGACGCGGAGTGCCTGTCCTTAGCAACATCTGAACCAATGCCGAAGCGCTCGCAAAGAAGCGCGGCAGCAATAGGGGAACTGAAAGAATGACCAAAGTCATCAGAAACGGCACCATCGTCACGGCCGACCGGACGTGGAAGGCCGACGTATTGATCCAGCATGGCAAGATCGTCGCCATCGGTGAGAACCTGCATGCCGACCACGAATTCGACGCCACCGGCTGCTACGTCATGCCCGGCGGCATCGATCCGCACACCCATCTCGAAATGCCGTTCATGGGCACTTATTCGGCCGACGATTTTGAGAGCGGCACTCGTGCGGCCCTTTCGGGCGGCACGACGATGGTGGTCGACTTCTGCCTGCCGTCGCCGGGCCAGTCGCTGCTCGAAGCGCTGCAGATGTGGGACAACAAGACGTCCAAGGCCTGCTCCGACTTCTCATTCCACATGGCGATCACCTGGTGGGGAGAGCAGGTGTTCAACGAGATGGCTGAGATCGTCGACAAGGGCATCACCTCGTTCAAGCACTTCATGGCCTACAAGGGCGCGCTGATGGTCGACGACGACGAGATGTACGCGTCGTTCAAGCGCTGCGCGGAACTCGGCGCGCTGCCCCTGGTGCACGCCGAGAACGGCGACGTGGTCGCGCAGCTGCAGCAGAAGCTCATGGCCGAGGGCAACAACGGACCCGAGGCGCACGCCTATTCGCGGCCACCGGAGGTCGAGGGCGAGGCAACCAACCGCGCCATCATGATCGCCGACATGGTGGGCTCGCCGCTCTATGTGGTGCACACCTCCTGCGAACAGGCACACGAGGCGATCCGCCGGGCCCGGCAGAAGGGCATGCGCGTCTTTGGCGAACCGCTGATCCAGCATCTGGTGCTCGACGAGACCGAATATTTCAACAAGGACTGGGACCATGCGGCGCGCCGCGTGATGAGCCCGCCCTTCCGCAACAAGCTGCACCAGGATTCGCTCTGGGCCGGACTGCAGGCTGGTTCGCTGCAAGTGGTGGCGACCGACCATTGCTCCTTCACCACCCAGCAGAAGCGCACAGGGGTCGGCGACTTCACCAAGATTCCCAACGGCACCGGCGGCCTCGAGGATCGCATGCCGGTGCTGTGGACCAAGGGCGTGAACACCGGCCGGCTCACCATGAACGAGTTCGTGGCGGTGACCTCGACCAACATCGCCAAGATCCTCAACATGTATCCCAAGAAGGGCGCGATCGTCGAAGGCGCGGATGCCGACATCATTGTCTGGGATCCCAAGCGCAAGAAGACGATTGCGGCCAAGTCCCAGCAATCGGTGATCGACTACAACGTCTTCGAGGGCATCGAGGTGACCGGCCTGCCGCGCTTCGTCTTCAGCCGCGGCGAGCTGGCGATCCAGGAGCATGAGGTCAAGGCGCATCCCGGCCACGGTGAATTCGTCGCCCGCGAGCCGCATGCTGCGGTCAATCGCGCGCTGTCGAAGTGGAAGGAGATCAGCGCGCCGCGCAAGGTCGAACGGACAGGCATCCCGGCAACGGGAGTGTGACCGGATGCGGCGGCTGGCAATGACGGCCGCCGCGACGACGATCGCTGCGGGCGCTGCGGCGGGTACGATCGACCTGGATGGCAACTACGGCAATGCTGCGGGCTGCAGCTACACCGCGACCAATCTTGCCAGCTCGGACGATCTTCTCCTGCTCACGCCCAAGGGCGTTTCGACATACGCGACGGAATGTGAATTCGTCGCGCAGTCGGTTTCGGCAGATGAGACGAGAATGGTGAGGGCGACATGCACTCACGAAGGCGAGACCGGAACGACGGCTCGCACCATCCGCATCGAAAAAGCGCCCGATCAAGTGGACGCCTACCTCATCTTGGACGAGGATGGCACTATGTGGGGTAAAGTCGGGCAATGCTCATGACAGTCAATCAAGCCACGGCGACACGCGTCGAACAGAGCGCGGTCGTCGAAGCCAGACAACTGGGGCTGACCTTCCAGACCAATGACGGCCCGGTGCGGGCGCTTTCCAACGTCGACCTGACCATCAACAAGGGCGAGTTCGTCTCCTTCATCGGCCCGTCGGGCTGTGGCAAGACGACGTTCCTGCGGGTGATCGCGGACCTCGAGAAGCCGACGGAAGGCACGATCTCGATCAACGGCATGTCGTCCGAACAGGCACGCGAGGCGCGCGCCTATGGCTACGTGTTCCAGGCGGCGGCGCTGCTGCCGTGGCGGACGATCGAGCGCAACGTGGCGCTGCCGCTCGAGATCATCGGCCTGCCCAGGGCCGAGCAGCAGGAACGCATCAAGCGCACCATGGACCTGGTCAACCTCTCGGGCTTCGAGAAGAAATATCCCTGGCAACTGTCCGGCGGCATGCAGCAGCGCGCGTCGATCGCGCGTGCGCTCGCTTTCGACGCCGATCTCCTGCTGATGGACGAGCCGTTCGGCGCGCTCGACGAGATCGTGCGCGACCATCTCAACGAGCAATTGCTGCAGCTATGGCGCCGCACCGACAAGACGATCTGCTTCGTCACCCACTCCATCCCCGAGGCCGTCTATCTTTCGACCCGCATCGTGGTGATGTCGCAGAGGCCCGGCCGGGTGACCGACGTGATCGAGTCGACCCTGCCGAAGGAGCGGCCACTCGATATCCGCGAGAGTCCGGAATTCCTGGCGATCGCGGCGCGCGTGCGCGACGGCCTGAGGGCCGGCCATTCCTACGAGGATTGAGCCGCATGGACCGCGTCAGGGACAAGATCATCCCGGTGCTGACCATCCTCGCGGCACTCGTGGCCGTTTGGTACGTGGCGGCCGTCTTCATGAACGCGCCATTCCAGCGCGACCTCGACAGGCGAGCGGGCGAGACGCCGGGGACCATCGAGTTCATCGGCAAGACGCTGTCGCAGCCGAAGCCGACGATGCCGGCGCCGCACCAGGTGGCGCAGAATTTCTTCGAGAACACCTTCCTGAGGAAGGTCACCAGCAACCGCAGCCTCGTCTACCATTCGTGGGTGACGCTGTCGTCGACGCTGCTGGGCTTCGCCTTCGGCACCGCGCTCGGCATCCTGATCGCCGTCGGCATCGTGCATGTGACGGCACTCGACCGCAGCCTGATGCCGTGGATCATCGCCTCGCAGACCATACCCATCCTGGCGGTGGCGCCGATGATCATTGTGGTGCTGGCGGCGATCGGCGTCACCGGGCTGATCCCCAAGGCGCTGATCTCGACCTACCTGTCGTTCTTCCCCGTGGCGGTCGGCATGGTGAAGGGGCTGCGCTCGCCGGAGGTCATGCATCTCGACCTGATGCACACCTACAATGCCAGCGCGTCGCAGACCTTCTGGAAGCTGCGCGTGCCGGCGTCGGTGCCGTTCCTGTTCGCCTCGATGAAGGTGGCCGTGGCGGCGAGCCTCGTCGGCGCCATCGTCGGCGAGCTGCCGACGGGGGCGGTGGCCGGCATCGGCGCCAAGCTGCTGGCGGGCGCCTATTACAGCCAGACCATCGACATATGGGCCGCACTCGTCGCGGGCTCCGTCGTGGCGGCGATGCTGGTGGTGCTTGTGGGCCTTGTCGGCAAGCTGGTCGAACGGTCCATGGGCGGGAGGCCGGCATGATGAATTCCAAACCGTCCTGGCAGGTCGGGCTGGCGCTTCTGCTGTGCGCCATCGCCATGACGACGATGCCCTTGCTTGCAGCAGAAGCCCCGGCGCCAATGTCGAGCGGCACGACGTCGCTCATCATCGGGCTCATCGCGTTGAGTGGCGTGGCTTCGTTCGCCATGTTCTCGGGCGTTGCCAGTGCCGCGGTGCTTTTCATCGGCGCGCACGGGGCCGCCTGGCTGCTACTGTCGGGCATCGCCGGCAACGAAGGCATGGCGCGCATGCCATACTTCCTGCTGCTTGCGGCCGCCTGGCTGCTCGCCTGGCGTTGCGTTGCCATCCTGTCGGGGCTGAAGCCTACATCGCCACAGATAAGGACGTTTCTGCGCCTGCTGATCCCCGCGATCTTCGGCGCCTGGATCCTGATCATCTGGGAAGCGGTGACCCGCGGCGCGGGTATTCCCTTCATCCTGTTGCCGCCGCCGAGCGCGGTCGCGGCCCGTATCGCCAATTCGCTGCCGATCCTTGCCGCGGACGTGCGGCAGACGATCTTCAAGGCGGTGCTGTTCGGCTATGTGGTCGGCTGCGGGGCGGGCTTCGTCGTGGCGATCCTTGCCGACCGGGTGGGGTTCCTGCGTCGCGGGCTCCTGCCGATCGGTAACATGGTATCGGCGCTGCCGATCATCGGCGTCGCCCCGATCATGGTGATGTGGTTCGGCTTCGACTGGCAGTCGAAGGCGGCCGTGGTCATCATCATGACCTTCTTCCCGATGCTGGTGAACACGGTCGCCGGTCTTGCCGCCTCGGGCCACATGGAGCGCGACCTGATGCGCACCTATGCGTCGAGCTACTGGCAGACGCTGTTCAAGCTGAGACTGCCTGCGGCGGCGCCCTTCATCTTCAACGCGCTCAAGATCAATTCGACCCTGGCGCTGATCGGCGCCATCGTCGCCGAGTTCTTCGGCACGCCTGTCGTCGGCATGGGCTTCCGCATCTCGACCGAGATCGGGCGCATGAATGTCGACATGGTCTGGGCGGAGATCGCTGTTGCGGCTCTGGCCGGTTCCGTCTTCTATGGCGTGGTAGCACTGGTGGAGAGGGCCACCACATTCTGGCATCCGTCCGTCCGTGGTGGGCGGGCGTGACCTGAGCTCCTTGGGCGGGGCCGCGGTCCAACTTCAGAGGGAAAAGAAGAAATGAGAGGACTTGTAGTTTCTTTGATGGCCGGGGCGATGTCGCTGGCGGCAGTGCAGGCGATGGCGGCGGAGAAGGTGACGCTGCAGCTGAAATGGGTGACCCAGTCGCAGTTCGGCGGTTACTACGTCGCCAAGGACAAGGGTTTCTACGAGGAGGAAGGCCTCGACGTCGAGATCAAGCCGGGCGGCCCCGACATCGCGCCGGAACAGGTCATCGCCGGCGGCGGCGCCGACGTCATCGTCGACTGGATGGGCGGCGCGCTCGCTGCTCGCGACAAGGGCGTCAACCTCGTCAACATCGCCCAGCCGTTCAAGAAGGCCGGCATGCAGCTGGTTTGCCCGAAGGACGGCCCGGTCAAGACCGAAGCTGACTTCAAGGGCCGCACGCTCGGCGTCTGGTTCTTTGGCAACGAGTATCCGTTCTATGCCTGGATGAACAAGCTCGGCATTCCGACGGAAGGGGGCAAGGACGGCGTGACCGTGCTGAAGCAGAGCTTCGACGTGCAGCCGCTGATCCAGAAGCAGGCCGACTGCATCTCGGTCATGACCTACAACGAGTACTGGCAACTGATCGACGCCGGCTACAAGCCGGAGGACCTGATCGTGTTCAACTACTCGGCCATGGGCGTCGACCTGCTCGAGGACGGCCTCTACGTGATGGAGGACAAGCTCAAGGACCCGGCCTTCGAGGAGAAGATGGTCAAGTTCGTCCGCGCCTCGATGAAGGGCTGGAAGTATGCCGTCGACAATCCCGACGAGGCGGCCGAGATCCTGGTCGAGAACGGTGGCCAGGACGAGAACCACCAGAAGCGCATGATGGGCGAGGTCGCCAAGCTGATCGACAACGCCGACGGCAAGCTGATCGAGGCCGCCTACGAGCGCACCGCCAAGGCGCTGCTCGACCAGAAGATCATCACCAAGGAGCCCTCGGGCGCCTGGACCGCTGCGGTCACCGACAAGGCGATCAAGTAGGCTCCGGGATACGGGACACGATCAGGAGAGGGGCGGGCGACCGCCCCTTTTCCTTGCGAGGTGGGCT
The DNA here is from genome assembly GCA_001724355.1 of Mesorhizobium sp. SCN 65-20. Taxonomy (GTDB): domain Bacteria; phylum Pseudomonadota; class Alphaproteobacteria; order Rhizobiales; family Rhizobiaceae; genus Aminobacter. The sequence continues at coordinate 48,266 of MEEF01000033.1, read as the reverse complement.
CGACAGGCGGAGAAGCGCTCTGCGTCTCAGGCGGCCGTCAATCGAGCTTCTCGATGTCTCCTGGCTTCCAGCTATAGTCGATGGCGGGCTCGCCTGGGCCGTAGAGCCTGAGGATTGCGAAGAAGCCTCGGCCGGGTGCTGTCGCCAGCCAGTTGGCTTCCTTATCCTCCGGGGCCTTCGGTCCGATGTAGAGATCGGTCGTCCCGTCCGCGTTTTGAACCGGCTTGTCGCGCGAACCGAGCGATGGAAAGCGCCGCGCCTCGGTTGCCAGGCCCGAGGCGTTTTCCGCCTCGTAGAGTGTCAGCGACCAGAAAAGCTCAGCCGGGATATCCGGGGGCAGTGTCAGCTTGTAGGAGGAGTCACCGGAGAGCGGGTCGCCGCTGGCATCCACGAACCCGACCTGATAGGCGGCGCCTCGGCCGGCAATTTGCGACACCATCCCAGGGCTGATTGAATAGTAGTTGGTGGCGAACCATGCACGCGGCTCAACAGCCGTGAAGCCGGCGGCCTTGTCGCGGAATGACAAGTCGCGCGGTTTCTCGGGTCCGGGCTCAGCAGCATTGTTAACCGGGTTCAGCCACTGGCGGTCAGGCCAAATCTTGAACGACTCGCCCTCCACCTCATTGCTGAAGCCAATGACGCGGGTCATCTTGTAGGCGACCTCCGCGGCCTGGCCGAGAATCGCACGCGTAGCCGGGGAGGGGGTGAACGGCCTTCCCTCGACCAGGCCGACATTCGCCAGGATGCCGAGCCCGTCAGGGTCGGCGAGGTTCCTGCCCTCGCGGTCGAGGAGCCATTTCAGTTGCTCGAAGGCGGTGATGTCTGAGCGCGGCAACATGTTCGCCGGAACGCCGGAGGCGTTCGGGTACACCATGGGTTTGCGCTCGGCTTCCGGAAGGTTCAGCGGATAGACCTTCGCCTGTTCCATGAGCTTGACGGCCGGAGAGAGGTCATTCGGGTCCTGATAGAAGGCGCGCAGGAAGATGAAGAGGTTGTTGGTGCCCGAGCGGTAGACATAGTACCCCTCCGGAACCTCTCCGCTGTAGCCGGGCGGCAGCACGAGGAACTTGCCGCCCTTGCCGGCGTCCGGTCCGGGAAGGCCCACGTCGCCGAAGAACTTTCCTCCATCGACAGGGATCGGCCGCTGCCAGAAGTCGAGCAGGATGCCCTGCAGGTTCGGGGGCGCTTCGAAGACGATCGGGCCGGTGTCACCCATGTCGACATAGCTCATGGCGTAGATGACGTCGGAATTGGGCGTCGTGACCAGCGTCTTGGGATCGAGGCGCTCCTTCCAGACCGGCAGCACGTTGTAGCCGGCACCAAACACCTGTTCCGAGCCAAACTTCATGCCGAGCGTGTTGATCAGCGGCATGGCCCACAGGTAGGCTTGGGTGGCTTGCTGGAACGCAAGCTCATCCCTTAGCGTCCTGGCGGTTTCAGCCGTGGGTCGGTTCTGCTCGAAGGGAAGGTTGGCAAGACCGTCAAAGCGCGCCTGATCTGCGCTCGCCGAAAACGGCAAACCCAGCAACAGGCTAAGGGCGACGGATGAGAGCAACGGCGTGCGTGTCATATCGGCCTGATCCTTGCGACGGAATTGGTGATACAGGTTCGGGACTGTTCTCGATGTAAGGCCAGGCCAACGAATTGCCGAACAACGGCTCCGCCCGACCATAGAGGTCAGGCAGCGTAAACACGCGTCGACTGCGTCGGGTAGTAACGTTACGGTTACGGCAACGGGACCGGACGTCGCGCTATGGCTTCGCCAGCGTGTAGAAGGTCAGCACGCGCGGCTCGCCCTTCGAATAGTTCATGCCTTGGATCCGGCCCAGTTCCGTGAGCGCGGCCTTTCCGCCCGGCACGGAGGCGGTGAAGCGGTCGCTTTCGCTGTCGGCGACGATGGCCACTGCGCACGCCGGATCCTCGGCAAGCGCTTGGGCTGCTCCTTCTCCATTGGTGAGCAGCGTCCGCGTGCCGGCCAGGAAGACGAGGCTCGGCTCTCCATAGCCGGCCGACACCAGCCGCGACGTCGGGCAGGGCTTCAGCGACTCGAAACCCTCGGCGATCTGCGGGCTGAGCCACAGGGGCCGGAGCGGCGGAAGCACCTTCCAGGTCAGGACGCCGAAGGCGGCTGCAGCGGCGGCCGCGGCGAGCCCTGTGCGCTGGAGTGGCGACATGTCTTTGGGCATGCCTGCGCCCAGCAGGGCGGCTGCAAACACGAGCAGGCCGGCGAACTGGCCCCACCAGGAGTACTTGCCGAGGAAATAGGGGGTGATGCCGGTAGCGATCGCCGCCAGGCCGGCACTGACCCCGATCACGCCGAAGGCGCAGGCGCGGCGCAGCCAGACCTGCCAGCGCGAAAGCGCTGTGGTCGAGGCGCTAGCGTCGGTCAGCGACCAAGCCATCAGCAGGAGCAGCGCCGGATAGGCCGGCAGCACATAGTGCGGCAGCTTGGTCGGAATGAGTTCGATGGCGACCCAGTAGGGCAGGTACCAGGCAAGGCAGAACAGCAGCCGGGGATCGTCGCGGAAGCGGTTGAGCGCCTTCAGCCCGCCGTCCAGCGCCACCAGGGCGAACGGCCACATGAACACCGAATAGGTGAGGAAGTAGTAGCCCGGCGGGAAGCCGTGCGATTCCTGCCCCGATCCGACCTTGCTCAGCAGGTCCTTGCCAACCGATTCCTGCCAGAAGGCGGCGCCGGTCTTGAGGGTGATGAGGATCAGCCAGGGTGCAGCGACAAGCAGGGTGAGCAGGATGCCGGTGAAGGGCCTGAGCCTGCGTAGCCACGAGCGGTCGCGGTCGAGGAGTGCGAGCGCGGCAACCGTCAGAACGCTCATGAAGGGCACGACCGGCCCCTTGATGAGTATCGCCAGGCCTTGCGCCGCCCAGAACAGCCAGTTGGCGTTGCCCTGGGGCCTGCCGGCGCGATGGCCGAGATAGATGGTGGCAAGCGCGCCCTGTGCGAGCAGTGCCGTGGCCAGAAGCGTCGCGTCGGTCTTGGCGATGCGGGCCTCGACGCCAAGCATCAGCACGCCGGCGAGGCCGAACGCAGCGATCAGGCCAGCGGTGCGCCCGAACATGCGGTCGCCGATGAAGGCGAGTGCCAGGACGGAGAACGTCCCCGCCAGAACCGACACGAGCCTGTAGACCCAGATGGGCGCGTTGCTTCCCTGGCCGCTCGCAAGGACGGCGGTCGATTGCAGCCAGTAGATACCTGCGGGCTTCTTGTAGCGCGGTTCGTCCTGGAAGCGGATGTCGACATAGTCGCCGCTCTCGACCATCTGCTTGGTCGCCTGGACGAAGCGGGACTCGTCACGGTCGGTCGGCGGCAGCGAGGCGATGCCGGGGGCAAAGGCGAACAGGCAGAAAACCGCCAGCAGCAGATAGTTGAGCGGCGTCAGTGCCTTGCGCGGAGTTTCGGAGACGTTGAATCCGGCGTGCCGCATCCCATCGATCACTCCGTATCCGCCATCGCGGCTCGCCGTTCGTTGGCGATCAGCCAGAGATTGCGGATGTAGATGAACAGGCCCAGCCCCTGGCCGGCGATGAACACCGGATCCTGCCGCTGGATGGCATAGATCAGAAGCAGGGCGCCGCCGCCGAGCGAGAAGAACCAGAATGCTACCGGCACGACCGAGCGCTTGGCGCGCTCCGAGGCGAGCCACTGCACGACGAAGCGCATGGTGAACATGCCCTGTGCGACGAAGCCGAGCAGTATCCAGCCGTCGAACTGGGCGACGAAGACGTCATGCAGCCAGGTTGCGAGTTCGGACAGGAGGTTCATTGGCCTTGCTCCGTGACCGTCGGCACCACCTTGCGTCGCCGGCGCAGCCACCAGACCCCGGTGAGGTCGAGCACGCCGCGCAGGCCGCGGTCGAGGATGCCGTAGTTGGATTTGCCGTGGCGGCGCGAACGGTCGACCACGTCGACATGGACGACGGCGCGACCCTCGCGGATGACGAGTGCCGGCAGATACCGATGCCAGCCGTCGAAATAGGGGAGCTGCCGGAACAGGTCGGTATGGACAGCCTTCAGGCCGCAGCCGGAATCGCGCGTGCCGTCGCGCAGGATGCGTTCGCGCAGGCCATTGGCGAAGCGAGAGGAGAACTGCTTCAGCTTGGTGTCGGTGCGCTTAAGCCGCTGGCCTGCAGCAATCCCGACCTTGGGGCCGGCGGCGACAAGGGCGTCGGCGAGCTTGGGCAGGTAGGCCGGGTCGTTCTGGCCGTCGCCGTCCATTGTCACCACTACGCCCCCCTTGGCCGCGAAGACGCCGGAACGGACTGCCGCGCTCTGGCCCGCCGAGCGGTCGTGCCGGACATGGCGCAGGCGGCCTGCGGAGCGTGCGAGCTCGGCGATCACCTGGGGCGTGCGGTCGGTCGAGCCGTCATCGACGACGATCACTTCGTAGTCGCGCCCGTTCATGGCCGCGTGGACCTCGCCGATCAGGATCGGGAGGTTGTCGGCTTCGTTCTTGCACGGAATGACGATTGTTATCATCAGCTTGCCTGGAGAGAGTCGGAACAATGCGGGGAAATGCGCGGCCTCAATAGCATCAAAGCCGCGCGTTTGCCACGATTCCCGGTTTCCGCTGCGGCAGGATCAGCGCTTCTCGCGGATATCGGTCAGCGTGCGCGTGGGCGTGATCGCCTCGGGATCGAGCCTGATCTCGATGATCGCGGGCTTGCCGCTGGCGCGCGCACGTTCGAAGGCCGCGGCGAACTCGTCGGTCTCGCGCACCGTCTCGCCATGGCCGCCATAGGCGCGGGCAAGGGCTGCGAAATCGGGGTTCTTGAGGTCCGTCGCCTCGACGCGGCCCGGATACTCGCGCTCCTGGTGCATGCGGATCGTGCCGTAGATGCCGTTGTTGACGACGATCACGATGATCGGCAGGCCATATTGTACCGCCGTGGCAAACTCCTGGCCGTTCATCATGAAGCAGCCGTCGCCGGCGAAGGCCACCACGACACGATCCGGGAACAGGCCCTTGGCGGCCACTGCCGCCGGCGTGCCGTAGCCCATCGAGCCGGACGTCGGCGCGCCCTGCGTGGCGAAGCGGCGGAAGCGGTGGAAACGATGCACCCAGGTGGCGTAGTTGCCCGCGCCGTTGGTGAGGATCGCGTCCTCGGGCAGCACCTTCTCCAGCCAGTTCATGATCGGGCCCATCTGGACCGTGCCGGGACCGGCGAGCGGCGGCGTAGACCATTCGAGATAGGCTGCGTGCAGCGCCTTGGTGGCTTCTGCCCAGGCCGGCTTGGCGGCCGGCTTGCGCTTGGCGAAGGCTTCGACGAAGGCTGCGGGCGACGCGTTGATGGCGAGGGTCGGGCGGTAGACGCGGCCGAGTTCGTCGGCATCGACATGGACGTGCACGAGCTTCTGATCCGGGTAGGGGCTCTTGAGCAGCGTGTAGTCGGAAGACGGCATCTCGCCGAAACGGCCACCGACGAGCAGCACGACGTCGGCGTCCTTGATGGCCTTGGCAAGCTTCGGATTGACGCCGATGCCGACGTCGCCGGCATAGTTGTCATGCAGGTGGTCGAACAGCATCTGGCGGCGGAAGGACACGCCGACCGGCAGCGACCAGGCTTCCGAAATCTTCTTCATGCGCTCGACGGCTTCGGCGTTCCAGCGCGTGCCGCCGAGGATGACGAAGGGGTTCTTGGCCCCGTTGAGAAGGGTCTCCAGCTTCGCCAGTTCCTCCTCGCCCGGACGGGTCTCCACCGCGACGGCGGGCAGGGCGGCGGGAGCTTCGACTTCGCTGGTCAGCATGTCCTCGGGCAGCGACACGACCACTGGGCCGGGACGGCCGGAGGTGGCGACCGAAAAGGCGCGGGTGAGCAATTCGGGGATACGGGCGGCATCGTCGATCTCGACGACCCACTTGGCGATGTCGCCGAAGAAGCGGCGGTAGTTGACCTCCTGGAAGGCCTCGCGTTCCTTGGCATGGCTCGCCACTTGGCCGATGAACAGGATCATCGGGATCGAGTCCTGCATGGCGATGTGGACGCCGGCGGACGCATTGGTGGCGCCGGGTCCGCGGGTGACGAAGCAGATGCCGGGCTTGCCGGTGAGGCGGCCGTGGCAGTCGGCCATCATCGCAGCGCCTCCCTCCTGGCGGCAGACGATGCTGCGGATCTTGGAATCATGCAGCGCGTCGAGCACGGCCAGGTAGGATTCGCCCGGCACGCAATACATGCGGTCGACCCCGTTGGCCTCGAGCGCGTCGACGATCAGTTGTCCGCCGGTCTTCATTTTTGGTTCTTCTCCAGTTCGGCAAGGATTTCCGCGGTGTGTTCCCCGAGCCGCGGCGATGGTTTGTGGTAGGCGAGAGGCGTTTCCGACATGACCATGGGCGCGCGCACCGAAGGCAGCTTGTTGCCGTGGCCGTCGTCGAGGTCCATGCGCATACCGCGGGCGATCGCCTGCGGGTCGGCGAAGGCCTGGCCGATGGTGTTGATTGGGCTTGCCGGCACGCCGGCCTTTTCGAGCGCGGCGAGCAGCGCCTCGCGTTCGAAGGCGGAGAGGGCCGTGACCACCTTCTCGCGGAGCGCCTCGCGGTTGGCGACGCGGGCGGAGTTGGTGGCGAACAGTGGGTCCTTGGCGATGTTCTCGAGGCCGACGATGGCGCAGAATTTCTGGAACTGGCCGTCATTGCCGACCGCGAGGATGAAGTGGCCATCCTTGACCGGCAGAACCTCGTAGGGCGCGATGTTGGGATGTGCGTTGCCCATCTGCACCGGCGAATTGCCCGAGACCAGGTAGTTGAGGTTCTGGTTGGCAAGGACCGACATCTGGGCGTCGAACAGGGCCATGTCGATGTGCTGGCCCTGGCCGGTGGCCTCCGCATGGCGAAGTGCCGCCTGGATGGCGATGACGGAATAGAGGCCGGTGAAGATGTCGGTGACGGCAACGCCGACCTTCTGCGGCTCGCCGCCGGCGGGGCCAGTGATCGACATCAAGCCGGACATGCCCTGGACGATGAAATCGTAGCCCGCGCGCGGCGCGTAGGGGCCGGACTGGCCGAAGCCGGTGATCGAGCAATAGACCAGCTTGGGATTGATCTTCTTGAGGCTCTCGTAGTCGAGGCCATATTTCCTGAGCCCGCCGAGCTTGAAGTTCTCGATCAGGACGTCGGCGTCCGCGACCAGCTTGCGCACCACCTCGGCACCTTCTGGCGTGGAGAAGTCGAGCGCGATCGAGCGCTTGCCGCGGTTGCAGGAGTGGTAGTAGGCGGCCGAAAGGTTCTCGCCATCGTGGCCGGTGACGAAGGGCGGCCCCCATTTGCGGGTGTCGTCGCCGCCTTCGGGGTTCTCCACCTTGATCACATCGGCGCCGAGGTCTGCGAGCAACTGGCCGGCCCAGGGGCCGGCGAGGATGCGGGCGAGTTCGATGACGCGGACGCCGTGGAGGGGCGGATTGCTCATGAGGCACCAGAGTTCATTGCAGTCGGGCCACGCTCTATCAGGAGTCCCCGCTCGCCGCCACCACGTTGCGATGGGCCAGCGGTGCTAGCCAGCGGGCAGGTTGCGGTCGAGCCATTCGGCGAAATCGGCCATGACGAGGTCGCGGTTCACCTCGTTGAGACTTTCGTGGCGAGTCTCCGGGTAAATCGTTGAAACGAGATTCGAAAAGCCCATTCGGCGCAGCCTTGTGGCAAGCGCCTCGACCGACTTTCCGCCGTCGGTTGCCGGGTCATGCGCGCCGCCGACGAGGTTGAAGGGCATGTCCCCGCGTATCGTGGCGAAGTTCCGGTCGTCGGCGCCGGCGAAGATGAGTTCGAATACATCAGCCCACATCGAGACCGAAGCGTCCCAGCCGCAGAGCGGATCGGCGACATAGGCATCGACCTCGGCCGGGTCGCGCGAAAGCCAATCGAAGTCCGTACGGCGGTCGGCGGCGCGTCCTGCCCAGGCCGCGAAAGTGAGCCGCGGCAGGATGCGCGAGGGAACGTCCGAGCCCAGGCGGAACCGCTCCCAGGCAAGGATCGCCCGGGCCAGGCGGCCGAGCATTCCCGCTGAGAAATTGGCATTCCAGATGGCGGCCGCGGCCACCCGGTCCGAATACCGCTGCACGAAGTTCAGCGCGATCAGCCCGCCCATGGAATGGCCGAAGACGACAACAGGAAGGCCGGCGTGCTCGCCCGCTATGTGATCGTGGACCGCGAGGACGTCCGCCAGCACCAAGTCGACGCCGGACTTGGCAGCGAAACGGCCCGCTGGGGCGCCGGGTGCCCTGGTCGCGCCATGGCCGCGGTGGTCGTGGGCATAGACGTGGTAGCCGCGCTCGGCCAGGAAGCCGGCGAAGCGGGCATAGCGTGCGGCATGCTCCGCAAGTCCGTGATTTATCTGCACGACGGCGCGAGCGGGCGCGGTCGCGCGGCGGACATAAAGGTTGAGTTCGGCCCCGGTCGGGGACGCGAGCGTGATGCGGTCGTCGAAAGGCATTTTCTTCCCCCTCGGCGGGACTGTTGGGGGAGCGGCAAGCTTGCGTCAAGGCCGCTCGGGGAGGGCGCTTGCGGGCACAATGTCAGGAGCCATAGCGGCCGCCCTTGTTCTCGCGAAGTCAGTCCATATATTCCGCTAACCCAAGGCCGGCCTGCCCCCACCGACCGCAGCTTCTCGCCAGTCGTCGAACCCCTCGCAGCGCAGTTGACCGCCATGCAACAGCCGATCATTTCCATTTCGAACCTCTCCAAGACCTACGCGTCCGGATTCACGGCGCTGAAGAACGTCGACCTCGACATACGCCGGGGCGAGATATTCGCGCTGCTGGGGCCGAACGGCGCCGGCAAGACCACGCTGATCAGCATCATCTGCGGCATCGTCAACCCAACCACGGGCAGGGTGCTCGCCGATGGCCATGACATCATTAGGGACTATCGCGCAGCGCGCTCGCGCATCGGCCTGGTTCCGCAGGAACTGACCACCGACGCGTTCGAGACTGTCTGGGCGACGGTGAGCTTCAGCCGCGGCCTGTTCGGCAAGCCGGCCAATCCGGCCCTGATCGAGAAGATTCTCAAGGACCTATCGCTTTGGGACAAGAAGGACAGCAAGATCATGATGCTGTCTGGCGGCATGAAGCGGCGCGTCATGATCGCCAAGGCGCTGTCGCACGAACCGCAGATCCTGTTCCTCGACGAACCGACCGCCGGCGTCGACGTCGAGTTGCGGCGCGACATGTGGGCGGTCGTGCGGTCGCTTCGCGAGACCGGCGTCACCATCATCCTGACCACCCACTACATCGAGGAGGCCGAGCAGATGGCCGACCGCGTGGGCGTGATCTCCAAGGGCGAGATCATCCTCGTCGAGGAAAAGGCCGAACTGATGCGCAAGCTCGGTCGCAAGCAGCTCAAGCTGCAACTGCAGAGCCAGCTCGACAGCCTGCCGCCCGCACTCTCGAGCCACGGGCTGGAACTGGCCGCGGGCGGCCACGAGATCGTCTACACCTATGACGCGCAGGGCGAGCGCACCGGCATCACGGCCTTGCTCCAGGACCTCAACGACAATGGCATCCGCTTCAAAGACCTGCAGACCAGCCAGAGTTCGCTCGAGGAGATATTCGTCAATCTGGTGAGGGAACGGCGATGAATTTCCACGCGATCCGCGCGATCTACCTGTTCGAGATGGCACGCACCTGGCGGACGCTGCTGCAGAGCATCGTCTCGCCGGTCATCTCGACCTCGCTCTATTTCGTCGTCTTCGGCGCGGCCATCGGCTCGCGCATCAGCGAGATCAACGGCATCACCTACGGCGCCTTCATCGTGCCGGGCCTGATCATGCTGTCGCTGTTGACGCAGAGCATCTCGAACGCCTCATTCGGCATCTACTTCCCGAAATTCGTCGGCACCATCTACGAGCTGTTGTCGGCGCCGGTGTCCTATATCGAGATCGTCATCTCCTATGTCGGGGCGGCGGCGTCGAAATCGATCATCCTCGGCCTGATCATCCTGGCGACCGCCTCGCTGTTCGTGCCCCTCCAGATCCAGCACCCGGTCTGGATGCTGGTGTTCCTGGTGCTGACCGCGGTGACCTTCAGCCTGTTCGGCTTCATCATCGGCATCTGGGCCGGCAATTTCGAGCAACTGCAACTGGTGCCGCTGCTGATCGTGACGCCGCTTACCTTCCTGGGCGGTAGCTTCTATTCCATCGACATGCTGCCGCCGTTCTGGCGCACGGTGTCGCTGTTCAACCCGGTGGTCTATCTGGTCAGCGGCTTCCGCTGGAGCTTCTTCGGCATGTCGGACGTCAACATCGGCATCAGCCTTGGCATGACGCTGGTGTTCCTGGCCGCTTGCCTTGTCACGGTGTCGTGGATTTTCCGGACCGGCTGGCGGATCAAGGTCTGACCTCGCCGTCCGGTCGGCGTCGCGGAGAAAAAGCCATGGCCAATAACGGGTTCGGCGGATTTTCGGCGGAGACGCTGCAGTTCCTCCGCGGCATCGACGAGAGAAATACCAAGGAGTGGTTCGAGCAGAACCGCGATCTGTATGACGCCGGCTACGTGGAGCCAGCCAAAGCCTTCGTCGAGGACATCGGCCCGCGGCTTAGAAAGATATCGCCCGGCGTGCAGTTCGAGCCGAGGATCAACGGTTCGATCGGTCGCATAAACCGCGACGTCCGCTTCTCGAAGGACAAGCGGCCCTACAAGAACCATCTCGATATCTGGTTCTGGCACGGCGACAGGAAGGGTTGGGACTGTCCGGGCTTCTATCTGCGCATCTCCCCGACGCGGCTGTTCATGGGCTCGGGGATGCATGGCTTCGAGGGAAAGCTGCTCGACGATTTCCGGCGGGCCGTGGTGGCGGAGGGGCCAGGCACGCGGCTGATGGCGGCGATCAATGCCGTGGGCGGGTCCTACGAGATCGGCGGCGAGACGCGCAAGAGCGTGCCGCGCGGGTTCGACCCCGACCATCCCCGCGCAAGACTGCTCAAGTTCGAAGGCCTCTATGCTGGCATCGACCTGCCCGCGGCGGATGCCGAGGCGCCCGATTTCGTGGATCAGGCGCTGGGACATTTCGCTGCCACATGGCCTATCGGCAAATGGCTGCTCGATGAGGTGGGTTCGGCCTCATCTGCCTGACGGGATCTGGCCGTCGATTTCGGCCATCAGCCAGGTCCGGAAGGCCTTCATCGACGGCGTCTCGGGCCGCGATTTCAGGTGTGTCAGCCAGTAGCTTCCCGTCGCCACCGCGGTGTCGAAAGGTTGGACGACGCGGCCCGCCGCGATTTCGCGCGTGAACATCGCAACCGGCACGAGGGCGACGCCGGCGCCCTGGGCGGCGGCCTCGACGAGGGACAGCGAGGAATCGAACATCCAGCCGCGCAGGCTCGGCGGCTCGAGGCCAGCCGCCCCGAACCACAGCAGCCATTCGTCCCTGCGGTACGAGCGCAGCAGCTCTTCGCCGGCAAGGTCCGCCGGACCGGCCAGGCGCGCCCCGATCGACGGCGAACAGACCGGGGAAAGCGGGGACCCCATCAGGCGGATAGCCTCGGTTCCATGCCATGCGCCGTCGCCGAAGCGGATGAAGTAGTCGAGGCCGTCCAGCAGCATGTCGGCGCGGTTGTTGTTGGTCTTGAGGCGCAGGTCGACGTGTGGATGCTGTAACTTGAAGCTCGCCAGTCGCGGCAGAAGCCAGCCGATCGCGAAGGTTCCGACCACGCCGACCGTGAGCATCTCGCGGAAATTGCCCTCCTCGAACTGGCTGAGCGTAGCGCTCATGCGGCGGAATGCGTCGGAGAGCACCGGAAGCAAAGCATGCCCTTCGTCGGTCAACGACAGGCCTCGAGGAAGACGCTTGAACAGCGTCACGCCCAGCGTTTCCTCCAGCATCTTCACCTGGTGGCTGATCGCCGTCTGGGTCACCCGCAGTTCGAGGCCGGCGCGGGTGAGGCTGCCCAGCCGCGCCGAGGCTTCGAAGGCGCGCAAGGCGTTGAGGGGAAGCTGCGAAACCTCCATGCGTAGGAATCTCCGATGACCAAGTTTTTCTCATGTCAGAGCAGATAATTGATCGTTTGGCGAGGGGCATGTTCCGCTTTATCGACAGTCGCAGGCGGCGGACAATTTGAAACGCGAGTACCAAAGATGAGAGATTTTACCGTTCCCACGCTTGGGATCCTGGTGGCCGGCAGCCTGCTGTTCGGTGCACCGGCGCAGGCCTCGGAGGATGCCGATGCGGCGCTGCTTCGGCGCGTCGTCGACGAGGCGATCCGGCCGGTGCTCAAGGAATACGGCGTGCCGGGAATGGCCGTTGGCGTGACGGTGCGGGGCAAGAGCCACTACTTCAACTACGGCGTCGCCTCGAAGGAGAGCGGCAGCAAGGTTTCCGAGAACACGATTTTCGAGATCGGCTCGGTCAGCAAGACCTTCACGGCAACGCTCGGGGCTTATGCCGAGGTGCAAGGGAAGCTGTCGCTCACCGACCGGGCGAGCAAGTACTTGCCGGCCCTCGAAGGCAGCGCCTTCGATCAGATCAGCCTGCTCGATCTCGCCACCTACACACCTGGTGGACTGCCGCTGCAATTTCCGGACGGCGTTACCGCAAAAACGATGGTCGCCTACTACAAGGGCTGGCGTCCGGACTATGCCGCAGGCAGCACCCGGGTCTATTCGAACCCGAGCATCGGATTGTTCGGCTACCTCGCCGCGGCAAGCATGGGCAAACCCTTCGACGAACTCATGGAACGGCAGCTGTTTCCGAGGCTCGGCCTGACCAGCACCTACATCAACGTGCCCAAGGAACGCATGGGCGACTACGCCTTCGGATATTCAAAGGCCGGCAAGCCCATCCGCGTGTCACCGGGCGTGCTGGCTTCGGAGGCATATGGCGTGAAGACCACGGCCGCCGACATGATCCGTTTCGTCGAGGCGAGCATGGATGGCTCGGGATTGGACGAGGAACTGCGGCGGGCTATCGCCCAGACGCATACTGGATACTACACGGTGGGCGATACGACCCAGGGGCTGGGCTGGGAGATGTACGCCTATCCGGCTGAACTCGACGTGCTGCTTGCGGGCAACTCGACGCAGATGGCGTTGGAGCCCAACAAGGTGACGAGGCTCGTTCCGCCGCAGCCTGCGCAAGACGACGTGCTGATCAACAAGACCGGCTCGACCAACGGTTTCGGCGCCTATGTCGCCTTCGTTCCGGCCAAGGACATCGGCATCGTCATGCTGGCGAACAGGAACTATCCGAACCCGGCCAGGGTGGAGGCCGCGTATCGGATTCTTGAGGCGCTGGACGGACAGGGGGACTGACCGGAGCCCATAGGATTGATAGGCCCCGCCTTGCGCCCGCCAGCGCCTGGCGGGGCTCCCGGCTCGACGGAGCGGTGCTCGTCGCCCGAAGCCTACATAGCGGCCAACTCTCCACCAACTGAGCAGCAGGATACGCGCGCGTGGCACGCCAGTTCATCTATCACATGTCGGGACTGACCAAGTCCTACGGCACCAAGAAGGTGCTGGATAATCTCAACCTGTCGTTCTATCCGGACGCCAAGATCGGCATTCTCGGCCCGAACGGCGCCGGTAAGTCAACCGTGCTGAAGATCATGGCCGGCCTCGACAAGGAATGGTCGGGCGAGGCCTGGCTGGCCGAGGGCGCGACCGTCGGCTACCTGGCACAGGAGCCCAAGCTCGATCCGAACAAGACCGTGTTCGAGAACGTCATGGAGGGCGTCGCCAAGAAGACGGCCATCATCGAGCGCTACAACGAACTGATGATGAACTACTCGGACGAGACCGCCGACGAGGGCGCGCGTCTGCAGGACGAGATGGACCGCCTCAACCTCTGGGACCTGGAACAGCAGGTCGAGATGGCCATGGACGCGCTGCAGTGCCCGCCCGGCGATTCCGAGGTGACGCAGCTGTCGGGTGGTGAGCGCCGCCGCATCGCGCTGTGCCGCCTGCTGCTCGAACAGCCCGACCTGCTGCTGCTTGACGAGCCGACCAACCATCTGGACGCCGAGACCACCGGCTGGCTGGAAAAGCACCTGCGCGACTATCCGGGCTCGGTGCTGATCATCACCCACGATCGCTACTTCCTCGACAACGTCACCGGCTGGATCCTCGAGCTCGACCGCGGCCGCGGCATTCCCTACGAGGGCAACTACACCAAGTACCTGGACGCCAAGGCCAAGCGCCTGATCCAGGAAGGCCGCGAGGACGACGCCCGCCAGAAGGCGATCTGGCGCGAGCGCGAGTGGATTTCGTCGTCGCCCAAGGCACGCCAGACCAAGTCGAAAGCGCGTATCAAGGCCTATGAGGAACTGGTCGAGCAGTCGCAGAACCGCAAGCCGACGGATACGCAGATCGTCATCCCGTCGATCGAGCGCCTCGGCAACCGCGTCATCGAGGTCGAGAACCTGAACAAGGGCTACGGCGACGAGCTGCTGATCGAGAACCTGAACTTCAAGCTGCCGCCCGGCGGCATCGTCGGCGTCATCGGCCCGAACGGCGCCGGCAAGACCACGCTGTTCCGGATGATCACCGGCCAGGAGACGCCGGACAGCGGTTCGATCCATGTCGGCGAAACCGTCAAGCTCGGTTATGTCGACCAGAGCCGCGACGCGCTCGACCCGAACAAGACCGTCTGGGAAGAGATTTCCGGCGGCGCCGAAGTCATCAAGCTCGGCAAGCACGAAGTGAATAGCCGCGCCTATTGCTCGTCGTTCAACTTCCGCGGCGGCGACCAGCAGCAGAAGGTCGGCAATCTGTCGGGTGGTCAGCGCAACCGCGTCCACCTCGCCAAGATGCTGAAGAACGGCGGCAACGTGCTGCTGCTCGACGAACCGACCAACGATCTCGACACCGAAACGCTGGGTGCGCTCGAAGACGCGCTGGAAGCATATGCCGGCTGCGCCGTCATCATCTCCCACGATCGTATGTTCCTCGACCGCATGGCCACCCATATGCTCGCCTATGAAGGCGATGCCCATGTCGAGTGGTTCGAAGGCAACTTCGAGGAATACGAGAAGGACAAGGTTCGCCGTCTCGGCGCGGATGCAACCACTCCGCACCGCATGACCCACAAGCGCCTGACCCGCTGATCGATTTCATGAACGCCCCGCCCAAAGCGGGGCGTTTTTGTTTTCATGCTTGCCGCTGGAGTTCGACATGAAGGACTGGTCCGCCGCGCAATATCTCAAGTTCGAGGACGAGCGGACGCGGCCGTCGCGGGATCTTCTCGCGCAGATTCCGTTGCAGCGGCCGAGGCGGGTGGTCGACATCGGCTCTGGCCCCGGCAATTCGACCGAGTTGCTGGTCGAGCGCTGGCCGGAGGCCAAGGTTTTCGGGTTCGATACGTCGCCCGACATGATCGAGCAGGCGCGGAAGCGTCTGCCCGGCGTCGATTTCCAGCTTGCCGATGCGTGCGACTGGACACCCGACGAACCGGTCGACGTGATCTTCGCCAATGCGGTGTTCCAGTGGCTGCCGGACCATCAGGCCGTTCTGGCCCGTTTGATGACGCTGTTGGCGCCTGGCGGCTACCTCGCGGTGCAGATGCCCGACAATGTCGGCGAGCCGTCGCATGTGTCGATGCGAGAAGCCGCGGAGGCCATGCCGTTTGCCGCCAAGATCGCAGGTGCCGCGCGCGGAAAACTGCCGTCTATCGCCTCCTACTACGATTTGCTCGTGCCGCTGTCGGCGCGGGTCGACATCTGGCACACGGTCTACAATCACCCGCTGGCGGATGCGGCTTCGATCGTCGAGTGGGTGAAGGGGACGGGCCTCAAGCCGTTCGTCGACCCGCTGGAGGCCGGCGAGCGCCAGGCCTATCTCGCCGCCTACACCGCGCGTATCGCCGCCGCCTATCCGCCGGCCGCCAATGGCAAGGTCCTGCTGCGCTTCCCCAGGCTGTTCATGGTTGCGCAGAGAGAGTAAGGGGGCAGCTTGTGCAACCGTCACACAGGGCGTATTCGAAGGCCGGCATGTGACGTAAACTGCGCGACGGCGAGTCCTGTGGATATTGCGGGGGCGGGACGCGCCGGGGAGCCATGCGGTTCCATCTTGTTGAAGCACGGTCCTTGTCGAGCCGGTGTCGGCTTGGAGGAGCCGTGCGCGTGAGTTCTTACGGCGGACAGGTTTCATGCATCGCGTTTTCATCAGTGGCATCGGCGTCGAAATTCCTGAGGCCACGATCAGCAACGACGAACTGGTCGAGAGCTTCAACGCCTGGGTCGACATCGAGAACGTTCGGAGACAGGCCATCGGCGAGGAGCCGATCCGCAAGTCCGACAGCGACTTCATCGTCTATGCCTCCGGCGTGAAACAGCGTCACGTGCACACGCTCGACGGCATTCTCGACCCCCAGCGCATGGCGCCGCGCATTCCGCCGCGGCCGGACGAGGCGCTGTCGGTGGAGGCGGAGTTCGGCGTCGCCTCGGCGCGTAAGGCGCTCGACCACGCGGGCCTCACCGGCGCCGACATCGACATGGTGATCTGTGCCGCCTCGCACCAGCAGCGTCCCTATCCGGCGATCTCGATCGAAATTCAGAAGGAACTGGGCATCCAGGGTGCCGCCTTCGACATGAACCTGGGCTGCTCCTCGGCGGCGGCGGCCCTGCACGTCGCCTACAATCTGGTGCGCGCGGGCGGGCAGAAGCGGGTGCTGATCGTCACGCCCGAGATCATCACCGGCCACCTCAACTTCCGCGACCGCCAGACGCATTTCATCTTCGGCGACGCCTCGGTGGCGCTGGTGGTCGAGGCGCTCGGCCCCAAGGAGACGCGGCCGGGCCGCTTCGAGATACTCGACACGCGCAACTGGACCGAGTTCTCCAACAACATCCGCACCAATTTCGGCTTCCTGCTCAGGGCAGGGCAGGAAAGCACCTCCGTCGTCGAGATGGAGGGCAACATGATCAAGCAGGTGGGCAACAAGGTGTTCAAGGAGGTGACGCATGCCGCGCACCGCTTCATCACCGCCTTCCTGGCCGACCATGGCATGACGCCCTCGGACGTGCGCCGCTACTGGCTGCACCAGGCCAATGGGCGCATGAACGCCATGATCCTGAAGCTCGCGCTCGGGCACGAGGCGGACCAGGACACCGCCCCGACTGTGCTCGATCGGCTGGGCAATACGGCAGCGGCGGGCGCGATCATCGCGCTCAAGGAAAACCACGAGGACATGAAGCCAGGCGAGTACGGCCTGATCTGCGCCTTCGGCGCCGGCTATTCGATCGGCGGCACGCTGGTCCGGATGATGTAACCGATCAGCGCCGGTGATCCGGAGGATCAGGCTTTTTGTCTGGATTTCCCGAGGGCTACGGGCAAAAGCTGCGGGACGAAACCGAGAGGCAAGAGATGCTCGACCCGACGATGCACCGCGAAGACGAACCTGAGATCCTGCCGGGCAAGAAGCTCTCCGCGCGTGTCGCCGGTGTCTACACAGCTCCTTTAGATCATTTCGTCACCCGGGCGGCTGAGGTTTTGCCGCTGACCTTCGAGGGTATCGAAAGCGACTACCATGCCGGCCACACCCGCCGCTCCGGCGGGCGCGAGCCGTGGTATCCGCGCGGCACGGAAATGCGCAACGAGCGGCAATTGTCGATCGTGGCGCCCGACGAACTTGCCATGATCGCCGAGCGCATGGGCCTTGCCGAGGTCAGACCGGAATGGATCGGCGCGAACCTCCTGCTCGAAGGCCTGCCGATGCTGTCCATGCTGCCGGCCGGCACGATGCTGTTTTTCAAGGGCGGCGTGACGATCAAGGTCGACGGCCAGAACGCGCCGTGCCGCCAGTCAGGCCGCTCGGTCGCCGAGCATGCGCGGATGGCCGACCAGGACGCCGGCTCGCTTTTGTTTCCCAAGGTCGCGCGCCGCCTGCGCGGGCTGGTCGCCTGGGTGGAAAAGCCTGGCGTGATCGCCGCTGGCGAGGAAGTTTCGGTGCGCGTGCCGGAGCAGTGGATCTACCGGGCCTGATGTTCAGCGGGGCAGGCTACTGTTGGTCGTGACAGAGGCCGGATCCGGCGTCTTGACGGTGGTCACCTTGTAGACTTTTCCCGCCTTGTCGTAGGTCGTCCAATCGCCGACCTGGACTCCCCCGTCGAAGTGACCGGAGCGAAGCCTGGTGCCGTCCTTGCGGAACCACTCCCAGTAGCCCTCTGCCTTGCCGTCGCGCAACTGGCCGACGACCCACAGGCTGCCGTCCTTGTGGTGGTGGCGATAGGGCTCGCAATCTTCCGCCATGCGCTACCTCCTCAGGCTGTGGTTGCAGAGAAGATCAGGTGTGCGACCAGCGAGCAATGGTCCAGTGCGGCGTACGGTAGGTGCCTACACGTCCTCGTCGTCGGGATCTAGCAGGCGGGTGGCGCGCCAGCGGGTGAGGGTGGCGTTGACCTGGTCGATGACGAAGAAGCGGGCAGAATCGCGGTCGTAGCCTTCCGACAGCAGCTTTTCGTAGTCGGTGTGGATGTGGCGGACATGCGCGACGGTCGCCAGCCAGACGGCGATCGACGGCGGCAGCGTCTTCATGTGCACGGCAAGCGCATCAGCCCGGATGACTTCCGTGTCGGCGTAAGGCGCAAGCGGCAGCAGCGCTGTCAACGCCTTGGCCACGGCGCGCTGCCGGCCGGTGGGGGCTGCCATGCTCAGGCTTCCTTGGTCGGGCGCGAAGCGTCGGGGAAGGCGTCGACCGAGGCGAAATAGGGCTTCAGGTCGATGACGGGCGTGCCGTCGAGCGCGTCGATGGCATCGAGCTCGATCGTTCCAGCCTCGACGTCGAGCGAGACGATGCGGGCGACATGCAGGCCTATCGGGTTCGGCCGGGCAGGCGAGCGAAGGGCGAAAACGCCTTTTGCCTCAGTGGCATGGCGCGGTTTCTGGACAATCAGATTCCGCGGCGCCTGTTCGAACCAGCTGAGCACCACGACATGGCTGAAGCCTGCAAGCCCAGCGAGGCCGGAACGGTAGGGCGCATCCACGGTCACCGTCGCACCGCCGCCGCGTTCGCGCGCGGTGTTCATGTTCTTGGGGCAGTCCTCGCGCAGCTTCCATGGCGAGGCGATGCGGCCGATATAGGCGAGGCGGGCATCGTCGGTCTCGGCGGCCAGGTCGCGTGCGAGCGCCACTTCTCCCTCGCGCTGTTCGAACATCTGCATGAACGCCTCCCACGGCCGCGCCATTTTGTTGCCCGCATGCGACATTGGGCGTTGCAAATACCTGCCTCGTCACATAAAGATATGTTTATGTCTTTTGGCAAGAGCACAAACTGATGCATGTGACGCTCGATACGATGGTAGATACCTTGAAGGCGGCGGCCGAATCCAGCCGCCTGCGGATACTGACCCTGCTTTCGCGGGGCGATCTTACGGTTTCCGACCTGACCGACATTCTCGGCCAGTCGCAGCCGCGCGTGTCGCGCCATCTCAAGCTGCTGCTCGATGCCGGGCTGATCGACCGCTACCAGGAGGGGTCCTGGGCATTCTTCCGGCTGTCGGATGCCGACCAGGCGCGTGATTTCGTGCAGGGGCTGGTCGCGGGGATCGACAAGGGTGACACCCAGGTGGTCCGCGATCTGGAGCGGCTCGAGGACGTCAAGCGCAGGCGCCAGGAGCGCGCAGCCCACTATTTCAGCGCCAACGCCGCGAGCTGGGACGAAATCCGCACGCTGCATGCGCCGGACCGCGCCGTGGAGGCTGCGATGCTGAAATTGGTGGGCAAGCGGCCCTTCCAGTCGATGCTCGATCTCGGCACTGGCACGGGCCGGCTGCTCGAAATCTTCGCGCCGCTCTACCGGCGCGGCATCGGCATCGACATGTCGCGCGAGATGCTGGCGGTTGCCCGGGCCAATCTCGATAAGGCGGGTGTGTCCAACGCGCAGGTCAGGCAGGGCGACATTTTCGCGCCGCCGGTCGAGCGTGACGCCTTCGACCTCGTCACCATCCACCAGGTGCTTCACTATCTCGAAGATCCCGCCCGCGCCATTCAGGAAGCCGCGCGCCTGCTGCGGCCGTCCGGACGGCTGGTGATCGTCGATTTCGCCCCGCACGGGCTGGACTTCCTGCGCTCCGAGCATGCGCACCAGCGCCTGGGCTTCTCCGACCGGCAGATCGCCGAATGGCTGGCCGAGGCCGGGCTGGAGCTCGAGGAAACGCAGGAGTTCGAGCCGCGTGGTTCCGCCAAGGCGGGCCTCATCGTCAAGCTCTGGCTGGCGCGCGACCGCCGCCTGCTGATCGCCGACCCCAATCCTGAAATCCAAGCCGCGAGGGAAACCGCCTGATGAACCAGTACCAGCTCTCCAGGCGATCCGACATCGGCGACAAGATCCGCGTTTCCTTCGAGTTCTTTCCTCCCAAGAACGACGAGATGGAAGCGCGGCTGTGGGATACGGTGACCCGCCTCGAGCCGCTCAAGCCGCAGTTCGTCTCGGTGACCTACGGTGCCGGCGGCACGACGCGCGAGCGCACCGCCCGCACGGTCAAGCGCATCCTGGACGAGACGACGCTGACGCCGGCCGCGCACATGACCTGCGTGGACGCCGAGCGCGAGCAGGTGGACCAGGTGATCTCCGAATTCGCAGCCATGGGCGTCACGCGCTTCGTGGCGCTGCGCGGCGATCCCGCGGAGGGCGTGGGCGCGGCTTATCGACCCCATCCCGGCGGCTATGCCAACGGGGCCGAACTGGTGGGCGCGCTCAAGGCGCAGGGCGACTTCGACATCTCGGTGTCGGCCTATCCGGAAAAGCATCCTGAAAGCCCGGACTTTGTCACCGATTTCGACATGCTCAAGCGCAAGGTCGACAATGGTGCGACGCGGGCGATCACCCAGTTCTTCTTCGACAACGACCTCTATGAGCGCTACGTCGAGCGCGCGCGCAAGGCCGGAATCTACATCCCGATCGTGCCTGGCGTGCTGCCGATCCATAGCTTTGCGCAGGTGGCCAATTTCTCGGCCCGCTGCGGCGCGCATGTGCCGAAGTGGCTGGCCGAGCGCTTCGAGGGCCTGGACAAGGACCCGCAGACCCATGCGCTGGTGGCTTCGGCGGTGGCGGTGGAGCAGGTGCTCGACCTCGTCGAGCGCGGCGTCAACGACTTCCACTTCTACACGATGAACCGCGCCGACCTGGTGTTCGCCGTTTGCCACATGATCGGCATCCGGCCGCGCGAGAACGTGCCGGGCTCGGCTGCCGCCTGAGTCCCAGGAAACCAAAAAGGCCGGGACTTGCGTCCCGACCTTTTCGAAGCTCCACCTAGAGGTGCTACTATCTTCCGCCGTCTAGCGGCCTATGGAAGAACTCCAACAATGAGCGCGCCGATGAAGGCAAAGGCAGCGCAGATCATGAGTGCATTGATTGACCTAGTCAGTCCCATGCATAGCCTCCTCTTCGCAAGCCATGCGTCGGAATCTAGGGGCATTTCAGCCACACACAAGGAAAAAATGTGCTGCATTGCGACAGAATCATGTGCTGCGCGACACATTTTTTGCGCTTAGGCGTTGGATTCGCTTGGTAAATGAGCCGGAAACGCTTGTGGAGAAAATGTGGCAAATCGGTTAGGGCGACAGCGGAGCGTGTCCCATCGGACACGCGAAAGGATGCTGCCCCACTACGATTTGCGCATGACGCAACCCTTCGGCTACGGGGTCATGCACCCGCCGGCTGACGCCGCCTGAACAGGCGCCCGTCGATGGTCACCAGGCCCAGCGCTATGAGCGCCATGCCGCCCAGCTCGAACGGCTCGAGCTTTTCGCCGAGGAAGGTGACGCTGAGCAGGATCGCGCTGGCCGGCACGATCAGCGTGACGAGCGACGTGTTGGTCGCGCCGGCCGAGGCGACCAGCCCGAAGAACAGGATGTAGGCGAAGGCGGTCGACAGCAGAGCGAGCGCGAAGACGGCCATCCAGGCACCGGAGCTGGCGGCGAACAGGCCGGTGGTGCCGTGCATGACGAGCACGACCGGGATCATGATCAGGGTCGATGACGTCAACTGTCCGGTCGCGACGATCGCCGGCGGCACGCCGCGGAGCCGTCTCGCGACCATCAGCGCCAACGCATAGGAGAGCGATGCGCCGATCAGGGCCATTTTTGCCCAGACCGGGCCGCCGAGACCGGCCACCAGGCCCGGCCCGATCATCACTGCCGTACCGCCTATCCCGAGCACGATGCCGGCAAGCTTATTCCAGGTCAGCTTCTCGTCGCTGGTCAGCATGTTGGCCACGACCAGTGTCCAGAACGGCGTCGTCGCGTTGAGCACCGAGGCGAGGCCCGCGCCGATCTCGGTCTGGCCGGCGAAGATCAGCGAGAACGGGATGACGTTGTTGAGGAGCGACAGGCCGACCAGCGTCGCCGCATGGGGGAGGGCGAGGCGGAACGAAGGGCCGCGCAGGAGCAAGTAGACGTGCAGCGCCGAGGCGGCGATCAGCACCCGGAACAGCACCAGCTTGAGCGGCTCGATCTCGGCCACCGCGATGTGGACGAAGAAGAAGGAACCGCCCCAGATCGCACCCAGGAAGAGCAACTTCGCCCAATCTCTCGCGTTCATTCCCGAATCCTTTGTCTGATTGTCACATCCAAGCGTTAGTCGCGGTCCTGCGGTAGGGCCACCCGTTTCCGATGGCCTGACGCAAGCGGGGGCAGGAGGCGCGGGTTGCATCGCGGTCCGCTTAGGTTAGATTTCAGCCCGCACACGAGGAGCTCCCATGCAGCGATTCGAGAATGCACGCGAGGCCACCCTCGCTCTCCGTCCCGATGCTCCGGTCTATTGCTTCCGGCCGGAGGTGCTCAAGGCGGACGCCAGAGCCTTCATGGACATGTTTCCCGGCAAGACCGCCTATGCGGTGAAGACCAATGGCGAACTGATCGTGCTGAAGGCCCTGGTGGAGGCCGGGGTTACGATGTTCGACGTGGCATCCCCGGGCGAGTTCGCGGCGGTGCGCGAGGTCTCCAAGGAAGCCGAGATGATCTACATGCATCCGGTCAAGGCGCAGTCGGACATCAGGCTGGCGCTGGAGACCTACGGCATCCGCGTCATCGCGATCGACCACGAGGACGAGATCAACAAGCTGAACCGGGTGGTGCGGGCGCTGGACATAGACCCGGGAGCGATCACCGTCTTCGTGCGGGTGCAGACCAAGGGCTCGGCGGCCTACGAGTTGTCGAAGAAGTTCGGGGCAGGGCCGGCGAATGCGGTGGAACTCGCCGACCGGCTCAACCGCTACGGCTACAAGGTCGGCCTATGCTTCCATGTCGGAAGCCAGATCGAGGATCCGGACACCTACGAGCGGGCGCTGGCGTCGGTCGACTGGGTGCGCAACCGCGTGTCGTTCGATCTTGCCGGGCTCGACGTCGGCGGCGGCTTTCCGGCCGAATACGGTTACGATCCCAACCGCCGCAAGCCGGTCATGCCGTCGATCGAGCAGATCATGTCGCGCCTCCGCGCCGACCTGAAGGAATACCAGTTCGACGACATGCCGCTGGTGGCGGAGCCGGGGCGGGTGATCGTGGCGCGCTGCCTGTCGCTGATCGTGCGGGTGCTCTTGCGCAAGGGCAGGCGGCTCTACATCAACGACGGCATCTGGGCGTCGCTGTCGGATTCCTGGACGGGCAAGATCACCCTGCCTGCGCGCTTCATCCCGGACCCGGCGATCCGTACGCGCAACGGCGACGCCGGCACCATCGTGCCGTTCAAGGTGTGCGGGGCGACCTGTGATTCCGTCGACATCCTGTCGCGGCCGTTCTGGCTGCCGGAAACGATCGACACCGGCGACTGGATCGAGATCGGTCATATCGGCGCCTACTCGCTGTCGCTCAGGACCCGCTTCAACGGGTTCTACCCCGATACCTTCGTAGAGGTGACGACGCCGTTCGACGAGGGCGACGCGCCGCAGGGCTTCGCCAGCCTGGAGACGATGGCGGCGGAGTGAGGGTACAGGCGAGAGGGGAATTGTGATTGGCGAACAGGGAATTGGGAAGCGCGGCTTGAATGGCCGTGGGTCTGTTCCGATCTACGCAACCCACGTTCACTGCTCACTTCAAGGCCTTCCCCATGCACGTTTTTCTTCTCGGCGGCACCGGTTTCATCGGTCGCCATATTCTCCAGCGTCTGGTCGAGGGCGGCCACGAGGTGACCGGCCTCGCACGTTCCCAAGCATCGGCGGAGCGTCTGGTGGCTGCAGGAGCAATTCCGCTGCTCGGCGACCTGCGTGCGCCCGGCGAATGGGTCGGCAAGCTTCCGCCTGTCGATGCCGTGATCCATGCAGCTGCCGACTTTGGCGACGACATGGGCGAGGTCGAGACGGCGCTGCTAGACGCGTTATTGCCCGCGCTTGGTGCGATGCCGAAGCGGCCGCGCTTCGTCTACACCGGCGGGTGCTGGCTGTTCGGCGCCACCGGTGACCGGGTCGCGACGGAGGACAGCCCGTTCGATCCGCTGCCGGCCTTTGGCTGGATGATCGATAACATGAAGCGCGTTCTCTCAGCGCCGGAGGTCGAAGGCACGGTTGTGCATCCGGCGATGGTCTATTCCGGCGAGGGCGGGGTGTTCTCGTCGTTCACAGAGGCGATGCGCGAGGGCAGTTCTGTGGATGTCATCGGTTCGGCGGAGGTGGTCTGGCCGCTCGTCCACGCCGAGGACCTCGCCGAGCTGTACCTGCTGGTCACGGAAAAGGCGCGGCCGGGAGCCGTCTACAATGGCTCGGCGATCGAAGGGATGGCCATTGGCGACATCGTGCCAATCGTGGCGCGGCACTTGGGGACAGGCGAGCCCGAATTGCGCGTCATCAGCGCCGATCAGGCAGCCGAAGAGCTCGGAGAATGGGCGCGCGGTTACGCAATCAGCCAGCGGCTGAGTGGTGACAAGGCTCGCTCAGAACTTGGCTGGGAGCCGAGGCACGGCGATGGGGCGTCGTTGTTCGGGTAGGCCAGGAGTGAAGCGAAGAATGGGGTTCCAGCGGCAAGGCGTTGGAATCCCTCCCTGTTCCCGACCGGCAGCTTGAGGCGCATCTGCTCCTGGCGGATGGCCTCGCGGGTGTTGGTGCCGAGGATGCCGTCGATGCCGCCGACGTCGTAGCCCTTGTCGGCAAGCTTCTGCTGGAGCTGCTTCATGGCCTCGCCGGTGAGGCCTGCATCCGGGTTGCCACGATCGAAGGCGGGCTGGCCTGCGAGCCGGGCCGCAAGGTTGGCGGCGGTCAGCGTGTAGGTCGCCGACTGGTTCCACTCGAGATAGACGTCATAATTGTCGTAGGTCAGGAAAGCCGGGCCCTTGCGACCCATGGGCAGGACGATGGCGGCCTTGAGGCCGTTGTCCTGCAACTGGCTGCCGTCGCGGTTGGTGACGCCCATCTTGGACCAGTCGGCAAGCGGCAGCTTGTTGGTGCGGCCGGTGAGCTCCCAGTTCATCTCGGCGGGAACACGGATTTCCTGGACCCAGGGCTCGCCGCGCTTCCATCCACGCGACTCGATCTTGCGGGCCGTCGTCAGGATGACGTCGGCCGGGCTGTTGCGCAGGTCGACGATGCCGTCGCCGTCGCCGTCGACGCCGCGTGCGAGATAGTCGGTCGGCAGGATCTGCGTCTGGCCGATTTCGCCTGCCCATGCGCCCTTGACGTCGACCGGCAGCACGCCGCGGTCCATGAGGGTCAGGAGCGGGATGATCTGCGGCCTGAACAGGTCTGGACGCCGGCAGTCATGTCCGAGCGTCACCAGCGCGTTGAGCGAGTTGAAATTGCCCTGCACGGCGCCGAAATCGGTTTCGAGCGCCCAGAATGCGGCGACGACCGGTCCCGGCACGCCGTAATCCTGCTCGCCCTTGGCAAAATACTGCCCGTACTTCTGGAGGTTGGACGCGCCGTGCTTGAGCCGGTAGTCGCTGATCATGCGCTCGGAGAACTGGATGAAGGTCTGCGAGAACACGCCCTGGGCGCGGTCGCGCTCCAGCACCTTGGGATCGAGGGTCGCGCCGGCAAGGGCTGCGAGCCCCTTCTCGCCGACGCCGGCGGCGCGGGCCTCGTTCGCCAGGTTCTGCTTCCAGGTGGCGAAATCGTCGCCGCATTCCTGGGCAAGCGCGGGCACCGCGGTAGCAGTGACAAGGAGGGCGGCGAGGGCTTTGCTCAGCAGTTTCATGGGCACGTCTCTTGCTATTGCCTGTCGCGTCGGCGTCATGCTTTCGCCGAATGGCGAAAAGCAGGCCGCATGCAGGCAGAATGGCTCAGGCAGGCTTCTACAGGACGGGGACGGTGCCCACACTCCCTCTTGTTGTCGCATCTGCCATGCGAAATCCAATGGGCACGCGGCGTTCGCGGCCCCGGGCGCGGCCTATCTGGTGTTGGCCGCCAGCCACTTTCTCCAGTGCGCCTCGGTGCCGTTGAACACGTTGATGTCGGCGTTGCCCCTGATGCCGGGAACGACGCCGGTGCCGGTGTACTGCCAGAAGGTGAAGGGGTGGCTGCCGTATTTCTGCGTCGGATGGCCGGCGACCGAACGCAGCCAGTAGGGATAGCCGCGGAAGCTGGAGAGATCGTTGTCGTCGAAGAAGTCGACGGAGGTGTAGATGATCGGCTTCTTGCCGTAATGCCTCTCGACGATGTCGAGGAATATCTTCATTTCGCTCCGCACCGTGGCGGCGGGCGGCCTGAGCTTGCAGGTCGGCGACTGCGGGTTCCACTCCATGTCGAGGATCGGGGGCAGGGCCGACGCCTCGTTGGGCACGTTCTTGATGAACCAGCGGGCCTGTTCGGCCGCGGGCCGGCAGAAATAGTAGAAATGATATGCGCCGCGCGGCACGCCGGCGGCCTTGGTCTCGCGCCAGTGTTCGTCGAAATAGTCGTCGATGCGGTCGCCGCCTTCAGTCGCCTTGATGAAGGCAAACGAGATGCCGCTGTTCCTGGCCGTCGTCCAGTCGATCGAGGTCTGGTACTTCGACACGTCGGTGCCATGGACGGCGTAGGTCCAGGGGGCGCCGCTGTCCCATTCATGCGGGTCGCTGTCGCTGAAGCGGGGGTTCTTGACCGAAACGCTGGCTGACGAAACGGTCGTGTTGCCGGCGGGAGCCAGCGATAGGGTATCTGCGGTCGAGCAGGCGCCGAGGAAACCGAGCAGCACGAGAGCCGAAACGCGGCGCATCACATCTCCTTGGGGCCGGTGCGACCGGCCGAAAACTGGCTATGGGGCTGGCCTTGCGACCAGTCAGATTGTGTGATGGACCGGCGGTTCCCCACGAGACCGCATATCCCCTCCCTGTCTTCGCCGATCATG
The DNA here is from genome assembly GCA_001724355.1 of Mesorhizobium sp. SCN 65-20. Classification (GTDB taxonomy): domain Bacteria; phylum Pseudomonadota; class Alphaproteobacteria; order Rhizobiales; family Rhizobiaceae; genus Aminobacter. The sequence continues at coordinate 21,086 of MEEF01000033.1, read as the reverse complement.
GTGAATAAACCGTTGATCGTTCTCGACAGCCTTTGGAATTTGCGGGAGGAATGACGGCAATTCGATGGCGAAAGAACGGCGCGGGACGGGGGAAGCGATGCGGCGGGCAGGACGGATAGCCAGGTGGCTGGCTGCTGCGCTGATCCTTTTGGTCGGCGGGCTTTTCATGTGGCTTTACTTCGCGCCGCCGGCGCTGATCCGCGTCGGCTCCGGCTATGCGGCGAAGATCGTCTGCTCCAACGTGTTCGTTGCGGGCCGCGACGCCGGACAGGTGCTTGCCGACGACGTGCAGGCGCCCGGCCATCCCCTGCTCAGGCTGATGTCAGTCGACGTCGACGACAGCGCGGGCACCGTGCGGGCGGGACTGTTCGGCCTGTTCGGCAAGGGGCTTGCGCTCGAACAGGAGGGAGCCGGCTGCACCACGGTGCCCGACGGTGACCTGGCTGCGGCAACGCTTGGGGCCGTGCCGCCCCCGGGGGCGCCCAACGGAGACGCGCTCTGGCCCGAGGGCGAGCGGGTCGAGGCGTCGCAAACGCCGGAATTACAGGCGGTCCTGGACGACGCCGGTCTGGCGGGACCTGGAATGCGGGCGATCGTGGTGGTCAAGAGCGGCCGAGTGGTCGGCGAGCGCTATGCCGAAGGCTTCGACGCATCGACGCCGCTGCTCGGCTGGTCGATGACCAAGACGGTCACCGCGGCGATCATCGGCACGCTGGTCGCCGACGGCAAGATGTCCGTCGACCAGACCGGCCTGTTCGAGGCGTGGAAATCAGACGGTCGGGCGGCCATCAGCCTCGCCGACCTGATGGCGATGTCGAGCGGGCTCGAGTTCAACGAGGATTATGGCGACGTGGCCGACGTCACGCGCATGCTCTACCTCGAGCCGGACATGGCGAGCTTCGCTTCTGCCAAGCCGCTCGCGGGCGAGGTCGGCAAGGTGTTTTCCTATTCCAGCGGCACGACGCTGATCCTGTCGCGGCTGTGGCAGGATGCTGTCGGCGATCCGGCGCGGGCCCTGGCCTTGCCGCGCGAAAGGCTGTTCGGTCCGGTCGGCATGACGAGCGCTGTGCTCGAGGCGGACGCCCGCGGCACCTATGCGGGTTCGTCCTATCTCTATGCGACGGCCCATGACTGGGCCCGCTTCGGCCAACTGCTGCTGCAGGATGGGGTCTGGCAGGGAGGTCGCATCCTGCCCGAAGGCTATGTCGGCTGGATGCGCGAGGCAGCACCCGCATCGAATGGCGAATACGGGCGCGGCCAGCTCTGGCTGCGCGGGCCGGAGGGCGGCGCGCCGCCCGGCGCCAACCCCGATGCCGGCTTCGACTTGCCTGCGGATACGTTCTGGATTCAGGGGCATGACGGGCAGTCGGTCGCCATCGTGCCGTCGGAGGAAATGGTCGTCGTGAGGCTGGGCCTGACGCCTTCGAAGCTGCACTACAAGCCGCAGGCGATGCTGGCGGCGCTGATCGCGGCGCTCAGATAGGCCGTGGCCCTACAACGACGAGCCACGCGTAGTCGCGATAGAGGGACGAGAATCGGGAGACGCGGCCGGCGGAGCGCGCCTGCCGGTCCACCTCCGCGACGAGGATTTCGCGCGGACTGACATGGAAGCGAGCCAGCCATGCCCGCAGCATGCTGCGGAACCAGCGCGGCAACCGCCGCTGCTGCCCGAAGTCGACGATGTGGAGCGAGCCATCCGCGACGGTGAGCGCGGCTGCGACTGCCTTCTCCCAGCCGGGTATCATCGACAGCGAATAGGAAACGAAGACCCGGTCGAAGCCGCGCCTGCCGAACAGCGCCTGGGCATCGAAGGACGTCGCGTCACCCTGCGCGAGAGTGATGCGGTCCGAGAGACCCGCCCGGGCGATCGAGGTTTTGGCGGTCGCCAGCATCTCGGCGGAGATGTCCAGGCCGTAGAAACGGGCGTCGGGGAAGCGTCTTGCTGCCAGGATCAGGTTGCGGCCGGTGCCGCAGCCGATCTCGAGAACGGTGCCTCCAGGCGGAGGATCGAGCTCGCCGATCATGCGGTCGCGGCCCAGCAGATAGTATTTGCGCGTCAGGTCGTAGATGTGGCGCTGGTGCCGGTAGACGCGGTCCATGAGCCCTGAATGGGCGGCCGAAAGGTCGGAAGCGCTCATGCCGGCTTCTTCACGTAGAGATGGAAGCCGCCGTAGATGGCGGAACGGTCGCGGGCGGTGAAGTCGCGCGAATTAGCCTCGTCGTAGCTCCACTGGTCGAGAAGTGCCGGCGACAGCCTGCCGGGCAACAGGCTAGGTTCGGCCGCGGTACGGAAGATCACCCGGGCTTCGGGTGCCGCCGTGCGCGTTATCTCGGCCCACAGGGCATTGAGCTGGAGATCGCTCATCCAGTCCTGCGCGTCGAGAAGGACAAAGCGGTCGACGGAGGCTGCTTCCCTGGCCGCGAGGTGCTCGGTGAAATTGGCGTGGTGGATGGCCACACGGCCGACATTGTCGCGGATCGTCGCGTAGTTGGCCTGGTCAAGATAGGCGGGGAGCTCTGCTTCCCCCGGCCTCGGGTAGCGGCGGGCGAAGGCCTGCCAGGCGAAATAGTTGTTTGCCAGCGGGAAGTCGCAGGCGAGCTTTTCCAGGCGATCCTTGAGCACGCCGGCCATGGAGCCGTCGCCCGAGGTCAGCAGCGAGTCGTACTGGGCGGGCGGGATGCCCAGGCCGAACAGCGACGACCTGCGCGACGTCACCCAGCGCAGCATGCGTCGCTCGAAGACCGGGGCGATCCGCTCGTCGAAGAAGCGGCGCTGCTCTTCGCGGGTTCTGGACGACATGATGCCGGCAGGATCGACGCCATAAAGCCTTGCGACGCCATGGCCAGCCGCGATGAACAGGCCGAGCAGACCGGTCTTGTAGAAATTGGCGTCGAAGGTGGCGATGCGGCGGCGACCCCGCCAGTTGCGGCGCTCCCAATAGCTGCGGCTGGTGGCGTCGAGGTTGGGCGCGATGAAGCGGTCGTAGGCGTGCGAGTTGTGCTCGACGCCGGCTTCGCCGAAGAAGCGGAACAGGTCGGCCTGGGATGGCAAGTGGCGCACCGCCGCCAGCTTCATCCGGTTCAGCGCTATGTGGGCCGCATTGAGATCGACGGCGTCGATGCGCACTGGGGATCGCGTGAGATAGGCGAGGATGTTGCAGCCGCCGGAGGCGATGGTGACGACCCTGTGGCCTTCGCCAAGTTGCATCGCCTCCATGTCGACTTCGGGGTCTTCCCAGATCTGCGGATAGACGAGGCCCGAGAAAAGCAGGGCGAAGAACCGTTCGGACAGGCCAGCCTTGGAGAGCGGGCGGTTCTGGTAGACCGCCTTTCCGACTTTCTTGCCACGGCGGAAGACGAGTTCTCCGGAAACGTCGGTCATGGAAGCACGATTCCCCACTGAGTTGTTGGGCGCAGCGGGTAGCGCATGGGGATGACAGCGCGGTGACGGGGCAATGACGGTCCCGCGACAGCTGGGGATCGGGCCTCAATGTGACAGGCGGTCACCGAACGTTATGAAACCGCATCTGCCGGGACGCATTCTACCTCCGACTGCCCCGCTCGCCGGGTACACTCGTGAAAGGAGAGAGATGATGAAGAAGATCATTCTTGCGTCCGCCGCGGCGGTTGCCCTGCTGGGTATCGCTGCTTGCAGCGACAACACCGACAAGACGACCACGCAGAGCGTCGACCAGCCGCCTGCGACGACCCAGCAGCCGGCGCCGGCCACGCCCGATGCAACCAAGCCGCCGGCTACCGACAACACGACGACACAGAGCGTGACGCCGACGCCGCAGACCGGGACGGGCGGCGACATGCAGGGCAGCGAGCCGACGCAGCCCAAGCCCGCAGAGCCTGGAGCCGTGGCGCCGGCAGCCCCGGCTCAGTAGTGCCGGCTTAGTAAAAGTAGCGGGAAGCGGAAAGGCCGGAGACCCACCTCCGGTCTTTTCTTTTGGCGGGAAACTTTTCTTCTAGCGGGAAACCCGCGCCCGGCGCCCCAGCGCGACGATGGCGATGACGCCGAGAGCAAACAGTACGGTTTCGGCCGTCACGTGCTCGCCGAGCAGGAATGCGGAAATGGCCAGCGTGACGAAGGACTGAAGCAGTTGCACCTGGCTGACGCGGGCGATGCCGCCCATGCCGAGACCGACATTCCAGGCAAAAAATCCCAGGAACATCGAGCCGAAGCTCAGATAGAGGAACGCCAAGGTCTCTGCCGGAGCGGCGTCGGCGAATTCGGGGCGCCAGCCAAGGAGCGCGGCAGGTATCGAGATCGGCGCGGTCAGGATCAGCGACCAGCAGATAACCTCCCAGCCCGGCATGTGGCGCGCAAGTTTTCCCGACACCACGTAGCCGAGGCTCGCCGACAGCGCCGAAAACAGCAGGAACAGGTCGCCAACGGTGAGGCTCATCCCGTTGTCGCGAACGGCGAATGCAACCACCAGGGCGGCACCCGCGACGCCGCACATCCAGAAGAACGGCGACGGCCGCTCGCCGCCGATCAGAGCCGCGAAGATGCTGGTGGTGAGCGGCAGGACGCCGAGAACGACGCCGCCGTGCGAGGCCGGAACCGTCTGCATGGCGATGGATGAGAATATCGGAAAGCCGAATACAAGCAGCAGTCCGGCGAGGAACAGGGCTGGCGCGTCCTTGCGCGGAAAGCGCTTGCGCAGGGCCATGAGAAGCAGCGCCGCGGCGATGGAGGCCATTGCGGCTCGTCCGTGGGTGATGAACCAGGGCGTGAAGGTGCCTAGGGCGACGCGCGTTGCCGGCAGGGTTCCGCCGAATATGACGACGCCGAGCGTGCCGAGCGCGAGACCGATCGTCTCGCGGGATATCGTTCGTGCCGGAGGGGAGGGTGCGCGCGCGTCCATGCCGAAGCGTTAGCCCGTCGGAAGGGGTGCGTCGTGGGAAATCGCTTGGTCCAGAATCTTGGTCCAGATTGCGCCTCCCGACAAAGTTGTCCCATGCGTGAGAAGCCATCTCGCATTTGCGAATGTTTCATCCTAAGAAGCTGGCCATGTCGATTTGGGACCGCCTCGGCGACTTTGTCGCGCGTATCTCGGCAACTGCAGCGAGCGGCGTCGCCGACGTGGTGGAGGCCGTCCGCACGATCTTCTCAGGTGATGCGGAACTGCGGCGCCGGGTGGCCTTCTCGGTGGCGATGATCGCGCTGTCTGCCAAGATGGCGAAGGCCGACGGCATCGTGTCCCAGGACGAAATCCGCGCCTTCCACGAGATATTCAGGGTGCCGCCGGAACATGCGCGCGACGTCGCGCGGCTTTATGGCATCGCCCAGCAGGACGTGGCCGGTTACGAGATCTACGCGCAGCGCATGGCCCGGCTGTGCGGTTCGGGCCACCCCAACTGCGGTATGCTTGAGGACATCCTCGACGGACTGTTCCATATCGCCAAGGCGGACGGCATGCTGCACCAGCGCGAGGGGACGTTCCTGCATCGCGTGTCGGAGATCTTCCGCATCGAGGACGCGCACTACCAGACCATCCTGGCGCGCCATCTCGACCTGGGCGAAACCGATCCATACAGGGTGCTCGGCATCGAGCCGGGCAGGCCTTTCGAGGACGTGCGCAAGCACTATCGCAAGCTCGTCGCCAACAACCATCCGGACCGGCTGATCGCGCGCGGCCTGCCCGAGGAGTTCATCCGCATCGCCACCACGCGCATCGCCGCAATCAACGCCGCCTACGAGATGATCGAAAAGGGGCTCCGGCACGTATGAGCGGCTTCCTGCCCGATCATCCCCATGCGGATGTGCGCGTCTCGCCCAATTTCGGGCCTCGCCGCGAGGGCATGAAGCCGGACATGATCGTGCTGCACTACACCGGCATGGAAACCGGCGATGGCGCCGAAGCCTGGCTGTGCAATCCTGCGAGCGAAGTGTCGTCCCACTATCTCGTCCACGAGGACGGGCGCATCGTGCAGATGGTGCGCGAAGGCGATCGCGCCTGGCATGCCGGCAAGAGCTCGTGGGGCGGGCAATCCGACATCAATTCCTGCTCTGTCGGCATCGAGATAGTCAATCCCGGCCACGCTTTCGGATACCCTCCGTTCCCCGAGCGCCAGATCGACGCGGTGATCGCGCTTTGCCGCGGCATCATAGGCAGACATTCCATCGCGGCGGAGCGGGTCCTCGCCCATTCGGACGTGGCGCTGGGCCGCAAAATCGACCCGGGCGAGAAGTTTCCGTGGCGGAACCTTCATGAGGCCGGCGTAGGTCATTGGGTCGCACCGTCGCCGCGCAACGGGCGCCAGGCGCTGCGGTCGGGCGACGCCGGCAGCGCCGTCGAGGAACTGCAGTCGATGCTCGCGCTCTATGGATACGGGGTCGAGATCACCGGTCAGTACGACGCGCAGACAGAGACAACAGTCCAAGCTTTTCAAAGACATTTCCGCAGCCGCTGCGTCGACGGGGTAGCGGATTCGTCGACGCTTTCGACGCTGCGCCGACTGATCGCGTCACTGCCTGAGGGGCTTGACTAAATATAATCTCCGATTCGCAAAGTTACACTTTGTAACGTTTTGTGACTTGCCCCGCCATTTTTCCCGCCAGTTCGCTCGGCAAATGCATCTCCGTGCAAGGCGCCGGATAAAACCTGCCAACGCTCCGAAGAGAGTTACCGGCGCTTAGGAAGGGATGCTGCGCGATGTTCTTCGCGCGGCCTGTCAAGAACAAGGATATCATGAAGTATTTGACCGTTGTTGCGGTGGCATTTGCCGCCGGCCTGACTTCTTTTGCCGCTCACGCCCAGGAGGGTGCGGTCAGGGCCTCGGAAACGATCATCAAACAGACCAACAAGAACAAGAACGCCAAGGCCGAGGACAAGAAGGCCGACGATTGCCCGTTCCTCTTCTGCATGCCCAAGAAGGCGGCCGTCGATGAGGATTTCAAGACGGCGTCGATCGGGGCCACGAGGGAAGCAAAGCCGAAGACGGGTGCGCCCTACAGCGAAATCATCGCGCGCTACGCCTCGTCCTACGGCGTCCCGGTGTCGCTCGCCCATGCCGTCATCAGCGTCGAGAGCAACTACCGCCCGAATGCTCGCGGCAAGGCCGGTGAGATCGGTCTGATGCAGATCAAGCCCGCCACCGCCCGCATGATGGGCTACAGCGGTTCGGCCAAGGGGCTGTTCAACCCCGAGACCAACATCAAGTTCGGCCTTTTGTACCTGGCCAAGGCGCATGAACTCAGCGGCGGCACGACTTGCGGTACGATCCTCAAGTACAATGCCGGCCATGCCGCCAAGCGGATGAACCCGATCTCGGCTGCCTATTGCAAGAAGGTCCAGGCTCGCCTCGGCGGCGGAGCCTGATGCTCCAGGCGGTGAGGACACCGGTGTCCGAGCCGCCTCGACCTTTTCTGTTGCGTTTTGCGGCGCAAATCTCTTTATACGCCTTGCCAGCTGGCCGGGCGGCCGCACCTGCGAAGTCGAAAGGCTGCAGGTGAGGAAAGTCCGGGCTCCATGGATACACGGTGCCGGCTAACGGCCGGCGGGGGCGACCCCAGGGAAAGTGCCACAGAAAGCAAACCGCCGCGGCTTCCGCGGTAAGGGTGAAAGGGTGGGGTAAGAGCCCACCGCGCGACTGGCAACAGGAGCGGCACGGTAAACCCCACCGGGAGCAAAACCGAATAGGGGCGACGTGAGGGGCAACCCTCGGGGCTGTTTCCGGCCTGTCGCCCGGGTTGGTTGCGTGAGGCGTCCAGCAATGGGCGCACAAGAAGAATGGCCGCCACGTTCCCGTACCGCAAGGCACGGGGGCCATACAGAACCCGGCTTACAGGCCAGCTGGCGCTGCCTTTTCCGCCGAACTGCCAAAAACGCTGTGCGCGTCTAGCTGGGTGTCTGTCGATTTTCGGGAGCCGCCTTGAGGCCGGTGCGATTTGTTCGTACCTTCTTCCTAGGAGGTGCCGTCATGGGCCATGTCGACAAGCGCAGCATCACGCTCTCGCCTGAACTCGCCGCCGCCGTCGATGGTGCCGTCGAGGCCGGCGAATATGCTTCGGCCAGCGAAGTCATCCGCGATGCCCTGCGGCTCTGGAAGGAGCGCCGCGATCTCTACGGCTACACCGTGGAGGAACTGCGCGCGCTCATCCAGGAGGGCATCGACAGCGGGCCGGGCCGCGACGGGCCCGATTTCATGTCGAAGCTGGTGGCCAAGTATGGGGCCATGAACAAGGGCGGGGTCGGTGAATGACCTATCGCCTTACGCCTCGGGCAATGGCCGATATCGAGGCGATCGGCGATCATCTCAGCCAAGTGAACCCAAGCGCCGCCATGCGGCTGATGCAGCGCATGGCGGCTCGATGGGAGTTGCTTGCGACGCAGCCTTTCTCTGGCGCCCAACGGACCGACCTGCTTGCTGAGTTGCGGCATATCGTGGTTGGGGAATACGTCACTTTCTATCGCGTCGACGGGCGCGACATTCTCATTCTCAGGGTTCTCCACGGCCGCCGTGAAATTTCTGATGAGGATCTTCAGCCCTAGATCCTTTCCAGCGATTCCTTCATTGCCGCCCACAGCTCTTCCGCCGGCTCGCAGCCGATCGACAGTCGTACGAAGCCGGGCGGAACCGCGTCGCCGCGCCGCAGGCGACGTTCCGCGACAGTATGCACGCCGCCGAAGGAGGTGGCGGCATGCATCAGCGAACAGCCATTGATGAAGTCTTCGGCCTTCTGCTCCGAGCCGAGGTCGAAGCTGATGAGGAAACCGAAGCGTTCCATCTGGGAGCGCGCCAGATTGTGCGACGGGTCACCTTCGATGCCCGGGTAGCGCAGGCCGCTCACGGCCGGATGGGCCTTCAGGCGAGGGGCGATCGCCTCGGCCGAGGAGCACATGCGGTCGAAGCGCAGTTCCAGCGTCTCCAGCCCGCGATGCACCAGCCAGGCCTCGAACGGCCCGGGAATGCCGCCGGCATTCTGCCGCCACTCGGTGACGGCCGCGATGATCTCAGCATTGCGGCAGGCGACGTGACCGAAAAGCACGTCGGAATGGCCATTTGGAGCCTTGGTGTCGGCGGCGACCACGATATCAGCGCCGAGTTCGAGCGGGCGCTGGCCGAAGGGCGTCATGGTGGTGTTGTCGACGACGAGCAGGCCGCCGGCGGCGTGGACGGCCTCGGCCACCGCTGTGATGTCGCAGATGTCGAGCGTCGGATTGGACGGGCTTTCGACGAAGACGAGCCGATAGCCGGCGAAGCCTCCGTCGAGGAAGGAAGCGGTCGGCCTGACGTCAGTCGTCACGCCGAAGGCGCCGAGGAAGCGGTCGGCGAGGATGCGTGTCGTGTGGTAGCCGTCGGACGGCAGCAGAATGCGATCGCCCGCCTTCAGCAGGCTGAAGAAGGTCGCGGAAATGGCTGCCATGCCTGAGGGGAATGCCACGCAAGGAGCGGCTTCGAGGTGGCCGAGCATCTCTTCCACTGCCGCCCAGTTCGGGTTGCTGAAGCGGCCGTATTGATTGAAGCCGGTGGCGTCGCCGGGGGCGTGGTAGATGGCCGCCATGGTCAAGGGCAGCGGGATCGGGTCGCCGAGCGCGAGCTTGTCGTGGCGCAGGTGGGCGAGGCTTGCGGCACGGGATTTCATCGTTTCCGTCATGATTTGCCGATCTTCCTTCAGCTGGGCTTCGCCCGAACGCTAAGCCGGGACCATTGCAGCGGCAAGGTCGGCGCCAACTGGCGAAGCCCGATAACGCTTCGTTAGCCTTAATGGAGCATAAAATCCTGGACGATGCGGCGTAGGCTCAGGAGGCCTGCTGCGGCGTCTAGTGTTCCGTGTTCCCGTTGACGCCCAAATGACCCCATGTTATCCCAAATCGGTAACCATGATTTCGTTCCAGTAAAGGGTAAGGCGAGTGCCGAACCGGCAGCCGCGGCGGCTGCGGGTTGCCACGCGCTTTCGGCCCTGGACGCGGCTGGTTCAAGGTGTTGGCCGGGTTCTTCGAACATGGCCGGAATGCATACGAGGGGCGCGGTGGTGAAGGCTGCCGCAGCATGTGATGGACCGGTTTCTGTCAAATGCGGTGAACAGGATCGATGCGAAGGGACGGGTCTCCGTTCCGGCGCATTTCCGTGCCGTACTGCAGAAGCGCGGCTACACGGAGCTCTATGCGCTACGGGCGCTGGACGTTCCGGCGCTGGATGTCGGCGGCCTCGACCTTCTCGACCGCTACGAGCAGCGTATCGCACAAGAGGATCCGTTCCTGCAGACGGCGGACGACATGTCGTTCTTTGTCCATGGCGACAGCACCTTCCTGAAGCTCGACCAGGACGGCCGTATCTCGGTCTCGGACTTCCTGCGCGAGCACACCGGGATCACCACGGAGGTGGCCTTCGTCGGCCGTGGGCAGTTCTTCCAGATGTGGGAGCCGGAGCGGCTTCGCGCCCATGGCGCGGAGGTGCGGGCGCGGCTCCTCAAGATACGACAGGTGGCGCGGCCAGGAGGGCAGGCGGAATGACGGCAGGTCACGGCGATGATCTCGGCGGGCCGGTGCGCCATGTTCCGGTTCTTCTCGAGGAAGTGCTTGCAGCGCTTCGCCCCGCCAAGGGCGAGACGGTCGTAGACGGCACATTCGGCGCGGGCGGTTACACCAGGGCGATCCTCGGCACCGGCGCATCGGTGGTGGCGATCGATCGCGACCCGGACGCGATCGCCGCAGGTCGCGAACTCGAAGCACAGTCGGGCGGAAGATTGCGCCTCGTGCAGGCGCCGTTCTCCAGCCTGGACGAGCATGTCGATCTTGTTGACGGCGTGGTGCTCGACATCGGCGTCTCCTCGATGCAACTGGACCAGGCGGAGCGGGGCTTCTCGTTCCGTGCTGACGGACCGCTCGACATGCGCATGGCCCAGTCCGGGCCGAGTGCTGCGGACGTCGTCAATCACTACAAGGCAGGCGATCTCGCGCGCATCTTCGGCTTCCTCGGCGAGGAGCGCCATGCCGGCCGGATCGCCAGGATGATCGAAAGCCGCCGGGAGAAGCGTCCGTTCGAGCGCACGCTCGACCTTGCCGACGCGATAGAGACGCATATCGGCCGCAGCCCCAAGGACAAGATCCACCCGGCGACGCGCGTGTTCCAGGCGCTGCGCATCTACGTCAATGACGAGTTGGGCGAGTTGGCACGGGCGCTCTTCGCTGCCGAGCGAGCGCTCAAGCCCGGCGGCCGGCTGGTCGTCGTGACGTTCCATTCGCTCGAGGACCGCATCGTCAAGCGCTTCATCGCCGACCGTTCGAGCGCCCCTTCGCGCTCCCGCTACATGCCGGAAGTCCAGGCGATCGCCACGACCTTCGACAAGCAGGGCGGGGCGGTGGGCCCGACCGAGGTCGAGACCGCGGCCAACCCGCGTGCCCGCTCGGCCAAACTGCGTGCCGCCGTCCGCACCGCCGCGCCGGCGCGCGGCGAGGATATTTCAATTTTCGGACTTCCGAAGCTTCCCGACGTCGACCGGTCGGGGGAAAGGTAGAGCCAGTGTTCCGTACTACCGACATGGTTTTGATCGCCGTCATGCTTTCGGCTGCGGCCTTCACCTACAAGACCAAGGACGACGCCGAGAACCAGCTCAAGTCCGTGAAGAAAATCCAGGCCGATATCCGCTACGAGGAAGACACGATCGATCTCCTCAAGGCGGACTGGAGCCTGCTCACGCAACCGTCGCGGCTCCAGATCCTTTCCGAGGCATACCAGGCCGAACTGCAACTCCAACTGGTGGATGCACGCCAGATCGTCGGCCTGGACGCATTGCCGGTGCGGCCGCTGACCATCGAGGATCTCACGCGCGAAAGTCCCGACCTGGTCGCTGCCACGCCGGACCAGATCGTGACCGGAGGCATCGCCCGATGATCGGCTGGCTCGCCAAGAAACGCGGCAAGAGCGAAGGCGACAAGACGATCGTCTTCGACAGCGCGCGCAAGACCACCGGTGGACGCACCCGCAACCGCGTCGTCATGACGATGGCGGTATTCTTCGGCATCTATGCCACGATCGGCGGTCGCCTGGTCTATTTCGGCGTGCAGAACCCCGAAGCTTCGGGTGGTCCGGAATCCCGCGTGACGGCTTCGCGACCTGACATCGTCGATCGCAATGGCGAGGTGCTGGCGACCGATATCAAGACGGCTTCGCTGTTCGCTGAGCCGCGCCGCATCGTCGACGCCGACGAGGCGATCGAGAAGCTGACGACGGTGCTGCCCGATCTCGATGTCGAGCAGACCTACAACAAGCTGAAGAGCGGCACAGGGTTCGTCTGGCTGAAGCGGCAGCTCACGCCAAAGCAGCAGGCGGAGATCATGGCGCTGGGCATTCCCGGGATCGCCTTCCGCACGGAAAAGCGTCGCTTCTACCCGGCCGGCGAGACGGCGTCGCACATCGTCGGCCTGACCAATGTCGACAACAAGGGAATCTCCGGGCTGGAGAAATACATCGACGACCAGGGGCTCGCCGATCTCCAGGCTTCGGGCTTGGCCATCGCCAAGGACCTGAAGCCGGTCAAGCTGTCGATCGACCTGCGCGTGCAGCATGTGGTGCGCAGCGAACTCGTCTCGGCATTGGAGAAGTACAAGGCAATCGCCGCAGGTGCCGTCGTGCTCGACGTCAGGACGGGCGAAGTGCTGGCGATGGGCTCGGTGCCGGATTTCGATCCGAACAATCCCTTCAACGCCCTCCAGAAGGACCGGCTCAACCGCATGTCGGCCGGTCTGTTCGAAATGGGCTCGACGATCAAGAGCTTCACAACGGCGATGGCGCTGGATTCTGGCAAGGTGACACTGCAGAGCACCTTCGACGCGAGCCGGCCGATCACGATCGGCGGCCAGACGATCCGCGACTTCCACGGCAAGGGCCGGGTGCTCACCGTTCCGGAAGTGTTCATCTACTCGTCCAACATCGGCTCGGCCCGCGAGGCCGAAGCCGTGGGCATCGAGGGGCATCGAGAATTTCTCAAAAGGCTCGGCCTGCTCGACCGCATGCAGACCGAGCTTCCCGAAGTGGCCAGGCCGACCGAACCCAAGGTGTGGAAGAGGGTCCACTCGATCACCATCTCCTTCGGTCACGGCATGTCGACCACGCCGCTGCAGACCGCGGTGGGAGCAGCCGCGCTCGTCAACGGCGGCAAGCTGATACCGCCGACGTTCCTGATGCGGACGCAAGCTGAGGCTGATGCGGTTGCCAAGCAGGTGATCAAGCCGAAGACCAGCGAGGACATGAAGTACCTCTATACGCTCAACGCGACCAAGGGCACCGGAGGCTCGGGCACGCGGGCGCAGGTCGACGGCTACAGGGTAGGCGGCAAGACGGGTACGGCCGAAAAGGTTGTCAACGGCCGCTATTCGAGCGACAAGCGCTTCAACGCCTTCGTCGCTGCCTTTCCGATGGACGATCCGAAGTACGTCGTGCTGACCATCGTCGACGAGCCTCAGCGCGAAAATCCGGGCGTGGGCGCGACGGCCGGCTTCAATGCGGCGCCGATGGTCGCCAATATTATCCGGCGCTCGGCACCGCTGCTTGGCGTAAAGCCAGAATTCGGCCAAGAAAGTGGCGCAACGCTGGCTTCCTACCAGTGATTCTTGGGCGCGCCGAAGAGCGCGCCATTTGTTAGTGACGAACGGGACTCGATGAAAATAAAAGACCTTGCCGGTATCCTGCCCGACGATGGGGTTCTCTCCCACGACGTCGAGGTGAGCGGGGTTTCCTCGGATTCGCGGCAGGTGACGCCGGGAACCGTGTTCTTTGCCGTTTCCGGCAGCAAGGCCGATGGCGCCGCCTATGCCGGTGATGCGGCGAAGCGCGGTGCCGTGGCAGTCGTTACGGCAAAAGGTGCGGACCTTGCTTCGCCCGGCATTCCGGTCATCGCGGTTGACGATCCGCGCCAGGCACTGGCGCTCGCGGCCGCCAGGTTCTACGGGCGCCAGCCCGAGACCATGGTCGCGGTCACCGGCACCAGCGGCAAGACCTCCGTCGCCGCCTTCACCCGCCAGATCTGGGAGCAGGCGGGCTTCGCCGCAGCCAGCATCGGCACGACGGGCGTGGTCGCGCCTGGCCGCGACGAATACGGCCAGCTGACGACCCCCGATCCAGTGGCGCTGCACAAGCTGCTCGCTGAACTCGCGGACGCAGGCGTGACGCACGCATCGATGGAAGCCTCCAGCCACGGCCTCGACCAGCGTCGACTGGACGGCGTGAGGCTTGCGGCAGGCGGCTTCACCAATCTCGGCCGCGATCACATGGACTACCACCCGACGGTCGAGGAGTATCACCGCGCCAAGCTCCGCCTGTTCGATGCGCTGCTGCCCAAGGGCGCTCCGGCGGTCATCTTCGCCGACGACGTCTGGTCGCAGCCGACTATCGACGCGGCACGCGCCGCCGGGCTCAAGGTGCTGACGGTCGGACGTCAGGGCGATTTCCTCAGCCTCAAGCGGGTCGAGCACGAGCGTCATCGCCAGCGTGCCGAGATCGAATGCGAGGGCACTATCTACGAGGTCGACCTGCCGCTGGCGGGTGACTTCCAGGTTGCCAACTCGCTGGTCGCGGCCGGTTTGGCGATTGCCACCGGAACGGACGTCGCCAAGGCTCTGGCGGCGCTCGAGCACCTGAAGGGCGCTCCGGGGCGTCTCGATCTTGTCGGTACCACGCCGGCGGGCGCGCCCGTCTATGTCGACTACGCCCACAAGCCCGACGCGCTCGAGAACGTGCTCGCCTCGGTGCGGCCGTTCACCACCGGCAGGGTCATCGTCGTGTTCGGATGCGGCGGCGATCGCGACCGCGGCAAGCGCCCGATCATGGGTGAGATCGCGACGCGCCTGGCCGACGTCGCCATTGTCACCGACGACAATCCGCGTTCCGAAGTGCCGGAAACGATCCGCGCCGCGATCATGGCCGCCGCCCCCCGTGCGATCGAGATCGGCGACCGTCGGCAGGCCATCCAGAAGGCCGTGGCCATGCTGCATGAAGGCGACACGCTGATCGTTGCCGGCAAGGGTCATGAAGTGGGCCAGACCATCGGCAGCGAGACGCTGCATTTCTCCGACCATGAGGAAGTGCGCAACGCGCTCGCCGGGAGCCCGGCATGAGCCTGTTGTGGACCTCCGAGGCTCTCGTCGAGGCAATGGGCGGCCGCCCCCTCGGCCAGATGCCCGAAGGCGTTACCGGTATTTCCATCGACAGCCGTAGCCTGAAGCCCGGCGAGGCGTTCTTCGCCATCAAGGGCGACACGATGGACGGACATGATTTCGCAACCGCCGCTATCAAGGCGGGGGCGGGGCTTCTCGTGGTTGCCGAGGGCAAGCTTCCGGCGCTCGGCAGGCTGGCCGCGCCGATGATCGTGGTGCCCGACGTGCTGGCCGCGCTCGAGAAGGCCGGCATCGCCGCGCGCGACCGTTCGCGGGCTCGCATCATCGGGGTCACGGGTTCGGTCGGAAAGACCAGCACCAAGGAAGCCCTGCGCCATGCGCTTTCCTCGGTCGGCAAGGTGCACGCGTCGGCTGCGTCGTTCAACAACCACTGGGGCGTGCCGCTGACGCTTGCGCGCATGCCCGAGGACAGCGACTACGCCATCTTCGAGATCGGCATGAACCATCCCGGCGAGATCAGCCCGCTGGTCCGCATGGTCCGTCCGCATATCGCCATCGTCACGCTGATTGCGCCCGCCCATCTCGGGTTCTTCCGCAATCTCGACGAGATCGCCAAGGCGAAGGCCGAGATATTCGAGGGCGTCGAGCCGGGTGGGGCCGTCCTGCTCAATCGCGACGACGGCCGCTTCAAGCTGCTGGAGAAGTTCGCCCGCGGCGCCGGCATCGACAACGTCATGAGCTTCGGCGAGAACACGCGCGCCACGTTCAGGCTGCTCAAGTGCACGCTGGAGGCGGATCATTCGATGATCGTGGCCCGGATCGGCGGCCGCGACGTTCAGGCCCGCATCGGCGCGCCCGGCCGGCACATCGTGCAGAACGCGCTCGCGGTGCTGGGTGCGGCCCATCTTTGCGGCGCCGACGTGCCGACGGTCGCGACGGCGCTCGCCTCGATGTCGGCCGAAAGCGGACGCGGCCAGCGGCACATACTGCAGCTGCCGGAAGGGCCCGCCACGCTGATCGACGAGAGCTACAACGCCAACCCCGCCTCGATGCGGGCCGCGATCGAGTTGCTTGACGCCACGCCCGTGTCGGGTGGGGGCAGGCGCATCGCCGTGCTCGGCGACATGCTGGAGCTCGGCGCCCATTCGGCCCGGCTGCACTCCGCGCTCGCTGAACTGATCAGTTCGACCAGGACAGACATGGTCCTTTTGGCCGGACCGGAAATGAAGGCACTTGCCGATACTCTGCCCGAGGGGATCAGGGCGGAATACCGCGCCGGCGTCGAGGACCTCAAGCCCTTGCTTCTGAACACGGTGAAGCCTGGCGACGCCATCATGGTGAAGTCGTCCAAGGGCATCGGGTTCTCGAAGCTCGTAGAGGCTCTGATCAAGACATTCCCGGCGAACGCCGGCACAAGCACACCGACCTGAACCAGGTCTCGGGGGACGGATACGCATGCTAACTTTGCTTGTCGACTTTGCGGACAAGGTGTCGTTTTTCAACGTCTTCCGCTACATCACCTTCCGTACCGGCGGGGCGTTGATCACGTCCGCGCTGATCGTGTTCATCTTCGGGCCGGCGATCATCAACGCGCTGCGCCTGAGGCAGGGCAAAGGCCAGCCGATCCGCGCCGACGGTCCCCAGACCCATTTCAAGAAGGCCGGCACGCCGACCATGGGCGGCCTGATGATCCTCTGCGGCATCATTGGCTCGACGCTGCTGTGGGCCAACATCACGAGCATCTACGTGTGGGTCGTGCTGTTCGTCACGCTCGGCTTCGGCGCCATCGGCTTCTATGACGACTACCTCAAGGTCACCAAGCAGTCGCATCTCGGCCTGTCTGGCAAGGCACGTCTCGGCATCGAATTCGTGATTGCCGGCATCGCTGCCTGGATCATCATGCGTAACGGCCAGGCGCCGTTCTCGTCGTCGCTGACCTTCCCGTTCATCAAGGATCTGCTGCTCAATCTCGGCTGGTTCTTCATCCCCTTCGCCTGCTTCGTCATCGTCGGTGCCGGCAACGCGGTGAACCTGACCGACGGTCTCGACGGCCTCGCCATCGTGCCGATCATGATTGCGGCAGCGTCCTTCGGCGTCATCGCCTATCTCTCGGGTAACGCGGTTTTCGCCGAGTACCTGCAGATCCACTTCGTACCGGGCACCGGCGAGTTGGCGGTCATCCTCGGCGCGGTCATCGGTGCTGGCCTGGGCTTCCTCTGGTTCAACGCGCCGCCCGCCGCCATCTTCATGGGCGACACCGGTTCGCTGGCGCTCGGCGGACTGATCGGCACGGTTGCGGTCGCCACCAAGCACGAGATCGTCATGGCCATCGTCGGCGGCCTGTTCGTCATGGAGGCCTTGTCGGTCATCATCCAGGTCGGCTTCTTCAAGCTCACCGGGCGACGCGTCTTCCTCATGGCCCCCATCCACCACCATTTCGAAAAACTTGGCTGGACCGAAAGCCAAGTGGTCATTCGTTTCTGGATCATTGCTGTTATTCTGGCGCTGATCGGCCTTTCCACTCTCAAGCTGCGCTGAGGCTGCCATGATCCCCGCCACCTCGTTTTCTGGAAAGCAAGTAGCGCTGTTCGGCCTCGGCGGTTCGGGGACGGCAACGGCGCGGGCGCTCGCAGAGGGCAGGGCGGAGGTGGTCGCCTGGGACGATAATCCCGAAAGCGTGTCGCGCGCCGCGGCGGAAGGCATTCCCACACGCGACCTTCGGACGATCGACTGGTCCGGCGTTTCGTCGCTGGTGCTGTCGCCGGGCGTGCCGCTGACGCACCCCAAGCCGCACTGGACGGTGGAACTGGCCCGCGGGGCGGGCGTCGAGGTGATCGGCGACATAGAACTCTTCGCGCGCGAGCGTCTGGTGACGGCGCCCAGCGCACCTTTCATCGCGATTACCGGCACCAACGGAAAGTCGACCACGACCGCACTCACGGCGCACATCCTGCAGTCGGCGGGGCGCGACACGCAGATGGGCGGCAACATCGGCCGCGCGGTCATGACCCTCGATCCGCCGCGTCCCGGCCGCCACTACGTCGTCGAGTGCTCGTCCTACCAGATCGACCTGGCCCCCTCGATCAACCCGACGGCGGGCATACTGCTCAACCTCACGCCCGACCATCTCGACCGCCATGGCACCATGCAGCACTACGCTTCCATCAAGGAAAGGCTGGTGGCGGGAAGCGATACTGCGATCATCGGCGTCGACGACGTCTATTGCGCCCAGATCGCCGACCGGCTGGAACGCGCCGGCAAGGACGTGGTCCGCATCTCCAAGCGCCTGCCGCTGACCGACGGCTATTTCGCCGACGGCACCGACCTGATGGAGGCGGTGGACGGCCGCTACAGCCGCATCGCCTTCCTCGAAGGCATCGGCTCGCTGCGCGGCCAGCACAACGCGCAGAACGCGCTCGCCGCCGTGGCCGCCTGCCTGAAGGTCGGGCTGGAACTCGGCGAGATCCAGTCCGGGCTGGAAAGCTTCCCCGGCCTCGCGCACCGCATGGAGCAGGTGGGCAGGAAGGGCCACGTGCTGTTCGTCAACGATTCCAAGGCGACCAACGCGGATGCGGCGGCACCGGCGCTGTCGAGCTTTTCGCGCATCTACTGGATTGCCGGCGGCCTGCCGAAGGAGGGCGGCATCGAGCCGCTGCGCGGCCTGTTTTCGCGCATCGCCAAGGCCTACCTGATCGGCGAGGCCGCCCCCGCCTTTTCGGCGACGCTCGGCGAGACCGTGCCCTACGAGATATCGGGCACGTTGCAGGCGGCTATCGAACACGCGGCCCGCGATGCCGAGGCCGACGATCAGGGCGAGGTGGTGGTGCTGTTATCGCCGGCCTGCGCCAGCTTCGACCAGTTCAAGAATTTCGAGGTGCGCGGCGAATTCTTCAGGCAAGCCGCGCGCGCTATTGATGGTGTCCATCCTATCGGGGAGCAACGATAATGGCACAGGCAAGCCGTCTCGACCGCAGCCCGGTCGCAACCTGGTGGTGGACCGTCGATCGCTGGTTCCTGGCGGCGTTCCTGTCGCTGATGGGCCTCGGCATCGTGCTTTCCTTCGCGGCGAGCCCGGCGGTGGCGCTGCGCATCGGGCTCGATCCGTTCCATTTCGCCACGCGCCAGATCATCTTCACGATCCCCGCGCTGGCGGTGATGCTGGCGGTGTCCTTCCTGGAGCCGCGCCAGATCCGGCGCGTGGCGCTATTTCTGCTCGCCGTCATGCTGGTTCTGATGGTGGTCGTTCTTTACGTCGGCGTCGAAGTGAAGGGCGCGCGACGCTGGGTTTCGCTCGCCGGCCTCTCCATCCAGCCGTCGGAGTTCCTGAAGCCGGCCTTCGTCGTCGTGTGCGCCTGGCTGTTCGCCGAAAACCGGCGCCAGCCCGACATCCCCGGCAACCTGTTCGCCATGATCCTGCTCGCGGTGGTCATCTCGCTGCTCGTGGCGCAGCCGGACTTCGGCCAGACCATGCTGGTGCTCGGCACCTGGGGCGTGATGTTCTTCATGGCCGGCCTGCCGTGGCTGTGGATCGTCGCGCTGGGGGCCGCCGGCGTGGCGGGCGTGTTCGCCGCCTACACGCTGTTGCCGCACGTTGCCGGCCGCATCGACCGCTTCATCACCGGCGAGGGCGACACCTATCAGGTCGACATGGGCCGCGAAGCCATTATCAACGGCGGCTGGTTCGGGGTCGGGCCTGGCGAGGGCACGTTCAAGCGCGCCATTCCCGACAGCCATGCCGACTTCGTGTTCTCGGTCGCGGGCGAGGAGTTCGGCATCGTGCTGTGCTTCCTCATCATGGCCATCTTCGCCTTCATCGTGCTGCGCGGCCTTTCCACCGCGCTCAGGGAGCAGGACGATTTCACCCGCTACGCGGTCGGCGGGCTGGTCACCGTGTTCGGCCTGCAATCGGCCATCAACATGTGCGTGAACCTGCAACTGATGCCGGCCAAGGGCATGACGCTGCCGTTCATTTCCTACGGCGGCTCCTCGCAGATCGCCATCGCCGTCTCCATGGGCATGGTGCTGGCGCTGACGCGCCGCAAGCCGCAGAAGCGCCGGCCGATGGGCTATTCGTCGGCGTCCGCGGTCCTGCCGGCGGAATAGCGATGTGATGGCCAAGGGCACGATCCTTCTGGCGGCGGGCGGAACCGGCGGGCACCTGTTTCCGGCGGAGGCGCTGGCGCACGAGCTTGCCGCGCGCGGCTGGAGCGTGCATCTGGCGACCGACGAGCGCGCCGGGCGCTTTGCCGGGCAGTTTCCGGCGGCCGCCATCCATCCGGTCCGCTCGGCGACGTTCGGCTCGAAAAACCCGCTGGCGCTCATCAAGGCGTTCTGGAAAATCTGGTCCGGCGTGCGGCAGGCGTCGGCGCTGATCGGCAGGCTGAAGCCGGCCGTGGTCGTCGGCTTCGGCGGCTATCCGACGCTGCCGCCGCTTTATGCCGCCACGCGCCGCCGGGTGCCGACCGTTATCCACGAGCAGAACGCGGTGATGGGCCGCGCCAACCGGGCGCTGGCCGGGCGGGTGACGGCGATCGCCGGCGGCTTCCTGCCGCAAGACGAAAGTGCCGCCGGCCTCAAGACGGTGACCACCGGCAACCCGGTCAGGCCGGCGGTGCTGGAGGCTGCAAAAATTCCCTATGAAGCTTCGGCCGCGAACGAGCCGTTCCGGCTCCTGGTGTTCGGCGGCAGCCAGGGCGCGCAGTTCTTTTCCGACGCCGTTCCGGCCGCGGTGGCGCTGTTGCCGCAAGACCAGCGCCGGCGGCTCGTCGTCACCCAGCAGGCGCGGGCCGAGGACGCCGAAAAGGTCAAGGCCGCCTATGCCGGGCTGGGCATGGAGGCGGACGTATCGCCGTTCTTCACCGACATGGCGGCAAGGATCGCCGCGGCCGATCTGGTGATCTCGCGTTCCGGGGCCTCCACCGTGTCGGAGATTTCCGTCATCGGCCGGCCCGCCTTGCTGGTGCCTTATCCCCATGCGCTCGATCACGACCAGGCGGCCAACGCGGCGGCGCTCGC
>MEEF01000032.1 GCA_001724355.1 Mesorhizobium sp. SCN 65-20 | reverse complement strand
AAAAGCGACGATCCACGCAACCGATGGAGAAGTTGATCCCGGGAACCTACAAAGTAGGTGGGCGCCATATGTCCGAGCCCACGGGCCCGGTCAGGGACAGCTCCCTAGGGATCAATAAGGCCCCGGGGAAATGTCTCTCCTGTCGCGAAGCGCAGACCGTCCCCATCAATATAGGTTGAAGCACGCGCCAACGCCAGCGCCGGCAAACAGGAACCGTCGTCGCCGGGCGCTCGTGCAATGCGCTTCGTGTCGCAACGGTTTTGCTTGCGTGTCCGAAGCCATCTTTCTACGGTTCGCCGCGAAATCAGGGACAAGAAAATGCGTTTCGAAGGCACTGCGGCCTATGTCGCCGACAAGGATCTGATGGTGGCGGTCAATGCGGCGATCGCGCTGGAGCGGCCGCTGCTGGTCAAGGGCGAGCCCGGCACCGGCAAGACCGAGCTTGCCCGCCAGGTGGCGGCAGGCCTCGGCCTCGAGATGATCGAGTGGAACGTCAAGTCCACCACCAAGGCGCAGCAGGGCCTCTACGAATATGATGCCGTCTCGCGCCTGCGCGACAGCCAGCTCGGCGACGGCCGCTTCAACGACATCCGCAACTACATCAAGCGCGGCAAGCTGTGGGACGCCTTTGCAGCCGAGAAGAAGGTCGTGCTGTTGATCGACGAGATCGACAAGGCCGACATCGAGTTCCCCAACGACCTGCTGCAGGAACTCGATCGCATGGAGTTCTTCGTCTACGAGACCGGCGAGACGGTGCGCGCGAAGGTCCGGCCGATCGTCGTCATCACCTCGAACAACGAGAAGGAACTGCCGGACGCCTTCCTGCGCCGCTGCTTCTTCCACTACATCCGCTTCCCCGACGTCGACACGCTGCATCGCATCGTCGACGTGCATTATCCAGGCATCAAGCAGAGCCTGGTGCGAGCCGCACTCACCCAGTTCTACGAGATCCGCGACACGCCGGGGCTCAAGAAGAAGCCCTCCACCTCTGAGGCGCTCGACTGGATCCGCCTGCTGGTGGCCGACGACGTGGCGCCCGAAGACCTGCGCGGCGATCCCAGGAACGCCTTGCCCAAGCTGCACGGCGCGCTGCTCAAGAACGAGCAGGACGTGCACCTGTTCGAGCGACTGGCTTTCATGGCGAGACGGCAGGGGTAGCCCCGCATTTCGGCGTCCCGCTGATACCCCCACCCCTAACCCCTCCCCACAAGGGGGAGGGGAACCGGTAGGTCGCGCTTGCCATCAAGCCCCTTGGGAGTGGAACTGGCAAGGCGGGGCGCAGCAAGATTGCCCTCCCCCTTGTGGGGAGGGGTTAGGGGTGGGGGTGCGAGCGCATCCACCGCCCGGCCAGCACATTCCCGCCCTCTGGACCGTTGGCCATGCAGCTTTGCTCGGGCAGTTTCCGAAGCAACCATCTCATTCACGGAAATCAAGGCCATGACCGACATCACCATCCGCCCGCTCGAGCTCGCCGACCATGAGGACTGGCGCCGGCTGTGGGCCGCCTATCTCGATTTCTACAACACGGTGCTGCCCGAGAGCATCTACGAGCTCGCCTGGAAGCGCCTGTTCAGCGGCGGCGAGTTCGAGCCGAAGGGCCTGATAGCCGTGGTCGACGGCAAGGCGGTCGGCCTGACCCATTATCTCTACCATCGTTCGGGATGGTCGGAGGCCAACAACTGCTACCTGCAGGACCTGTTCGCCGACCCGGCAGCGCGTGGCAAGGGTGTCGGCGCCGCGCTGATTGCGGCGGTGAAGGCGGAGGCCGGCAAGCTCGGCGTCACCAACGTCTACTGGATGACGCACGAGACCAACGCCACCGCGCGCAAGCTCTACGACCGGGTGGCGCGGCGCACTGGGTTCATCGAATACGACCTGCTGTAGGCCGAAGCCGCGGCGCCTACAGCGCCGCGCGTCCTCTCGGACGCGCAAAGAACGCTCCCGAAAATCGATTCCGATTTTCGGGGTCTTGCACTAGCGCGCCTCGGCGGCGAGCCTGTAGCTCGTCGTCTTGGCCAGCCAGGCGTTCCAGGTCGCCTCGCTGCCGTTGAAGACGTTGAGGTCGATCTTGCCCTCGACGCCGTGCGACAGGCCCGAACCCGAATACTGCCAGAACACCCACTTGCGGCCCGGATAGACCTTCGAAGGCGGCTGGGCGACGGCGCGCAGCCAGAACGGGTAGTTGAGGAACTCGCCCTCGAGGTTGTCGCGGTAGAAGTCGGGCGCGGTGTAGATGATGGGCCGCTGGCCGTAGTGGCGCTCCAGCTTGTCCATGAACACCTGCATCTTCTCGACGATCGTCTGGCGCGACAGGCGGCGCTTGCAGCTCGATTCGCCATTGTATTCGACGTCGATGACCGGCGGCAGCGCGCCTTCGACCCGAGGCACGTTGCGGATGAACCAGTCGGCCTGTTCGCCCGCGGTCCGGCACCAGTAGAAGAAGTGATAGGCGCCGCGCCTCAGGCCGGCCGCCCCGGCCTCGCGCCAGTTCTTCTTGAACATCGGGTCGAGATGGTCGCCGCCGTCGGTCGCCTTGATGTAGGCGAAGTTGGCGCCCTGCGTGCGCAGCTTCGGCCAGTCGATGTCGCCCTGCCAGCGCGAGACGTCGACGCCGTGAACTGCGTAGTTCTTGGGCGACATCGCCTTGCCGAAGTTAATCGGCTTGGCGTCGCGGAAACGGCGGCCGTAGATCTGGCCGGGCGCGAACGGCGTGGCCTTCATCGGGTTGGCCGGCGAGACCAGCGCGATCGGCTTGGCGTCCGGCGTCGGAACGGTCTCGAGCTCGATCATCGGGGCTGCGGCCATAGCCACCTCGACAGGCCGTTCGGCCGCGATCGCCGCCGGAACGGGCGGCGGGGCGACCAGGACCTGCTGGGGCATGGAAGCTGCGACCGCCTGCTGGGGTACGGGAGCTGCCATCGCCTGCTGGACCGCTGGAGCGACGGGCGCCGGAGCCACGTTGGCCGTGGGAATCGGGCTTGCCGGTCTGGCGACCGAACTCGTCGTTTCGGCCGAGGGGCCGGTGGCGACCAGGTCGCCAAGCCCCATGCTGGAGGTGCAGCCGGCGAGAGCCAGGCTGGCGAGAATTATCGCTGACGCCGTTGAGAAACGCATAGTTACCCGCACGCAAGACATAAACGGATCGACGGCGAGACTCACCCCCAGACCCCACTGACTTGAATTGCTAACGGGAAATTACCAAAAAAGACTGAATCCGATTTTTAACCCGAGGTGTGACTTCGGCGCGGCTGCCCCGAGGGCTTGCCTGCGGGGCCGCCCGGAAGCAAAGTGCCGGCCATGTTCATACCCTTCTTCCTCGAGCTCAAGGCGGCCAAGGTTCCGGTGTCGCTGCGCGAATACCTGACCCTGCTCGAAGGGCTGGATGCCGATCTCGTCAGCTACGACGTCGAAGGCTTCTACTACCTGGCGCGGGCAGTGCTGGTGAAGGACGAGCGCCATATCGACCGGTTCGACCAGGTCTTTTCGCACTACTTCAAGGGCGTCGAGGCGATCTCGGGCGAGGGCGGCGTCGACGTCGCCAACATCCCCGAGGAGTGGTTGCGCCGGCTGGCGGAGAAGACGCTCACCGACGAGGAGAAGAAGCTGGTCGAGGCGCTCGGTGGCTTCGAGAAGCTGATGGAGACGCTGAGGCAGCGGCTGGAGGAGCAGAAAGGCCGCCACCAGGGCGGGTCGAAATGGATCGGCACCGCAGGCACCTCGCCCTTCGGCGCCTATGGCTACAATCCCGAGGGCGTGCGTATCGGCCAGCACGAGAGCCGCCACCGCCGCGCGGTGAAGGTGTGGGACAAGCGCGAGTTCCGGAATTTCGACGATTCCGTCGAACTCGGCACGCGCAACATCAAGGTGGCGCTCAAGCGCCTGCGCCGCTGGGTGCGCGAGGGCGCCGAGGAAGAGCTGGACCTGCCCGGCACGATCCATGCCACCGCCGACCACGGCTATCTCGACGTCAGGACGCGGCCCGAGCGGCGCAATGCGGTGAAGCTCCTGATGTTCTTCGACGTCGGCGGCTCGATGGACGACCACATCAAGGTGGTGGAGGAACTGTTCTCGGCGGCGCGCGTCGAGTTCCGCCAGCTCGAGTATTTCTACTTTCACAACTGCCTCTACGAAGGCGTGTGGAAGGACAACCGCCGCCGCCATTCCGAGGTCATTTCGACACTCGACGTGCTCCACAAATACGGCCACGACTACAAGGTCATCTTCGTTGGCGATGCCTCGATGAGTCCCTACGAGATCGCCTATGCCGGTGGCTCGGTCGAGCACTGGAACCCCGAGCCGGGTGCCGTCTGGCTGCGCCGGGTGCTCGAGCAATGGCCGAACGCGGTCTGGCTCAACCCGACGCAGGAGAAGCATTGGGGCTACACCAGCTCGATCAAGATGATTTCCGACATGTTTGCCAACCGCATGTACCCGTTGACGCTGGCCGGGCTGGAGGCCGCGACGAAGCAATTGTCGCGGAAGCACTAGCCGGGTCTCGCCGTTTCGGCTCACCAGGAAGTGATGCCCTGTCAGGCGACGGCTCTCGTAACTATCTGTGCAAGGACTACGAACAAGAAGAACAATCCAGGGAGACCCCCAGAATGGACGCCAAGACCTACCCCGTCACCCGCACCGATGCCGAGTGGCGCGCGATGCTGACGCCCGAGCAGTATCAGGTGATGCGCCACCATGGCACCGAGCGGCCCGGAAGCTGCGCGCTGCTCTACGAAAAGCGCGCCGGCACGTTCACATGCGCCGGCTGCGACCAGCCACTGTTCGAATCCAAACTCAAGTTCGAGAGCGGCACCGGCTGGCCGAGCTTCAACGATCCGGTCGAGGGTTCGGTCGAAACGACCGTCGACCGCAGCTACGGCATGGTGCGGACCGAGGTGCATTGCGACAATTGCGGCAGCCATCTCGGCCATGTGTTCGAGGACGGTCCGCCGCCCACCGGCCTGCGTTACTGCATCAACGGCGTGGCGCTGAACTTCGAGCCGGCGAACAGCTAGAGCAGGCTTGCGAGCACGATCCAGAAGGTGGCGCCGAGCTTCAGCATGCCGGCGCTCGGAAACTCGGTGCTATCCGCCGTCTTGAGCACGCTGCCGTAGAGGAACAGATTGTACGGCAGCGGCACGAGGTGGACGGCGAGTGCCCACCATGTCGGCAGCTTCGCCGCAAGGATGAGCAGGGCGATGACCGTGGTCGCCACGTTGACGAGACTGCCCACCACGACCATGTCGCGCCAGAACAGTTCAAGCAGCGGTACCTCGCCGCGCCAGCGGCGCGAGAAGTAATCCGCAATGCCGCCGTTCCCGGCGGAGCCCGCATTGTCCGAAGGATGAAGCCGCCCGGTTTCCGTCATCGCCTGATCCTGCGCCGTCGATGCACGTTCAACTGTCTGCTGCCCAAATAGGGCATCATATGCGGCGACTTTACAAGTGCGCCGAAAGTCACGTTCTCCGACAAGGTGAACGATTGCCGCGCGGGCCGGTTCCAGATCAGGCGCCGTCAACGCATGCGGGCGAGGTCGGCGGCGCGGTTGTCGATGATCGCTTCCATGGAAAAGAAGCCTGTCACGGTGGCCAGGTCGAAATCCGTGATCAGCTTCTGGTAGAAGGCGTCGTATCCCGCCATCCCGCGCGTCACGACCTTGATCAGGTAATCCCAGTCGCCGCCGATGCGAAAGAAGTCCGTCACCTCGGGCATGCGGTCGACATGCTTGCGAAAGCTGTCGGCCCACTCCTTGGAATGGTGGCGGGTGCGGATCATCACAAACACGGTCAGGTCGTAGCCCAGTGCGGCAAGGTCGATGTCGGCATGCGTGCCGCGGATCAGGCCGGTGGTGTTGAGCCGCTGCAGCCTGCGCCAGCAGGCGTTCTGCGAGAGGCCGACGCGTTCGGCCAAATCACGCTGCGAGATCGTGCCGTCCTTCTGCAGGCAGGCCAGGATCTTGCGATCAATTTCATCAAGTTTTTCCATGATTACGATCATTTGACACAAAATCAGGTTGCCGTCGCGAGAAATCGATAATGTTTCTCCACCGAAACACGATTAGAATCTTCGTCCATACCGTAGGGAACGGTTTGTGGAAGAGGAGCAAGGAAAAATGTCTGGCACCATCGGTTTGCTGCATGGGTTCAGGGAGAGCCTTTCCGGCGGCAACACCATCGCTGCGCTGCAGGCCGGTCTGGTCGGCCAGAACGCCAGGATCGAAGGACCGTTCGGTACCAAGCCTCTCGTCTATGCCGACTACGTCGCCTCGGGCCGCGCGCTGATGCAGGTCGAGCGCTTCGTGCTCGAAGAGGTGCTCCCCTACTACGCCAACAGCCACACCGAGGCCTCCTACTGCGGCGGCTTCATGACGCGCCTGCGCCGGGAGGCGCGCGCGGCGATCGGCACTTGTTGCGGCGCCGGGAAAGAGCATGCCGTCATTTTCGCTGGCTCCGGAGCCACGGCCGGCATCAACCGGCTGGTCAAGCTGCTCGGCGTCGCCGACGCGGTTGCGCAGGGCAAGCGCGTGCGCATCATCATCGGCCCCTACGAGCACCATTCGAACATCCTGCCGTGGCGCGAGAGCGGCGCCGAGGTGATCGAGATCTGCGAAGCCGCCACCGGCGGCCCCGACCTCGCGGAACTGGACGCGGCGCTCAAGGTCGGCGCCGACCTCACCGTCTGCGCGTTTTCGGCCGCTTCCAACGTCACCGGCATCATCACCGACGTCGCAGCCGTCACCCGCAAGATCAAGGCGGCCGGCGCCAAGGCGGTCTGGGACTATGCCGGTGCGGGGCCATACATGCCGATCGCGATGTCACCGGCCGCCGACGCCGAGCTCGACGCGGTTGTTGTCTCGCCGCACAAGTTCATCGGCGGCCCCGGCTCCTCTGGCGTGCTGATCGTGCGCCGCGACGCGGTGGTGACGCGCAAGCCCTCCTGGCCCGGCGGCGGCACCGTCAAGTTCGTCTCGCCCGACGGCCACGATTACAGCGACAGTCTGGAGGCGCGCGAGGAGGCGGGCACGCCCAACGTCGTCGGCGACATCCGCGCAGCGCTCGCCTTCCTGGTCAAGGAGGCGCTCGGCGCCGAGGCGATGCAGGCCCGTAACGCCGAACTGACGCGCCGCGCCATGTCTGCCTGGCGGGGCATCGACGGCCTCGAACTCCTGGGCGCGCTCGAGCCGCAGCGGCTGCCGATCTTCTCCTTCCGCGTGCGCAACGGCCGCGGCGGCCATGTCCACCAGCAGCTCGTCACCCGCATGCTCAGCGACCGCTTCGGTATCCAGGCGCGCGGCGGCTGTGCCTGCGCCGGACCTTATGTCCACCGGCTGCTGTCGATCGACGCCGAACAGTCCCGGCGCATGCGCCAGGCGATCCTCGATGGCGACGAGATCAAGAAGCCCGGCTTTACCCGGCTCAACTTCAGCGTCCTCCTGCCCGAGGACAAGGTGAAGTTCATCCTCGAGGCGGTCGCGCAGATCGCCGCTGACGCCGCCCAGTACGAGCCGCGCTACGACTTCGACGCCAGCCGCGCGATCTTCTTCCCGCGCGCCGCCGAACTGGTGGACGCCTGAGATGGCCAGGCCCGACGTCGCAGCCTTCTTCGATCCGCGCACCTGGTCGGTGCAATATGTCGTGAGCGATCCGCGCACCAGGCTATGCGCGATCGTCGATCCGGTCCTCGACTACGACGAGAAGTCGGGTGCCACCTCGACGGCCAATGCCGACCGGTTGCTCGCCTTCGTGCGCGAGCAGGGCCTCGAGGTGCAATGGATCCTCGACACGCATCCGCACGCCGATCATTTCTCGGCGGCGTCCTATCTCAAGGCAAAGACCGGCGCGCCGACCGCCATCGGCGCCCGTATCGTGGATGTGCAGAAGCTGTGGGCCGGCATCTACAACTGGCCGGAACTCAGGACCGACGGCTCGCAATGGGACCGGCTCTTCGACAAGGGTGAGACCTTCGAGATCGGCGGCATCAGGACCGGCGTCATGTTCTCGCCCGGCCACACGCTCGCCTCGATCACCTATGTCGCCGGTGACGCCGCCTTCGTGCACGACACCGTCTTCATGCCGGACAGCGGCACCGCCCGCACCGATTTTCCCGGCGGCAGCGCGAATGCGCTGTGGTCGTCGATCCAGGACATCATGTCGTTGCCGCAAGACACCCGCGTCTTTGTCGGCCACGACTATCAGCCGGGCGGCCGAGAGCCGCTGTGGGAAAGCAGCGTCGCTTCCCAGAAGGCCGGCAACATCCACCTGACGCGGTACCCGCGCGAGAACGAATTCGTCGCGTTCCGCAACGAGCGCGACGGCACCCTGCCGATGCCGAAGCTCATCCTTCACGCCCTGCAGATCAATATCAATGGCGGCAGGCTGCCCGAGCCGGAAGCCAATGGCCGGCGCTATCTGAAGGTTCCCCTCGGCGCGCTCGACGGCGCGGCTTGGGGCTGATTTGGAGGGCGCGCCCCCGCGCCCTCCAAACGAAATCGGCCGGAACGGTTTCGTTCCGGCCGATCTCAATTCCTGCTCTTACGAGCCTGAGCTCGTCAGGTAAGGCATGACCTCGAGCGCGCCGCGATAGATCATCTCGCCGGCGACGTAGAGAATGATCACCAGGCCGACATAGGCGATCCAGCGATACTTCTGCAGCAGGTTGGCGATGAAGCTCGCAGCGATACCCATCAGCGCGATCGACAGCACCAGGCCGAAGATCAGCACGTTCGGATGGTCGCGGGCAGCACCGGCAACCGCCAGCACGTTGTCGAGCGACATCGAGACGTCGGCGATGACGATCTGCCAGGCGGCCTGGGCGAAGGTCTTCTTCGGCGCGGTGCCGGCAACCTTGCCGTCCTTGTCGATGTCCTCTTCGGACAGAGCCTCGACGGCCTGGGTCTCATGGCCGTGGTTGGCCTGCAGTTCGCGCCACATCTTCCAGCAGACCCAGAGCAGCAGGATGCCGCCCGCGAGCAGCAGGCCGACGATCTGGAGGAGTTGGGTGGTGGCGGCGGCGAAGCCGATGCGCAGCACGGTCGCGGCGATGATGCCGATCAGGATTGCCCTGGCGCGCTGTTCCTTGGGGAGGCCCGCCGCGGCGAGACCGATCACGATGGCGTTGTCGCCGGCGAGAACCAGGTCGATCATGATGACCTGGAACAGCGCTGTCATCGCCTCCGGAGTGAAGAATTCTGTCATACGGCACCCTTGTTTTCAGCTAGGGCGGCATGGCTCGCAGACGTGATCGGTCGCGCGCGCAGGAGCGAGCAAACAGGTCAGACGCTGCAACAGGTCGATGATGATTTCAAAAGCCAGGCCGCCGGATTGTCTTCCAGTCCGACATCGCAGCCATGGTGACTGCCAGAGGGGCCCGGCCTGGTAGCGCGCTTCTAGCCGAGAGAATCAGGAAATTCAAGGCTTGGACCGCGAACGGCGTGCATCGCTGCACGCCATTCCCCAGTTCTTCTTCGCGGCGAAGGCCCGAAAAGAGCCTCAGTAGAGCTGCGCCGTCGGCCGGAACAGGATCTCGTTGATGTCGACCTCCTCCGGCTGGCTCATGGCAAAGGCCACGGCACGGGCGAACGAGCTGGCCGGAATCGCCAGCTTGTAGACCGCGCGGATGCCTGCAGCGACGGCGCCGTCGGTAATCGTGTCGGGCAGTTCGGTATCAACGGCGCCTGGGGAGATGATGGTGCTGCGGATGTTGTAGGGTTTCACCTCCTGGCGCAGTCCTTCCGAGATCACCCGCACGCCATGCTTGGTCGCGGCATAGACCACGCCGCCGGGGCCGACCTTGTGGCCGGCGACGGAAGCGACGTTGATGATGTGGCCGCTCTTCTGCTTCTTCATGTGTGGCAGGGCGGCGGCGATGCCGTAGAGCACGCCCTTCAGGTTGACGTCGATCATCCGGTCCCACTCGTCGACATGCAGGTTCTCCAGCATGGAGCTCGGCATCAGCCCGGCATTGTTGATCAGCACGTCGATGCGGCCATGCGCTGCGACGGCGTGGTCGACAAGGCGTTGCACCTGGGCGCGGTCGGTGACGTCGGTTTTCAGCACTGCCTGCGCGCCAAGCTCCAGTTCAGCCGCTAGCGCCTGCAGCCGTTCGATGCGCCTGGCCCCCAGCACGAGCTTCGCGCCGCCCTCGGCCAGCAGCCGTGCCGCCGCTTCGCCGAGGCCGCTGCTGGCGCCGGTGATGACGACGACCTTGTTTTCGATACCTTTGGTCATTCTCTTGTCCTTCTCGATAGATCGGGCGTGCTCGGGCCGGGCGAGGGGATGCCACGCCAGCCCCGAGCTTGGGATTTCGGTTTTTGGGGCGGGGTCGGCGGCTATTTGCCGACGCGGGCCTGCAGATGCGCCGGGTAGCGGTCGCCATGGACCTCGATCGCGGCGAGTGCGGTTTCGATGGACTTGAGGTCATCGGCCGAGAGGTCGACGGCGGCTGCACCGACGTTCTCCTCCAATCGATGCAGCTTGGTCGTCCCGGGGATCGGCGCGATCCATGGGCGGCGCGCCAGAAGCCAGGCGATGGCGATCTGGGCGCGGGTTGCACCCTTGTCCTCGGCGATCCTGCCAAGGGCATCGACAAGACCCTGGTTGGCCTGTCGGTTCTCGGCCGAGAAGCGCGGCACGACGTTGCGGAAGTCGGACTTGTCGAACTCTGTCGTCTGGTCGATCGCGCCGGTGAGAAAACCCTTGCCGAGCGGGCTGAACGGCACGAAGCCGATGCCGAGCTCTTCCAGCACGGGCAGGATTTCCCGCTCCGGCTCGCGCCACCACAGCGAATACTCGCTCTGCAGCGCCGCCACCGGCTGGACGGCATGGGCTCGCCGGATCGACTGCACGCCTGCCTCGGACAGGCCGAAATGCTTGACCTTGCCTTCGCGGATCAGGTCGCCGACGGTGCCGGCCACGTCCTCCATCGGTACGTCGGGATCGACGCGGTGCTGGTAGAACAGGTCGATGCGGTCGGTGTTCAGCCGCTTCAGCGATGCTTCCGCCACCTCCCTGATATGGGCCGGCTTGCTGTTCATTCCGCTCTGGCCGCCGTCGGGGCCGAAGTCGAAGCCGAATTTGGTGGCGATCACCACCTGGTCGCGCATGGGAGCGAGTGCTGCGCCGAGCAGCTTTTCGTTCTCGTAGGGGCCATAGGCTTCGGCGCTGTCGAAGAAGGTTATGCCCCGCTCGAAGGCAGCGCGGATCAGGCCGATCGCCTGCTGCCTGTCGGTCGCCGGGCCGTAGCCATAGCTGAGGCCCATGCAGCCCAGGCCGATTGCCGAGACTTCGAGGCCGCTGTTGCCGAGTTTGCGCTTGAGCATGTCACTCTCCCTTACGTTGGCGTGAGTATTGGGCCTGCAATGCCATGTGCGTCATCGCCGTGGCCGGTGAGGCGCCGTGCCAGTGCTTTTCGCCCGGCTCGAACCACACCACGTCGCCTGGCCGGATGTCCTCGATGGGGCCGCCCCAGCGCTGCACGCGGCCGAAGCCGGACAGCACGATCAGCGTCTGCCCCAGCGGATGAGTGTGCCATACGGTGCGCGCGCCCGGCTCGAACGTGACGTTGGCGCCCTGGACGCGCTCCGGCGCATGCGGGTTGAGCAAAGGGTCGATGCGCACGGGGCCGGTAAACCAGTCGGGAGGGCCCTTTGCCGAGGGCCGCGTTCCTGCTCGCAAGATTTCCACCTGATGTCTCCATTCCACTGAAGCCGGCGGCTTCGATGGGTGGAATCTAGTCAGAACCCGTTCGCAGGATTAGTAAGGGTAATCTGCATGTGGTTGTGAGCTCAGTTCAACAATGCCGCGCGACAGCATCAACGACATCGTCGCTTTCCTCGCGGTGGCGCGGGAGCAGAGCTTCACCCGGGCGGCGGGCAAGCTGGGCGTCACGCCTTCGGCGCTCAGCCATACGGTGAGGGGGCTTGAGGAGCGGCTGGGTATCAGGCTCCTGTCGCGGACCACGCGGAACGTATCCCCGACCGAGGCGGGCGCGCGGCTGATGCAGGCGATCGGCCCGCATTTCGACGAGATCGAAGCCGAGATCGAGGCGCTCAGCGAACTGCGCGACCGGCCGGCGGGCACGGTGCGCATCACCTGCACCGACTATGTGATCGAGACGATCTTCCGGCCCAGGCTAAAGACCTTCCTGCGCCAGTACCCCGACATCAAGGTCGAGATGGTCATCGACTACGGCTTCACCAACATCGTCGAGCAGCGTTTCGATGCCGGCGTGCGGCTGGGCGAATCCGTCAGCAAGGACATGGTTGCGGTGCGCATCGGACCGGACTGGCGTTTCGCCGTCGTCGGCTCGCCCGACTATTTCGAGCGGCGCTCGCCGCCCGAAACCCCGCAGGACCTTACCAACCACAAATGCATCAACCTGCGCCTGACCACCGCGGGCGGCATCTATGCCTGGGAGTTCGAGAAGGACGGGCGCGAACTCAATGTGCGTGTCGACGGCCAGCTGACCTACAACAGCATCCTGCCGGTGCTGGGTGCTGCGGTCGATGGTTTCGGACTCGCCTATGTCGCCGAGGATCTCGCCCGCCCCTATATCGACGACGGCCGGCTGGTCGAGGTGTTGGCCGACTGGTGCCCAAAGCTCCAGGGCTATCACCTCTACTACCCCAACCGCCGCCAGGCCTCGCCCGCGTTTTCGCTTCTCGTGGAGGCGCTGCGCTACCGAGGCTAGAGCAATTCCAGGAAAAGTGTGCAGCGGTTTTCCGTCAGGAATTGCGTCAAAACAAAGAGATAGAGGCTTGCCGCGTTTCGAAGAAAAGCGGAAAGCCTCTAGGCTGCCGTGACCGGGCTCTCCACACGTTGATATTCCTTTGCCAGGAAATCGAGCAGCGCGCGCACCGACGGCAACAGACCCCTGCGTGATGGAAAGAGCGCGTGGACGATACCTGCCGGCGGTGACCATTCCGGGAATAGGTCGATCAGCGTCCCCGAGGTGAGATCGCCGGCAACCACCATGCGTGGCAGTTGGACGACGCCGACCCCCGCAAGTGCCGCAAGGCGCAGCGTGACCATGTCTTCGGTCACCAGTCGTGGCTGGTGAGGGATGTCGACCGTCGAGCCATCGGGCCGCTGCAGGCGCCAGGCATAGCCGCGACTTGCCGGCCCCCAGGCGAGGCTTGGCAGGCCGGTGAGGTCGGCAGGGACCATGGGTCGTCCTGATTGCTCGAGCAGTTTCGGGCTCGCCACTAGGCATTGCGGGCTTTCGGCAAGCACCTTCATGACGAGGTCGCTTTCCTCGAGAGGCGGGAAACGCACGCGTATGGCGAGGTCGAACCCTTCCCGAATGATGTCGACACGCCGGTTGGTGCTCTCCAGGTGGACCTCGACCTTCGGGCATTCGGCCATGAAGCGCGCGATCATGCCGCTCACCTGGAAGTAGGCGACCGACGAGGGGCAACTCAGCCGCACGACGCCCTGCGGGGCGGCCCGCGAGCGCTCGATCGCTTCCTGCGCGGCATCGGCCTCGGTCAGCATGGCGACGCAGTGGCGATAATACTCCATGCCGATCTCGGTCACGGCGAAGCGCCGGGTCGAGCGCTGGATCAGGCGCACGCCGAGCCGTTCCTCCAGGATGCCTATCCGGCGGCTCAGCCGCGACCGCGGCATGCCAAGGCGCCGCGCCGCGTTGGCGAAGCCCTGATGATCGACAACCTGAACGAAGAAGTAGAGGTCGTTGAGGTCCTGCATTGCCGATTGTCCTCCCTGTAGGACAGTGTGGTCAATTTTCGCCGTCTACTGCGCCTGTCGTCCTACGCATATTCTCCTGTCAACACAAACGCCGCAAGCAGGCGGCACAGGAGAAAGCGATATGAGAAAGGTTCTCGGCATCTATGGCGGCTCGCGCCAGCACTGGGTCGGCGACGGCTTTCCCGTCCGCACCGTGCTGTCGCAGGCAGCGCTTGGCCAGCATGTCAGCCCGTTCCTGCACCTCGATCTCGCAGGGCCGACGGCGTTCGAGCCGGCGGTCAAGCCGCGCGGCGTCGGCACTCACCCGCACCGCGGCTTCGAGACCGTCACCATCGTCTACCAGGGCGAGGTCGAGCACCGCGATTCGACCGGTGCCGGCGGCATCATCGGCCCCGGCGACGTCCAGTGGATGACGGCTGCGGCCGGCATCCTGCACGAGGAATTCCACTCGCAGGACTTCACCCGCAAGGGCGGCACGCTGGAGATGGTGCAGCTGTGGGTCAACCTGCCGGCGCGCGACAAGAACGCCGCCCCCGGCTACCAGACC
This sequence comes from Mesorhizobium sp. SCN 65-20, assembly GCA_001724355.1. Lineage (GTDB taxonomy): Bacteria > Pseudomonadota > Alphaproteobacteria > Rhizobiales > Rhizobiaceae > Aminobacter. The sequence continues at coordinate 19,800 of MEEF01000032.1, read as the reverse complement.
GTGCTCGCGTCCGACATTCCCGTCATCGGTCTGCCCGACGACGCCGGCACGCTGCGTGTCATCGCCGGCGAAGCAGAGGGCCGCAAGGGCCCGGCTAGTACCTTCACGCCGATCAACGTCTGGGACGTCGCCCTCAAGCAGGGCGGTGTGGCCGAACTCGACCTGCCCGAAGGCCATACGGCAAGCCTCGTCGTGCTGCGCGGACGCGTCCGGGTCAACGGCAGCGAGGCCGCCCAGGAGGCGCAGCTCGTCCTGCTCGAACGTGGCGGCGGCGCCGTCCGGGTCGAGGCGGAGACCGACGCGCTGGTTCTGGTGCTGTCGGGCGAACCGATCGACGAGCCGGTGGCCATGCACGGACCCTTCGTCATGAACACGCAGGCAGAGCTGCTGCAGGCCTTCGAGGACTTCAGGGCCGGCAAGTTCGGAGCCATCCCGGCTTGAGCGCGCAAACGGGCTTCGCCCGCGAAGAGATCAGTCGGCTCGGGTTGCCCGCCCCGAGCCGCTGGGGGCCGACGCGTGCCCCCAACTGGCGGGTATCTTTTCAACCAAGGAGTCAATCATGAGCTACAACCGTCTCGACAAGGACAAGGCCGCCGTTCTTCTCGTCGACCATCAGGCCGGGCTGCTGTCGCTGGTGCGCGACATCGATCCCGACAAGTTCAAGAACAACGTTCTGGCGCTCGCCGACCTGGCCAAGTACTTCAATCTCCCGACGATCCTGACGACCAGCTTCGAGAACGGCCCGAATGGCCCGCTCATGCCGGAACTGAAGGAAGCGTTCCCCGACGCGCCGTACATTGCACGCCCCGGGCAGATCAACGCCTGGGACAACGAGGACTTCGTCAAGGCGGTCAAGGCGACCGGCAAGAAGCAGCTTCTCATCGCCGGTGTGGTGACGGAGGTTTGCGTGGCGTTCCCGGCGCTCTCGGCTCTCGCCGAGGACTTCGAAGTGTTCGTCGTCACCGATGCCTCGGGCACGTTCAACGAGATCATCCGCCACTCGGCCTGGGATCGAATGTCGAAGGCCGGCGCCCAGTTGATGACCTGGTTCGGCGTCGCCTGTGAGCTGCACCGCGACTGGCGCAACGACGTCGAGGGCCTGGGAACGCTGTTTGCCAACCACATCCCCGACTACCGCAACCTCATCAACAGCTACAACACCGCAACCGCGGCCAAGTAGTCCCCCACCAATACCCAACCAAGGAGAACTGACATGAGCACCCCCGCAAACTTCAACGGCCAGCGCCCCGTCATCGACCCCAGCGATGCCGTCCTGCTGCTCATCGACCACCAGAGCGGCCTGTTCCAGACCGTCGCCGACATGCCGATGCCGGTGCTGCGCAACCATGCCACCGCGCTCGCAAGGATGGCGACGCTGGCCAAGATCCCGGTCATCACCACCGCCTCGGTGCCGCAGGGCCCGAACGGCCCGCTGATCCCCGAGATCCACGAGAACGCGCCGCATGCCAAGTATGTGGCCCGCAAGGGCGAGATTAACGCCTGGGACAACCCCGACTTCGTCGCCGCCGTCAAGGCGACGGGCCGCAAGACGCTGATCATCGCCGGCACCATCACCAGCGTCTGCATGGCCTTCCCGGCAATCAGCGCCGCCTATGACGGCTACAAGGTGTTCGCGGTCGTCGACGCTTCGGGCACCTACTCGAAGATGGCGCAGGAGATCACGCTCGCCCGCGTGGTGCAGGCCGGCGTCGTGCCGATCGACACGGCAGCGGTCGCTTCCGAGCTGCAGAAGACCTGGCACCGCGAGGATGCCCAGGAATGGGCTCAGGTCTACACCAAGATCTTCCCGCCCTATCAGCTGCTGATCGAGAGCTACCTCAAGGCCCAGCAGGTCGAGAAGGATCACGAGCAGCTCGACTCCCAGCGCTCGTAACAACCTCTCTCCGGCGCGGCACCCGCCGCGCCGGAGCCTCGTACCGGCAGGCTGTCGGAACGATCTCGAAACGAAAAACGCCGGCATTGCTGCCGGCGTTTTTCTGTATTCGAATATGAGCCTGGTCGATCAGGCCATGCCGAGGGCGGCCTTGTAGAGGTCGAGGATCGACTCTTCCTCGGCGCGCTCGTTCTGGTCCTGCTTGCGCAGGCGGATCAGCGTGCGGATCGCCTTGGTGTCGAAGCCGGTGCCCTTGGCCTCGGCGTAGACGTCCTTGATGTCGTCGGCGATGGTCTTCTTCTCTTCCTCGAGGCGCTCGATGCGCTCGATGAAGGCGCGCAGCTGGCCGGCGGCAACAGTCTGGCTGGTCTCGGTGATTTCGTCGGCCATAGGGCACTCCGCAAAGATGTGACTGGGAAAGGCGCGAGTCGTGCGCCACGGAATTTCGGCGGGTTCGATGCCTTATGACGCGGGGAGGGTCAAGGGCAAGCAGCGCCGCAACCGACACGACGCCGCGGAAACGGGCCTAATGGTCCTTCGGGCGATTGATCTCGAAGGCGGCCTTCTGTGCCTCGGTCGCCTCGCGCTGGTGCTTCGCCTGCCATTCGGCGTAGGGCATGCCGTAGACGATTTCGCGCGACTCTTCCTTGGAGAGTTCCACGCCTGCGATGCCGGCTGCGTCGCGATACCAGTTGGAGAGGCAGTTGCGGCAGAAGCCAGCGAGGTTCATCAGGTCGATGTTCTGGACGTCGGAACGCTCGCGCAGATGCTCGATCAGGCGGCGGAAGGCGGCCGCCTCGAAGTCGCGCCTTTGCGCCTCGGTGAGATCAACCATCCTGTCCTCCTTCACAGCGGCCCGGTGCGCGAGCCGAATTGCCTGACCACATGTATATCGGGGCGCCGGTTGATCGCGTCAACGATGGGGGCGAGCCGATCGGCCCATTCTTCGGCTCCGGCATCATCGCCGATCAGGTCCTGGCGAATCTCGATCAGCGCGTGGGCGAAGCCGTTGACGATCGCGTGGCGGAACATCGTGTCGCCGCGCAGCGCTCCGTCATAGGGCTCGTTGTCGCCGACCACGAGGGCAGGGTCCTCGGCCAGCATCTCGATCAGCGGCCAGGCCGCGCGGTGGTCCATGTCCCAGAGCACGCCCGCATGCCACGGCCTTGCCCGGCCCTGCATCACCGGCGTGAAGGAATGCACCGAAAGCAGGAACGGCGCGGTGCCGGTCTGCCGGTGCACCGAGGCGACCATCGAGCCGACCGCGTCGTGGTAGGGCTGGTAGAAGCGGTCGATGCGGCGCTCGCGCTCTTCCTCGGACATCGGATAGTTGCCAGGAATGACGGAGCCGTCATAGAGCTGGCGGATCAGCGTCGGGTCGTCCTCGCCCCGATTGGGGTCGATCAGCAGGCGCGAGAAGTTGGCGAGGACCGCCGGTACCTCCAGGATTGCTGCGAGCCGGCGCGTCACTTTTTCGGCGCCGATGTCGTAGGCGATGTGGCGGTCGAACTCCTCCGGCGGCAGGCCGAGATCGCCATATTCCTCCGGCAGGTCACGGCGGGCGTGGTCGCACAACAGCACGATCCCCTTCCGGCGGTCGCCTTCGATGATCTCGAAAGGAGCAAAAAGAGCGGTTCGTGTCATCGGCGGCAATTTGTCCTTGGGCCGGCTCGGTACGGCCCAGAGGCCGCTCCCGCCTTGGGGATATGTGCTAACGCCGTTGTTTTGCCAACCTTTTTTCGAATATGCCAGACTGGGTGGCAAATCACGTGGGATGCGCGCATCTAAATCGATTGGATAAGCGCGTGGCCGCTCGTTGACATGCGCCCGGACATTGCCGAAAAGGGGCACCTGAGAATGCAGCACACGTCGAAGAGGGGCTTTGGAATGGGATTCGCCGGGTGGCCGCGCCTGCGCTCAACCGTCGCAACGCTCGCCCTGTTTCTTGCCGTTCCGCTTGTCGCCGCCGTCGCCTCGACGCCGGCCCGCGCCGATTTCCGCGTCTGCAACGCGACCCAGAACTTGGTCGGCGTCGGCATCGGCTACCGCGCCAAGGCGGGCTGGATCACCGAGGGCTGGTGGCACATCGAAGGCTCGACCTGCAAGACGCTGATCGAGGGGCCGCTGTCATCGAGGTTTTACTATCTCTATGCAGAAGATGCCGAGCGCGGCGGCCGCTGGGACGGACCGATCACGATGTGCGTGGCCGAGAAAGAGTTCAAGATTGCCGGCGTCACCGACTGCGTAGCGCGCGGGTTCCAGCGCGCCGGCTTCCAGGAATACGACACGGGCGAGCAGGCGAACTGGATGGTCCAGCTCACCGACGAGCCCGCAACAGGCGGCACCGCAGCCGCCTCGGGAACGAACGGTCAATGAGACGCAGCCGCAAGGTCAAGATACTCGCTACACTCGGGCCCGCCTCTTCCGACGAGGCGATGATCCGCAAGCTCTTCGAGGCGGGAGCCGACGTCTTCCGCATCAACATGAGCCATACCGACCACGATTCGATGCGCACGCTCGTCGGCCGCATCCGCAAGGTCGAAGGTGACGTGGGTCGGCCGATCGGCATCCTGGCAGACCTCCAGGGGCCCAAGCTCCGCGTCGGCAAGTTCGCCAACGGCAAGGAAGAGCTGACCGTCGGCCAGACCTTCACGCTCGACGACAATCCCGATCTCGGCACGTCAAGCCGCGTGCACCTGCCGCACCCCGAAATCCTCAAGTCGGTCCAGGCCGGCCATCGCCTGCTGATCGACGACGGCAAGCTCGAGCTCAAGGCTACCAAGACCGATGGCAAGTCGATCGTCTGCACGGTCGTCGCCGGCACCAGGATTTCCGACAAGAAGGGCGTCAGCCTGCCCGACACCGACCTGCCGGTCGGAGCGCTCACCGAGAAGGACCGCAAGGACCTGGACGCGGTGCTCGAGACCGGCGTCGACTGGGTGGCGCTGTCGTTCATCCAGCGCCCCGAGGACCTCGCCGAAGCGCGCAAGATCGCACAGGGCCGCGCCCTGCTGCTGTCCAAGATCGAGAAGCCGCAAGCGGTGACCCGCCTCGCCGAGATCATCGAGCTGTCCGACGCACTGATGGTCGCCCGTGGCGACCTCGGCGTCGAGATGCCGATCGAGGCCGTTCCCGGCATCCAGAAGCAGATCACCCGTGCCGCTCGCCGCGCCGGCAAGCCGGTGGTCGTCGCCACCCAGATGCTGGAATCGATGATCACAGCACCTGTGCCGACCCGCGCCGAGGTGTCCGACGTCGCGACCGCCGTGTTCGAAGGTGCGGACGCGATCATGCTGTCGGCCGAGTCCGCTGCCGGCCAGTATCCGGTCGAGTCGGTGGCGACCATGGATCGCATCGCCCAGCGGGTCGAGAAGGACCCGACCTATCCCGGCATCATCAACGCCCAGCGCTCGCAGCCGGAAGCCACCGGCGCCGACGCCATCTCGCTTGCCTCGCGCGAGATCGCCGAGACGCTGAAGCTCGCGGCCATCGTCACCTACACCGCTTCGGGCGCCACCGGCCTGCGCGCCGCGCGCGAGCGCCCGCAGGTGCCGATCATCGCGCTGTCGCCGATCCTTGCGACCGCGCGTCGCCTGTCGCTGCTCTGGGGCACGCATTGCGTCGTCTCCCCGGATGCCGCCGACCTCGACGACATGGTCGACCGCGCCTGCCGCGTCGCCTTCAACGAAGGTTTTGCCAGCACCGGCGACCGCGTCATCATCACGGCCGGCGTGCCGCTGAGGACGCCCGGCTCCACCAACATGCTGCGCATCGCCTATGTCGGCCCGGGCGGCAAGGGAAGCAGGTAAGGGAAATAGGGGAGTAAGGCAGTAGGGGAGTAAGACAGCTACAAGTCGTCGGCCTTTACCTACTGCCTTACTGCAATATTGCCCTACACCCCTAACTCGCCTTCTCATTCACGCATCCCGCGGCGTGCACATCCGTCGCGATACGCGCCTCTACCATGCGGGCGGCGGCTGTCAGGTCGCGGTCTTTGCCGGCGAGCTTCTCAATTGCGGCGACGACGAGATCCGGTGCGATCCAGTCGGGCTTGTGCCCCAGGTTCCTCACCCAGACGAGTTCGGAGCTCTTGATGTCGCGGGCGAGGCCCACCGAGTGGATCTCCTCGTAGACCACGGTGTCCTCGTCGCCCGCGATGACCACGGTCGGCGCGGCGATCGAGCCATAGCGCGGCGCGGCCTTGGCGACGTGGCGATAGAGACCCTCGACATCCACCGCGTTGGCGCGGAATGCCTTGGGCCTCAGCACCAGCGGAATTGCTGCCCGCGCGACATAGCCGTCCGGCACCTTGTTGGGGGAGAACACGCATGTGGTCGCCGCCTCGATGCGCAGCAATCCGGCCGGGCTGGAGAGCGTTGCCACGAAGAGCGGGCCGATCACCGGCAGGGCGCTGATGCTGTAGTACCAGGAGGTGTTGCCGCCCGGCCATGGATGCGTCGCCGGCGCGAGGAAGAGCAGCCCCAGCGTCTTCTCCGGATGCTCCAGGGCAAAGGTCGCTGCAATCGAGCCGCCGAAGGAATGGCCGACGATGATCGCCTCCTCGATGCCGAGGTGATCCATCAGCGCTGCGATCGTCGCGGCCTGTCCTTCCTGCGTCTCGTTGTTGCCGGTGCCGCGACTCGACCAGCCGTGGCCGGGGCGATCGAGGAACAGCATCTCGGCGCGGCCTTCCAGGGGCGGGCCCAGCGGCAGCATCTGGTCCTTGAGATTGGCGCTAGCGCCATGGATGAAAACGATCGGCGGCAGGTCCGCGTCAGCGCCGGCGGGGACGTGGACATAGTGGATGTCGGCGCCGCCGACACGCGCAAAGCTGCCAACCGGCGGGTTGCGCCGCTCGATCAGCCATGTCGCGGCACGGGTGAAGCCTGCGAGGCACAGCAACAGCGCAAGCGGGAGGATGGCGGCAGCGGTGAGGGTCATCCGGGGAATTCGAGGGCGTCCGGCTTCTTTCCCGGATACGTAGCCTGCCCGGCGCGGGCGATCAAATGCCTTCGCCGGCAAGTTCCTCGGAAAGGCGCGACACCTCGTTCTGGGCGTTGCGCAGCATAGGATAAATGTCGAGGACGCGCTGCCACGCCTGCAGCGCCAGCTCGTCGCGCCCCGACGCGGCCATGATCTGGGCCATGCCCGACAGGGCGCCGAAGTGGCGCGGCTCGAGTTCGAGCGTGTGCTCAATGTCGGCCATCGACTTGCGGTAGTTCTGCATCATGAAATGCACAGTGGCGCGCCGGTTCCAGCCCTCGGCATAGTCCGGCTGCAGGGTGACCACCTGGTCGAGGAAATCGAGCGCGACGTCGTATTTCTTGCCTTCGATCGCCTGCTGCGACCACAGCATCATCAGGTCGACGGAGGCGCTGCCAGAACGATTCCACGCGTCCCAGATACGGCTCGCGATTCGTTCGGCGGCCTTTTCGTTGCGTTCGCGCTTGAGTTCGGAGAACAGCGTGTCGAGCGGATTCTCGGCCTTGGCCACGACCGGCGTGCCGGGCTCTTCGGCCGATGCCGCAGGGGGCAGGGAAGCCGTTAGGAGGGCAAGGGCGCAAAAGGCAAAAACGTTCCGCATGCGGAAATTCTAGACCCCCGCATGGGAACGTCAAACTGAAATTGGCGTGATGCTCCGGCCGCGTGCGGCCGGGCCCGCGTCAGCCCTGGCGGGCCTTGTAGCGAGGCGCGCTCTTGTTGATGATGTAGATGCGGCCCTTGCGACGAACCAGCTGGCAGTCACGATGGCGGCCCTTGAGCGCCTTGAGCGAATTCTTGATCTTCATGTCACTAACCCGTCAGATGGGGCCCATCGTTCGGGCCGAAACAAAAGCGCGCCAAACAGCGCGCCCAAATTTGTGTGTCTGGCTCATAGACGAGGAGTCCCGGCCAGTCAACCGCAGGCTTGGCATTCCGGCACAGTTTCGTGAACGGTGCCCGGAAGTGCCGTCAGTTGCGTCCGGCAATGCGCGTGAAATGGCCCATCTTGCGGCCTGGACGCGCCTCCGCCTTGCCGTAGAGGTGCACGGCGACATCTGGTTTGCTGAGCAGGGCAGGGACCTGGTCGACGTCGTCGCCGATGAGGTTCTGCATCAGGCAGTCGGAATGCCGGTTGGCGTCGCCGAGGGGGAGGCCGGCCACGGCCCGCATGTGCTGCTCGAACTGCGAGATCACGCAGGCCGCCTCCGTCCAGTGTCCGGAGTTGTGCACGCGGGGCGCCATCTCGTTGGCCAGCAGCGAGCCGTCGGCCAGCACGAAGAACTCGATGCCGATCACGCCGACGTAGTCGAGCGCCGACAGGATCTTGTGGGCCGCCTGGCGGGCGGCTGCCGCCGTCTGCTCGCTGATCGCGGCAGGGACCGTCGAGGTGTGCAGTATGCCGTCGCGATGGACGTTTTCGGCAGGGTCGTAGACGGAGATGCTGCCGTTGGTGCCGCGCGCGGCGATCACCGACATCTCGCGCTCGAAGGCGACGAAGGATTCGAGGATCAGCGGCACGTTGCCGAGCGATGCGCAGGTGCCGTCGAAGCCGCCGGTCGTCATGTTGCGGAAGACCAGCTGTCCCTTGCCGTCATAGCCCATGCGGCAGGTCTTCAGGATGCCGCTGCCGCCGAACGCCGCGAGGCCGGCGGCGAGGTCCTGATCGTTCTCCACCGGCCTGAACGCGGCCGTTTGTATTCCGATGCCGTTGAGAAAGGTCTTCTCGGCCAGCCGGTCCTGCGAGACCTCGAGTGCACGTGCCGGCGGATAGACCGGCACCGACTTGGCCAGGTGCTGGGCCGCGACGACCGGGACATTCTCGAATTCGTAGGTCACGACGTCGCAGGCGCGTGCCAACTCGTCGAGCGCTGCAGGGTCGTCATAGGCGGCAATGATCTGGCGGTTGGCGACCTGCGCCGCCGGGCAGTCGGCCTGCGGTTCAAGCACCACGATCCGGTAGCCGAGGCGGGCACCCGCCATCGCCAGCATCCGGCCGAGCTGACCGCCGCCGATGATGCCGATGGTCGAGCCGGGCGAAAGGGGGGCGCTCACGCTTCGTCCGTCGGCTGTTCAGCGACCCGTGCGGTCTGGGTTGCGCGCCAGTCGTCGAGGCGGGCGGCGAGGGCGTCGTCGGAAAGCGCCAGCACGGCAGCAGCGAGCAGCGCGGCATTGGCCGCACCTGCCTTGCCGATGGCCAGGGTGCCCACCGGAATGCCGGCCGGCATCTGCACGATCGACAGCAGCGAATCCTGCCCCGACAGCGCCTTCGATTCGACCGGCACGCCGAAGACCGGCAGCGAGGTCATGGCTGCCGTCATGCCCGGCAGATGGGCGGCGCCGCCCGCGCCCGCGATGATGACGCGGAAGCCGGCGGCCTTTGCGCCCTTGGCGAATTCATAGAGCCGGTCCGGGGTGCGGTGGGCGGAGACGATGCGCGCCTCGTGCGAGATGCCCAGGACCTCGAGCAGTTCGGCCGCATGGCGCATGGTCGCCCAGTCGGACTGGCTGCCCATGATGATGGCGACGTCGACCTTGTCCTTGCTCACGCGCGGCACCCCTGTTTGACAGGCTGCGCTTAGCGGAATTGGAGCCGGACCGCAACAAAAGCCGCACCGCGGCCAAGCCGATTCTCAGGCGATGATGTCGGGGATGATCCGGTCTTCGATCTGCGCGATCTTGTCCTTGAGGACCAGCTTCTTCTTCTTCATCCGCTGGATCTGGAGCGGATCGCATCCCATGGCGATCATCGCGTTTATCGCAGCATCAAAATCGGCGTGATCTTGTTTCAAGCGTGCAAACTCGAGACGAATCTCGGCCTGTTCCTGTTCCGACATGTCTACCGTCTGCAAACTCACTGGCGCACCCGGGGCGCTCCGAAGGCGGGGTCGGCGACTCCTTGTCACCGGCGCGATGCCCTTACCACATTTCGCGCTGTCAGGAAATGCTACCACACTTTATTCGACAATGCCGACGGGGGGTGGCAGACTGTCATGGTTCCGTCACAGAGCGATGTCTGCGGTGGGCACGTTCTCGTGCGGCGCAATCAAGGGAACCGATGAAAGGGAGAGCCAATCATGTCTCTTGCATCCCATCTTGAAGAGCTTCAGCGGAAGCATGGCGACGTAGAGCGTCAACTCGACGAGGCAATGAACCATCCGTCGATCGACGATCTGGAGATCCTTGCGCTGAAGCGTCGCAAGCTGGCGCTCAAGGACGAGATTGAGAAACTGAAGGCGAAGCCCACGCAACACTGACTTCGCACATGGTATTTCTCCACAAGGTCCGCGCAACGATGACACGGACCTGCTTGCCGGCGGCGGTCTTACTGCCGCCGGGCTTCGGTGACCGGTGTGCCGAGTTGAGAACTCCAGCCGGTGTTTAATTCTCCCAGAATTGATCCAGCCAGATGTTGAGCTTGCGGAAGCCGTTCGTGCTCACTGCATAGACCCTTCTTGTGCCTTCCGCGCGGGCGCTGACCAGGCCTGCGTCGAGCAGCACCTTCAGATGCTGCGAGACGGCCGGCCGCGACACCGGCAGCCCGGCTGCGAGCTCGCCGACCGTCTTGGGGCCGCGGCGCAACTCTTCCAGAAGATGGCGCCGGTTGGCGTCGGCTATGGCCAGGAAGGAGTCTTCAGCTGTCATGGCTTCTTTGTGCCGCAACATGCGGGAAAGCTCAATCGCGTGGCGAAGTCCGGGCAAACTTTGTGGGGCGCGGAGCCCTTGCGCCGGAAGGCGCAACTTTACCGATGTCGCTGGTCTTCTTCGCAGTACGTGCGCGACGCCGGACTATTCCGCTGGCTGCAAGGCACTCTGCATGCGCATTTCCCCGAAGGTGACGAGCCGCCGCTGCTTCTCGTCCCACAAGGCCAGGTTCACGCAGGCCAGGCTCTTCCAGAAGGTCAGCCTCACGTTCTGGCTGGCGGCACGCAGTTCCGCGCTGCCATCGAAGCAGGCTTGCAGCCGGTAGAACGGAACCCGGCTGCACAGGTGATGGATGTGGTGCAGGCCGATCGATCCGGTGATCCACTGGGCCACAGTGGGCAAGTCGTACCAGGAACTGCCGCCGAATGCCGCCACATGCAGGTCCCACGCCTCGTCGGCATCCCATCGGGTCGCCTCGAACTGGTGCTGGACATAGAACAGCCAGCCGCCGACCCACGCGCCCATCACGACGACGGGCAGGATCGCCAGCATCACAGCCCAGCCGGCCACAAAAACGAGCCCGCCATAGAAGGCAAGCAGCGCCAGATTGAGGCCGCCGGCACTCCGCCACGCCTCGGCGCGGGGTATTGCGTCATTGTAGGGCAGGCGGTGCATGACGAGGAAATAGATTGGCACGCCGATTGCGATCAGCGCAACCGGATTGCGATAGATGCGGTACATCAGCCGCTGGCCTGCGGTCATCGCCTCATATTCGGCGACCGTTCGCGTATCGATGTCGCCGATGCCGCGCTTGTCGAGGTTGCCCGACGAGCCGTGGTGCACGGCGTGTGCCTTCTGCCAGAGCGTATAGGGGGTGAAGGTGAACACGCTCAGCAGGCGGCCGATCAGGCGGTTCGCCGACCGCGAGCTGGTGAAGGAGCCGTGGCCGCAATCGTGCTGGATTGCAAACAGCCTCACCAGGAACGCCGCGCAGACCGGCGCCAGCAGCCCCAACAGGACCCAGCGCCAATTGCCGAGCAGTGGCTCGGCATAGGCGGCAAGCCAGACCAGAACCGCCAACATCACCAGGAATGGAACCAGGGTAACGGCCAGCTCGAAGGCGGCGCGGCGGTCGTCTGGGTCGCGATAGCGCTGGCAATGCGATGCGAGCCGGCGCACCAGCACCTTCTCGGCAGCAAGATCGTTGATGGGCGCGCGTCCGGCGGTCGGAATTCGGTCGTCCGCGTCGGACGACATAAGCTTCGTCATTCAGTCCCCGAAATCTCGCCGCCAACCCGTTCAAGCGCGCCAATTGCCCATAAAGCGCCGCAAGCCCCGTGACTAGTGGACCTGCCGTGGCAAATTGGCTTTGCCGCCCCAAAATCGTTCGGAATCCGTCGATTCCCTCTGTTATGCGTCCGGTTCCGGCTTTTGCCGGGGATCGAGGTGCAGCGATTCCGGCGTCGCCGTGCGGTCTGCCGGCAGGGTCTTGAAGGCCTCGCGATCCTCGATCGGTACCGGTGCACGGCGCCTGATGCGCAGCGCGGTGTAGCCGGCCAGGGCGAAGTGCGCCGCCGCGGTGGCAAGGAACAGCGCTTCCGGGCGCATGTAGTCCATGAGTCCGGCGCCGAGCAGCGGACCGACCATGGTGCCGAAACCGTAGAGCAGCAGCAGCCCGCCGGAGACCTTGACGAAATCCTCGGGCTTGGCGTGGTCGTTGGCATGCGCCACGGCCAGCGAATAGAGCGTGTAGGCGAAGGCGCCGTAGCTTGCCGTCATGGCGATGACGAACGTGCCCGAACGCGGCGCCACGAAGAAGATCAGTACCGCGGCAATTGCGGAGGCGAGCGATGCGCCGATCAGCACGTAGCGGCGGTCAGTGCGGTCGGAGATCTTGCCGATCGGAATCTGAAGTGCCGCGCCGGCCACCACGACAAGGCTCATCATCAGCGCGATCTCGGGCGTCGAAATGCCGATGCGCGCGCCGTAGACGGCGCCGAGCGTGCCCCAGTCGCCATTGGCGACACCGATCAGGAAAACGGCAACCGAGGCCACCGGGGAGTTGGCATAGAGGCCCTTGATGTCGAGCGAAACGTCCCGCAACGGCTTGGGGTGCGCAGCACTGGAAACGGCCGTCGGGATGAGCGACAGGCAGAACAGGATGCCGGTCACCATGAACAAGGAGGCGCTGGTGACGTCGCCTCCCGCCACCATCATCTGGCCGGCCATGATGGAGGCGTAGGTCACCATCATGTAGAGCCCGAAGACCGTGCCGCGGTTCTCGTTGGTGGCGCGCTCGTTCAGCCAGCTCTCGATGACCATGAAGGCGCCGGCCATCACGAAGCCGGTGAATGCGCGGAGCAGGATCCAGACGAATTCGTTGACGATCAGGCCGGTGAGCAGCGCCACGATGGCCGCCGACGCGGCGAAGGTGCCGAAGGCGCGGACATGGCCTGCGCGCCGGACCACGCGTGGGGCAAAGAAGCAGCCGGCGACGAAGCCGCCGGCCCAGGCCGTGCCCATCAGGCCGAGCGCGGTGGTGGAAAAACCCTCTTCCTGGCCGCGGAGCGGGAGCAGCAGGCCGTGCAGGCCGGACGCGGCGAGCAGGAATGCGGTGCCGCGAAGCAGCGAAAGAATCGGCCTGTAGGCTGCAAGCATCGATCTGTCCCACCGAGAATCATTGCTGGATCGTGATGACAGCCCATTTGGGGCTTTTCGGCGGCGTTGTCAGCCGCGCTTGAACAACGCCTCGGCTGCCGATTTCGTCGCCCCCTTGGCCGCGACCTCTGCCTCCAGGCGCGTGATCTCGGCCTTGAGCAGGCCGATGCGCTCGTTGAGTTCGCCCACGGACAGGAGCGAGAGGTCCTGGCCGATCTCGTGGGCCCGCGGCTTTTTCTTGGGTTCGTCGTCGAATAGCGCCATCTGTTGCCTCCATCCACGGGACAGCCGTTTGCCTGATTTGGCAATCAGAATACATAGTGCGGGCAAGGACATGCAAACACCGGCTCGCGCCGGGACGGAACGGAGAACAACACGACATGGCCAACATTGCCAATCTGCCGGAGAAGATGCTTGCGGTGGCGATCACCAAGCCCGGCGGCCCGAGAGTGCTGAAGGCGGAGAAACGCGACCTGCCGGAACCGGGCGAGGGCGAGATCCTCATCCGGGTGCATGCGGCGGGGGTGAACCGGCCGGACGTGCTGCAGCGCAAGGGCGCCTAGCCGACACCGCCGGGCGCTTCCGACCTGCCGGGGCTCGAGGTTTCGGGCGAGGTGGCAGCGCTCGGCGCAGGCGCAAAGCTCTGGCGAATCGGCGATGCGGTCTGCGCGCTGACGCCGGGCGGCGGCTATGCCGAATACGCCAGGGTGCACGAGACCAATGCCCTGCCGCTGCCCGCCGGCTTCACCTACACCGAAGCTGCGGCGCTGCCCGAGACCTTCTTTACCGTCTGGCACAACGTGTTCGAACGCGGCGCGCTGAAGGCAGGCGAGACTCTCCTGGTGCATGGCGGTTCGTCGGGCATCGGCACCACGGCGATCCAACTCGCCTCGGCGTTCGGGGCCTATGTCATCGCGACCGCCGGCTCCGACGAAAAATGCGCTGCCTGCCTGCGGCTCGGGGCCGACCGGGCGATCAACTACAGAAACGAGGACTTCGTCGAGGCCGTGAAGGACGCGACCGGCGGCAAGGGCGCCGATGTCATCCTCGACATGGTGGGCGGCGAGTATGTCGGGCGCAACTACAGCGCCGCGGCGGTCGACGGCCGCATCGTGCAGATCGCGACCCAGGGCGGGGCGGTTGCAAGCGCTGATTTCTCCAAGCTGATGGTCAAGCGGCTGACCCACACCGGCTCGACGCTGAGGCCGCGCACCACCGAGTTCAAGGGCCAGATCGCCGCGGCACTCGAAGCGCAGGTGTGGCCGCTGCTCGCCGCGCGGCGGGTGGCGCCGGTGATGGACATGATCTTCCCGCTCAAGGAAGCTTGGCGCGCGCACGAGCGCATGGAAGAGGGCGAGCACATCGGCAAGATCGTTCTCGACGTCGGCTGATCGTCGCCTCGATCGGCGGAGGCGTGGCCGCAGGATCACCTTCGGCCCGCTGCCGCCCGTGCTACGGGAGGTTCCAGGGAGGAAATCCCTCATAAGTTGCATAATTTAATTGAATACAATCAAAGGATGTGGATAACTCCAGCCTGACACGCTGGGGTGGACGTGATGGCGCGTGCGCTGGAGAACGTCTTTCGCGGGACGGTGAGGCTCGCCTGCCTGCTGGCATTCGTGGCGGCGACGGTCGCCTGCACGCCGTCGCTCAGCGGCGGCCCGGAGCGTGTCTTCAGGGAGAGCGCTCAGCTCGATTTCGTGCGCAAGCACTTTCCGCTCCCGAAGATGAACGCCTATCTCGCGCAGGGCGAAGGACCGCGCCGTACCTTTCGCAACGAATACGTGCTCGCCCAGATCTATGCGATGGACGTCAATTACGGCGTCTACGAAGCGGCGCTGACCCGCGAGATGCAGGCGATCGGCTTCGGCTCGACCGTCGCCAACATCGCCCTTACCTCGGTCGCCTCGCAGATATCGCCGGTCGGCACCAAGGACATCCTGACCGCGACCGCCGCCGGACTTTCCGGCGTGAGGGCGTCCTACGAGAAGGACATCCTGGTCGACCGCACGATCCAGATCATCCAGAGCCAGATGCGCACCAGCCGCGCCAGGGTGGCGACCCGCATCCTGAACCGGCTCAGGCTGTCGGCGGACGAGTATCCGCTGATGATGGCGTGGATCGACCTGCAGGACTACTACAAGGCGGGCACGTTCACCGACGGCCTCGTGGAGGTTCGGCAGACCGTGGGCGAGCAGGCGATCGCGGCTGCGGCGGAACGGGACTACGTCGTTATCAACGGCCTAACGGGTTCCGGGCCGGAGTTCGATAGCATCATCGCGTTTCTGTACCCGAACGGTCCAGACGCCGAGATCGACGTCAAGCGACGCAGCTATCTCTATTCGACGCTGTCGCGGAAGGACGAGTCGATCCAGAACATCATCCGTTTGCCGAAATACACGACCGTCCGCGCCAAATTGCTCGAATGCAGCAATCGGTATCTGGCCGCGGATCCATGTCCGCCAAATTCGGTTCCGATGCCCTAGACCAAGGGAAGCGTGCCATGCCGCAAAACGTCATCATCAGTGACCTGACTCTGGAGCAAGCGAAGTATCACTCAAAGCTCTACCGCGACGACGGGGCGAATACCCAAATCGTCGACGAGGGAGGCGGCCGCTATTCCGTCGTCGTCACCTTCCCGCCCGACTGGGAACCCTTCGAAGGCGAGGGCGAGGAGCCGGCGTCGGGGAGCGACGAGCCGGTCGAGACTGCACCGGGTGGCACGGCATCGACGCCGGTGCAGACGAGGGTGCCGTTCGCGACGCTTCCGGGACCGGTGGCCGGACTGTTCTGGCCGGTGATCACGAGCCAGGCGCTGGCACTGGTGGTTTCGCACAAGACGAGCGGCGGCCAGATCGTCGGAGGCGCCTCGCGCCTTTTCCTCGCCGACCGCCTGGGCGGCAGCCGCTATCACGTCGGCGTCGACCTGTTCTGCTCGGAGGGCGACGAGGTCGTGAGCATGGCGGACGGGGAGATCGTCGCGTTCTTCCGGTTCTACACGAGGCAGACCACGGGAGAGGAAACCTATGCGCTGCTGGTCGACCATGGCGACCTGGTGGTCAACTACGGCGAGGTGAAGGCCGACTCGCCACGGCGCTACGGCTGGCGGGTGGGCGACCGAGTGAGGGCCGGGCAGAAGATCGCCCGAGTCAGCGGCACGGCGATGATCCATTTCGAGACGTACACGGGCGAGACAAGGATCACGCACAAGTGGATGCAGAACCAGGCGAACCCGCCGGCCGTGCTGCGCGACCCGACGAAGCTGCTCATCGACCTTGCGGTGGGTGGCAGGCGGCTGGTTCCCGGGGGCGTGGCGCTGCTGGCGAGCCCCGGTTATGACGGCCTGCTGCCAGCTTCGGCCGGCTGGCGCAGGCGCTTCGGCGGCAGGCGCTGGCGCTATGACGAGCGCGGTGTCTACACGGAGGATCTCGGAAACGGGCCGTGGCGCACCGAGGGCGAGCCGGAGACATGCCGGGCGATGTACCGCCTCTACGGCCCGCGCATCCTCGCGGCGGCGGCGCGGCACGGAGTCAATCCGGCGCTGATCATGATGACGATCGCCACCGAAGCGGCCTTCGCCCGCGACGACGGCTTCACCGGGCCGAAGACGTTCCGCTGGGAGGGCCACGTCGAGAACACGGACGTCTCGCCGGTCTTCAGGGGCAGCTATTCGGCGGGGCCGATGCAGTGCCTGGCGACCACGGTGCGCGACATGCTGAAGCGCCACGGCACGCGCTACGGGCTCGACCGCTACGATGCGTTCGAGGTGGCTCCGGCGATCCGCACCAGGCCCAATCCCGCGCCGGCCAGCCATCCGCTCTATGACGCGGAGACGTCGATCGAGATCGGCGCCGGCGAGATCAGGATGCGCTGGTCGACCACCGGGGACGACCCGATGCTGGTGGCGGCGGCCTACAATGCCGGCGGCATCTACCCGTCACGCCACTCGGCCTGGGGCATGCGCGCCTATGACGACCATCTCGACCGCGCGGCGCGGTGGTATGGCGACGCCTGCGCTGTGCTCTCCGAGGAGGGGCTGCTGTAGAGGCTCCTCACGCAATGCCACGCACGGCCCAGGCGATATTGGCGAAGGAGCGGGGGCCGTCGGGGCGGCAGGCTTCGTAGGCGTCGCGCACAGCAAGCTCGGCGCGCGCCTTCTCGGCCGCGTCGAGGGTGGCGATGAACTTGCCGATCGGGCCTTCGCCGGCGCCGATGGGCGCCCAGAGGTCGGCGAAGTCCGCATAGTCCATGCGCTGCAAAAGCTGGGTTTCCTCGACATTGGCAAGACCCTGGTCGCGGAAGGCGCTCGCCATCTCGCCCGGCTGCATCATCGGCTGGAAGTTGTAGCGGGCGCGCAGCTGCCGGCCGGCTTCGCCCGATGCGGCAAGCGTGTCGACGATCATGCGCATGCCGGGCATGCCGCCGAGATGGTCCCAGACGGTCGCCGCGACCACGCCGCCCGGACGCGTCACCCGGCGCATCTCCGCGATCGCCCTGGGTGCCTCGGGGACGAAATGCAGCACGAGCAGCGCTAGCGCGCGGTCGAAGCTGTTGTCCTCGAAGGGCAGGGCGCAGGCGTCGGCCTGGCTGATCTTTATGCGCGGGTCGTTGTTGCGCGCCTGGGCTGCCGCGACGAAGACCGGCGAGAAGTCTATGGCCACAATTTCCCTGGGGTTCGCGGCCTTGGCCAGCGCGAAGGTCAGGCTGCCGGTGCCGCAGCCGACGTCGAGCACCTTTTCGCCGTCGGCGATGCCGGCAAAATCGACGAATTTGGGTGCGAGTTTCCGGCTCCAGCGGCCCATCAGCTGTTCGTAGCCGGCCGCGTCCTGCACGTTGAAGCTTGACGTCATCGAAGCCTCCTATGCCTAGTGCGGTTCCGCTTTTCCTCGAAGTGCGGAACCGCTCTATCTCTTTGTTTTTGCGCAATTCCCGACGGAAAACCGCGCCGCACTTTTCCTGGAATTGCCCTGGAGGCATGGTAGGCCGGGGCGGGGGAGATGGGAAGCGCCGGTCCGCCCCGGCGGCATTGTTGCGCTCAGCGCCAGTCGTTGGCGAGCTGCAGCGCGAAGAGGAACATGCCTTCCATGCGGCGCTCGGCCTCGCGCCCGAGCGGTATGGGGCAGAATTCGGAGCGGCCCATGGTGGGCGAGGCGCGGCAGCGGTTGTAGCTGCGGCACTCGCGCCGCTGGCACTTGAGGTGGGCGCCTTCCATCGTGGCGGCGATGGAGTAGGCGAGCGCGAAGGCATTGTGCAGCTCGAGCGGGACGTCGTCGCCGGCCATCTTGATGTTCGGGGTGAAGCGCGCCAGCTGCGGCTTGGGTTTCCTGGTCATGGGCTTGCTGCTCCTTGGGTCTGGCTTCCCGGGCTCCGGGCTGGCCGTGTTGAAGGTGAGGGTGGGAAATGCAGGCGTGCGAATACGGTCCCGCGCCGCAAAAGGCCGGGTTGTGCCGGGAAAGCGGACGCATGGCGTTGCGTCTCTGGGATGCTAATGCGTGACGCGTCGCCATGCGTCCGCCGGCGCTCTTGCCGCGCTCAGTCGCCTCGGCGTTGCCGCCGTCAGCCGTAGCACGGCCCGGGCCTGGGGGCTCATCACCCAGCAGGGGCACCGTCTCCCCCGCCGGCCCGGACGCCGCCGCCCTCCCCTGGCATCCGGTTCATGACCCGGGTTCCCGCGAGGGCGATGGGGGGATTATCCGAGAAGGCGAAAGGGGGTGGAAAAGAAAATTTTCCTATCCACGTGGCAAGGGATGGATTGGGCGGGCTGAGGGTAGCGATTTCAACGGGTTAGTGCTGCGGTAGCGCGCCAACGGGTGTCGGCGCGGGGAAAAGCCATCCCCACCGTGATGCATTGCCTAGCAGGAAACGCCCGAGACTCGAAATGCGCTGAAATCGGCTGCAGTACTGACGTCGAGCACCTTCTCGACGTCGGTGATACCGGCAAGATCGATGAACAAGGGGCGAGGTTCCAGTGGCCGGTCAGCAGCGCGTGGCCAGCCGGGTTCTGTAATACATGCTGCTGCTTACGCTGAAAAAAAATACTCGACTAGAACCGACACCTGCGCCGCATTGACTTAAACTTGCATGGGCAAAAAGCAGTGTGCAGTTGCCTTCAACCCCAATTCTCTGTAGGAACAATAAGTGAACATCGCTTGGCAAGTTCGATTGTACAAGGCATTGTCGTCGTGAGGCGAACAGATTCGGCCTTTCGTCGTTTGTGGAAGAGGTGGCATGAAGGTCGCAGGATTATTCGCGGGTATAGGTGGCCTTGAGACTGGACTGGCAGCGGCCGGCCACGAAACGGAGCTTCTATGTGAGATTTGGGAGCCGGCTCGAGCGGTGCTGGCGACCAGAGCCTCGGGCGCCGAGCTGGTAAAAGATGTTGTCGATTTGGCGTCCTTGCCGCAAGCGACGGATCTCGTAGTTGCGGGATTCCCCTGTCAAGATCTTAGCCAAGCTGGGCTAACTGCAGGAATAAATGGAAAACGATCTGGCCTGGTAGGGCACGTTTTCCGGCTTCTTGATAAGCAGCCAGTTCCGTGGGTGGTGCTGGAGAATGTATCTTTTATGCTTCATCTTGACCGCGGAAACGGCCTGCGCGTGCTCATCGAGGCATTTGAGGAGCG
>MEEF01000031.1 GCA_001724355.1 Mesorhizobium sp. SCN 65-20 | reverse complement strand
GATCGTCGCCGAGCCGTCTCGCGCCAGCGCCAGGCGCACGCGCATGGCGTCGCTTGCCTCCTCGACCGCGTCGGCAAGAGCATCGGTAGTCTTCTGGATGTCGCAGGCGAAACCCAGTTCCGCGGCCGAGCCGCGCAGACGCGCCATGTGGCGGGCAATGCGCGCAAAACCCGAGCCCGGCTGCCAGTGCATGGTCTCGATCAGCTCGAGGCCGGCGGCGTTCCCGTCGCGAAGCGGGCCTTCAGCAGACACTCCTGATACTCCTCCCGGGCGGTCGAATCGAAGACGATGCCACCGCCGACATTGTAGATCGCCTCACCGCCGGAAAAGAGCGAGATGGTGCGGATGGCGACGGAAAAGCGCATCGTGCCGCCGGGCGCGATCCAGCCGATCGCGCCGCAATAGACGTCGCGCGGCGTGCCTTCCAGCTCATGCAGGATTTCCATGGCGCGGATCTTCGGCGCGCCGGTGATCGAGCCGCAGGGAAACAGCGCGGCGAAGATCCGGCGGATGTCGAGGCCGGGCAGCAGGCGTGCCCGCACCCGGCTCACCATCTGGTGCACGGTCGGATAGGTCTCGATGCGGAACAGTTCGGGCACGTCTAGCGTGCCGACCTCGCTGATCAGCGAGATGTCGTTGCGCAGCAGGTCGACGATCATGCGGTTCTCGGCCTGGTTCTTCTCGTCGTTGCGCAGGAAGCGCTTTTGCCGCTCGTCCTCGGCCCTGGTGGCGCCGCGCGGCGCCGTGCCCTTCATCGGATGCGTCTCGATGCTGCCTTCGGCATCGATCTCGAAGAACAGTTCGGGCGAACGCGACAGCACGACCGGATCGCCGAGCGCCACCAGCGCACCGTATTTCACCGGCTGGCGCGCGGTCAGCGCATTGAAGGCGGACAGCGGATCGCCGGACCATTGCGCACGGACCGGGAAGGTGAGGTTGGCTTGGTAGCAGTCGCCGGCGCGCAGGTGATCATGGAGGCGCTTGAAGCGCTTTTCATAGTCCTTGAACGACCAGGCGGCGCGAGCATCGAAGATCGGCCCGTTCGTCGCGGTCGTGTCGGGATGGACATCTTCTTCGGCCGGCGGTTCGTCGAAGACGCCCAGGCAGAGCAGCGGCGCGCGGCGGCCTTGCGGCAACAAGGGAACGAGCTTGGGCTCAAGCAGGTAGCCCGCTTCGTAGGAAAAATAGCCGGCGAGCCATTTGCCGGCGTCATGCGCCGCCTGCGCGGTCTCCAGCGCCGGCAGGAAATCCTCCGCGGTCCAGGCCGTGATGATTTCGGACGGGCCGTCAAAGACGAGCTGGCGCGCGCTCTCGTCGTTGCGAAAGATTGCGGAGGGCAGTGACATCTGAACTCAATTGCTATGGTCGGTTGGCGCCATCGATCGCTGTATATGGGGGGCCGTTCAGGCGCAATCGAGGGAACGGCGTCCCGCCGCTCAAAGCCGACTATCCGATGCAAAGGGCGACACGCATCCGCGAATGCCGCGCCGTGGCTTGCGCTACAGCGCCATTGCGTCCGTTCGGACACTCGGGGGCGCTGTAGCTGTTTGCTTTCCGTGCATGATCCCGCCCGAACTCAGGGTCCGGGGAGGGCGCCGGAGGTCAGGTGTTGCTCGACGTTCCCGCCGTCGGGAAGCGTTTGGCGAATTCCGCCTCGTTGCCAGCGGCCAGCAGCGTGGCCTGTTCGACCCAGCGCTCGCGCTCGACGCGGCCGCCGAACTGCAGGGCATGTTCTATGCGTTCGATGTCGGCGGCCGTCCAGGCGGCGATCTGAGCATAGGTTGTGACGCCCTGGCCCTTAAGCAGCTTTTCGTTCACCGGGCCGATGCCGATCAGTCGGCGCAGATTGTCGCCCTTGGCCGCGGGAGCCTTCTTCGGCGCTGCTGCCGCCTTGGCGGGTGCCGCTGCCTTTGGCGCGGGCTTGGCCGCCGCGGCTGTCTTCGGCGCCGGGGCGGTTTTCGTAGCGGCCGGCTTGGCGGCAGCGGGCTTGGCGGCCGTGGATTTCGCCGCAGCCGGCTTTGCCGCGGGCTTGGCTGGCGCCGGCTTTGCCGGTGCTGGCTTAGCCGCTGCCGGCGCCGACGAGGCTGTGGCCGGCACGGACGCCAGGGCGGCGGCAGGCTTTGGCGCGGCGCCGCCGGACGCGGCCTGTCCATCGGCCAGTCGACGCTCGAGATCGGCGCGCGTGCGACCGCACGCCTCGAGCTCCCCGGTCAGCCGATCGTTGTCGACGCGCAGCCGGTCACGTTCGCTGCGCGCGCGGTCGAGGTCGCCGCGCACGCTGTCGAGTTCGCCGCGCAGCCGTCCCCAGATGAACCAGCCGACTAACACGCCTACAACGAACGCCAGGAGCATGTAGAAAAAAGTGCCCATTCTCTCTCTCCAGTCCGATCCGCCCGCCGGGGCATGGACGCAATGACCTTCGGCGAAGGACCATCCGATGGTGGTTCCGCGCTGTGCTGAACAGCCTCGATGTAAGCTGCTGGCCATCGGCCTGCCGGCGATGGTCAACGGCCATTGTCGCGTCCGCCGGGACGTCACGGCCGGGCCGGGCCATGCCCGGTACGGCCCCGCGCGCCACGGCCGAGCCAGGGGCGAAAGCTATCATAGAGGTCAGGGAAAGCTATCGGAAAACGTCCGCGCGCAATTCCCAAGAACAATTGCCGGCCGCAAGAGTAGAGCTGCCGGCAATTCAGGGCAGCTAGACTGTGCTGTCCTTGTGCCAGGGCCGGTGGAGCGTGATGACGTGTACCTACCGGTCGAGCGCCTCGAGTTCGTCGATGAGGCCGCTGATCACGCCAAGCCCGATCTGCCAGAAGGCGGGGTCGGTCGCGTCGAGGCCGAAGGGCGCCAGCAGTTCGGAATGATGCTTGGTGCCGCCGGCGCGCAGCATTTCGAAATACTTGTCCTGGAAGCCGCGCTCGGCGTTCTGGTAGACGGCGTAGAGCGAGTTCACCAGGCAGTCGCCAAAGGCGTAGGCATAGACGTAGAAGGGCGAGTGGATGAAGTGCGGGATATAGGTCCAGAAGACCTCGTAGCCTTCGCGCAGCTTGATTGCCGGCCCAAGGCTTTCGGCCTGCACCTCGAGCCAGAACTCACCCAGCCGATCCGAGGTGAGTTCGCCATTCCTGCGTTCGGTGTGCACCTTGCGCTCGAATTCGTAGAAGGCGATCTGGCGCACCACCGTGTTGATCATGTCCTCCACCTTCTGGGCGAGCATGGCCTTGCGCTCGCGCCGGTCGGTGGTGCGCTCGAGCAGCGAGCGGAAGGTCAGCATCTCGCCGAAGACGGAAGCGGTCTCGGCCAGCGTCAACGGCGTCGGCGCCATCAGCGCGCCCTGGCCGCCGGCCAGCACCTGGTGCACGCCATGGCCGAGTTCGTGCGCCAGCGTCATCACATCGCGCGGCTTGCCCATGTAGTTGAGCAGGACGTAGGGGTGCACCGACGGCACGGTCGGATGGGCGAAGGCGCCGGGCGACTTGCCGGGCCTGACCGGCGCGTCGATCCAGTTGCGGTCGAAGAAGGTCCGCGCGATCGCCGCCATGTCGGGCGAGAAGCGTTCATAGGCCGAAAGCACGGTGTTCCTCGCCTCGTCCCAGCGGATCGTCGCTTGCGGCGTCTCCGGCAGGGGCGCGTTGCGGTCCCAGTGGTTCATCACATCCATGCCGAGCCAGCGCGCCTTCATGGCGTAGTAGCGATGCGACAGGCGCGGATAGGCTTCGCGCACGGCCGCCGCCAGCGCGTCGACGACGTCACGCTCGACGCGGTTGGCGAGGTGGCGTGAATCGGCGATGTCCTGGAAGCCGCGCCAGCGGTCGGAAATCTCCTTGTCCTTGGCCAGCGTGTTGGTGATCAGCGTGAAGGTGCGCACGTTCTCGCGGAAGGTCGCGGCGAGCGCCTCGGACGCCTTGCGGCGCACCTCGCCGTCGGCGTCCTGCAGCCGGTTCAGCGCCGGCTCCAGCGTCAGCTCCTCGCCGTCGATCCGGAAGCGCAGGTCGGTCATCGTCTCGTCGAACAGGCGGTTCCATGCGCCGCGTCCGGTGACGGACTTCTCATGGAAGAGCTGCTCGACGCGGTCCTCCAGCTGGAAGGGCTTGTCCTTGCGCAGGTCGAGCACCCACGGCCGGTAGTGGCCGAACACGGGATCGGACGCCAGCGCCTTCTCCACCACGGCGTCGTCGACGAGATTCAGCTCAAGCGCGAAGAAAAGGAGATGCGCGCTGGCGTCGGTCATCTTCTCCTGGATGTCGCCATAGAGCTTGGCGCGTTGCGGGTCGGCGGTGTTTCCGGCGTAGACGAGGCCGGCGTAGGAGACGATGCGGCCGATCAGTTCCTCCAGCCCCTCATAGGCGCGCAGCGCCTCGCCCAGCCGGCCTTCTCCGGCGCGCCCCGCTTCCGCGGCAAGGGTTCCCTTCCAGCGCCTTTCGAAGGCGGTGGCATCGGCGACGGCCTTGGCGATGTCGCGCTTCAACTCTGGCGCGTCCATGCGGGGGTAGAGATCGGCAAGGTTCCATTCCGGCAGGTCGCCGAGCTCGGTCGCGCCCTGCCCGGACGGCGCCGCCGAAAGCTGTCGACGACCAAGAGAAATGCGCATTGCCATACCTTCCAGAATCAGGGGCGGGGAGAATCAAAGCCGGCCGGTCAAATCCTAAGGAATTCGTTCACCGGGTTTTTTGAAACCTTGTTTAGAACCCTGTGCCAAGATGATCCACAGGCGGATTTCCTTGGGCGGGGCGTCGTTCAATCAGTCATGACAGGTTCCATACTCATAGTCGATGACGATCCCGTGCAGCGCAGGCTGCTCGAGGCGACGGTGACGAAATTCGGCCATACCGCGATCGTCGCCGATGGCGGCCGTGCCGGCCTGGAGGCGCTGGAGGGGCGGCGCGAGATTTCGCTGGTGATCCTCGATCTCTCCATGCCCGACATCGACGGCATCGGCGTGCTGAAGGCGATGCGCGAGCGCGGCCTCGAAGTGCCTGTTATCGTGCAGACGGCGCAGGGCGGCATCGAAACGGTGGTGCTGGCGATGCGGCATGGCGCCTTCGACTTCGTCGTCAAACCGGCGTCTCCGGACAAGCTGCAGACGTCGATCGCCAACGCGCTGAAGGTCGAGGCGGTCGAGGGCGAGTTCAAGCGCAGCGCGCGGCGGCGCGGCGGCCATCTCACCTTCAGGGACCTGATCACCCATAGTCCGGCGATGGACAAGGTCATCCGCCTCGGACAGAAGGCGGCGGCGTCCAACATCCCGATCCTGATCGAGGGCGAGTCCGGCGTCGGCAAGGAGTTGGTCGCGCGGGCGATCCAGGGCAGCGGCGAGCGCCGTTCGAAGCCGTTCGTCACCGTCAATTGCGGCGCCATTCCCGACAATCTGGTCGAATCGATCCTGTTCGGTCACGAGAAGGGATCCTTCACCGGCGCCACGGAAAAACATGCCGGCAAGTTCGTCGAGGCGAATGCGGGCACGCTCTTCCTCGACGAGATCGGCGACCTGCCGCTCGACGTGCAGGTCAAGCTGCTGCGCGCCGTGCAGGAGGGCGAGGTCGACCCGGTCGGCGGCCGCGCAACCGTCAAGGTCGACATCCGGCTGATCTCCGCCACGCATCGCGACCTGCTGCAGCAGGTCAAGGACGGCAGGTTCCGCGAGGACCTGTTCTACCGCCTCAATGTCTATCCGATCTTCGTGCCGCCGTTGCGCGACCGGCGCGACGACATTCCGCATCTCGTGCGGCATTTCATGGACAAGGTGGCTCCGGCCGACCCGTCGCGCCGTCTGCGCGGCATCTCGGCGACGGCCCTTGCCATGCTGCAGGCTTACGACTGGCCCGGCAACATCCGGCAGCTCGAAAACGCCGTGTTTCGCGCCTCCGTCCTATGCGACGGCGAGGTGCTGACCGAAGAGGAGTTTCCGCAGATCCGGGCGCAGGTGGAGGGCACCATCGACCTCGATGCCGACCTTGCCTTGCCCGAGCCGCTGCCGGCAGGGGAAGGGATGGTCGCCGAGGTCGATCCGGCAGCCTTGCCTGCTCTCCGTCCGGGCATGCTGCGGGCGCTCGACGAACGTGGCAATGTCAGGGCACTCGCCGATGTCGAGCTGGAGATGATCAAGCTGGCCATCGACCATTACAACGGCCAGATGAGCGAGGTGGCCCGCCGGCTCGGCATCGGCCGGTCGACGCTCTACAGAAAGCTCAAGGAATACGGCATCGACCCCGAAACCGGACGGATCGACAGGCTGGCTTCCTAGGCGTGGAGCCGACTCGAAGCGAGTTGGCCACTCCTCGCCAAGGCTTTGTTTTCACACCTGATCCTTTGCAGAAGTCCAGCGATTCTCGGGATTGTGTCCCGAGCGCAAGCCCGGCAAAAGCTTGCTGTTGCTAAATGCATTTGCGTGGCTCGGCCAGGGCGCGAGGCGAAGATCTCGGCATCCGTTCGATGTTCACGGATTGAGGCAGACGGTAACAGATCGTGTCCGCGGTAAACGCCGAAATCATGATCTAAACCAGCGGTTTACCAAGAAACCCCGTGAACCATTTTTGACGGGATATCGCCACGGTGTTACCGCATTTCGGCTTCAATAAGCGATGATTAACCATTAGGATGGATATTCGGATGTGAGTCACACCACATCCGTTTGGGCAAATCCGGGGACAAACGGCAGCCTGCAGGGCCTTTTGATTTGAACAGAATCGAACGACACACAAACAGGCGGCACGATCACATGGGCACCTGGCCGAAATGGCTGGCGGCGGTGATCGTTGCTTTCGGCTTTGTTGCCGCCGCTGCGACGGGCGCGCGCGCAGAGGTGCGTTCGCTCAAGCTCTATCACCTGCATACGCATGAGAAGGCCGAGATCGTCTACAAGCGCAATGGCCGCTACGATCCCGAAGGCCTGCGCAAGATCAACATCATCCTGCGCGACTGGCGTCGCAACGAGCCGACCAAGATGGACCCGCGCCTCCTGGATCTCGTGTGGGAAGCTTACCGCGAGAGCGGCGCCACCGATTATATCCAGGTGGTCTGCGGCTACCGTTCGCCGGCGACGAACTCGATGCTGCGCAGCCGCAGCCGTGGTGTCGCCAAGGAAAGCCAGCACATGCTGGGCAAGGCGATGGACTTCTACATTCCCGGCGTGCCGCTGAAGAAGCTGCGCAACATCGGCCTCAAGATGCAGGGCGGTGGCGTCGGTTATTATCCGTCTTCCGGTTCGCCCTTCGTCCATATGGATGTCGGCAATGTGCGCCATTGGCCGGGCATCAGCCGCCAGGAACTGGTCAGCCTGTTCCCCAATGGCAAGACGCTGCATGTGCCGAACGACGGCCGTCCTTTGCCTGGCTATGACCAGGCGCTGGCCTCCTACAAGGCCCGCAAGGGCTCCGGCACGCCGAACATCGAACTGGCCAGCGCCGGCGGCTCGACCAAGCGCTCCGGTGGCCTGCTTGCCGCGTTCTTCGGTGGCGGCGGGGCCGACGAGGCCGACGACAGCGCCGACGTCGCGTCGGATGTCCCGGCCGCCAAGGCCAAGCCCGTCAAGCCGCTGCTTTCGAACGCCAAGAGCAACAACCAGCCGAGCATAGCCATCGTGGCGCCGGAGAACGCCAAGCGCGCCGAGATCCCGCAGATCGCCGAGGCCGATGCCGCGCCGGAGCCGGTGAAGGACACGCCTGAGACGATCATCGCGGCGCTGCCGGCGCGCAGCATCCCGGTGCCTGGCTTTGCGCCGCGCCCGAAGGTCGATGTTGGCGCCACGACGCCTGACAACGTTCCGTTCGCCATGGCCGACGCGTCGGCGGCGAAGCAGCCTGCCAGCGCGCCCGTGCCGTCGGACGTACCGTTCGCCACGGCCGACAAATCGGCGACGGATGACACCGCGCCAGCGGATGCCCCGCAGGTGGCGATGAACAACATTCCGCTGCCGACCTGGCGTCCCGACCGCTCGCTTCCGGCCGATCTGGCCCAGAAGCAGGGCAAGGAACCGTCCAAGGATGTTCTCCTGGCGCTGGCCGAGACGCCAGACAGGAAGACTGCCTCCGACGCGTTCTCGGTCTTGCCGACGGCGCGGCCTGATCCGGCGCGCCACGACGAGGTCAAGGCAGTGCTCGACGAGGCCAATGCGCAGGTCGATCCCGCCAGCCAGGCCGAGCCCGCCAATGGCGACTATCAGGTCGCGTCGCTCTCGCAGCCGCCGCGTTCCGCCTTCAGCGATCCTTCGGGTGTCGATGCCGCCTCGCCGCGCCAGGCGGTCGTTGCCAGGCCCGCCGGATCCGATCCTGCCGCCGCGATCGGCGCTGGCGTGAAGACGACGCGCAAGGAGGCCAAGCCGACCGCCCGCGACCTCAAGCCCGAGGCGAAGCCGATGGTGGTTGCGGCTGCGCCGCAGGCCGCCCGCTGGGCGCTCGCCAGCGGCGAAACCATCTCGACGGTTTCCAGCCCGACCACCGCGCCGCGTTACGCCTACAACGCCGTGCACACGCGGCCGAGCGAGGTCTATACGGCCGGCTTCCAACCGGACAACCAGGTGCCGGACGCCAACCGCTTCAGCGGAAACGCGGTCAAGTTCCTCTCGGTCGCTCGCTTCCCGGCCAACTGATCGGGCGGCCGGCCGACGTCAGATCAAGCCGCGCCGGGCGACCGACGCGGCTTTTTTCGTGCCGTGGATTCGAAGGCCACGTAAAGCGTTCGCTGCTTCTGTCACGATGTCCTGACATTGCCGTGATGCAGGAACCCGCGCCGCTGCCGGTCCGTTTCATCCCCGTTCACTCAAACGGGGAAATCCATGAAAAACATACTTTTGGCGTCGGTGCTGACGCTCGTTGCCGCATCGGCTGGCGTCGCTCCGTCCCAGGCCGAGACCATTGTCGTCAAACATGGCAGGCATCACTGCGTCACCAAGCTGGTCACGCATTGGCGGCACCACCACAAGGTTGTCGAAAAGGTCAAGGTCTGCAGGTAAGCGCGCCTGATGGCCTGGGCCGGTCGGCGCGAGCCAGCCGGCCCCTTTGACGTCTGGCGACGGCTATTTGCGCAGCGTGCTCGCCGCCCGCGCCAGGGCCTCGATCTCGTCCCACTTGCCGGCCTTGACCAGTTCGTCCGGCGCTACCCACGAGCCGCCGATGCAGATCACGTTGGACAGGGCGAGATAGTCGGCGGCGTTCTTGCCGGAGATGCCGCCCGTCGGGCAGAACTTCACGTCGGCGAGCGGCGAGGCGAAGGCCTTCAGCGAGGCGATACCGCCTGATTGCTCTGCCGGGAAGAACTTCAGGAAGCGCAGGCCGGCTTCCCGCGCGGCCATGATCTCGCTGGGCGTTATAGCGCCAGGAAGCAAGGGAACATTGCTGTCGTCGGCCGCGCTGAGCAGCTCGCGCGTGATGCCGGGGCTGACGATGAAGCGCGAGCCGGCAGCGGCGGCCTTCTCGAACTGCGCGGCATCGAGAATGGTGCCCGCGCCAACAATAGCCTCCTCGACCTCGGCAGCCACCTGCCTGATCGCTTCCAGCGCCGAGGCGGTCCGCAGCGTGATCTCTATCGCCGGCAGGCCGCCGCGCGCCAGCGCGCGGGCCAGCGGCACGGCGTCAGCCACATTGGCGATCTTGAGAACGGGGATGACCGGCTGGCCATCGAGGAGCGACAGGAGTTTCTCGGTCTTGCTGGTCATTCGCTTTTCTCTCGACGGGATTGATTTCAACCGATTAGCAGAAGGGGTACCCCAAGTCCACGAAAGCGGGCGTGTCGCGATGTCACGCGGGTTGGAGCGACGTGGGGACAAGGCCGTCATGCCGGCACGGTCTTGAAACGCCTTCCACCACGGTCTAGTGGCATGGGCATGACAACCGCAACCCAGGCTCGACCGTTCCGCGTCGCCGCGCTTTACAAATTCGCCCGGCTCGACGACTTCGAGGCATTGCGCGCGCCGCTCGCCGCTTTCTGTTGCGGACATGGCATCAAGGGCACGCTGCTGCTTGCGCATGAAGGCATCAACGGCACCGTCGCCGGCAGCGAGGAGGCGATCCCGGTCCTGATCGACCATCTCCAGGCGATCGAGGGGCTGGCCGGGCTTGAGGTGAAGTACAGCAGCGCCGCGCAAATGCCGTTCCACCGCATGAAGGTGCGGCTGAAGCGCGAGATCGTCACCATGGGGGTCGAGAACATCGACCCGACCAACAGCGTCGGCACCTATGTCGCGCCGTCCGAGTGGAACGCGCTGATCTCCGATGCCGACACCATCGTCATCGACACGCGCAACGACTACGAGGTGGCGCTCGGCACTTTCGCCGGCGCGGTCGACCCGGCGACGAGCAGCTTCCGCGAATTTCCAGCCTGGGTGGAGCAGCACCGCGCCGAACTCGACGGCAAGAAGATCGCCATGTTCTGCACCGGCGGCATCCGTTGCGAGAAGGCGACTGCCTATGTCCGCTCGCTCGGCTTCGACGACGTGTTCCATCTCAAGGGCGGGATCCTCAAATATCTGGAAGATGTGCCGGCGGAGCAGAGCCTGTGGCAGGGCGAGTGCTTCGTCTTCGACGAGCGTGTGTCGGTATCGCACGGGCTGGCCGAGGGCGAGGCCGAGCTGTGCCGCGCCTGCCGTCGCCCACTGACGCCGCGGGATCGCGCTTCGCCCGCATATATCGAGGGCGTGTCGTGCCCGCATTGCGTCGAGGAACGCAGCGACGGGGACCGCGCGCGCTACGCGGAACGGCACCGCCAGGTCGAGCTGGCGCGCTCGCGCGGCGAGGCGCCGCATATCGGTTCCTGAGCATCGCTCCTGGTACCTTCGTCGACCGCATCCATGCGACGCAATCGCGCCCGGCCCCCATGTCATGCACCGGTAATCAATTTTCGAAGCGGTCGCGCCTGCCGGCGCTGATGTCCGCGAAAAAATCAGCCGCCAGGCATGGCCGGCGGCTGATTGTGAAATCGCGTGGCTCGAGTTTCAGAACGGTATCGCCGGCAGGTCCTGGGTACCCTCCAGCTTCACGGCCTGCAATTCGCTGGCGTCATAGCCCAGGGCACGCAGGATGGTGGGTGCTACCTGCGCCGTCTGTACCAGTGCCGGCACCGATCTCGGCTCGATCGAGGGACTGCTGATCAGCAATGCCACGTTGCGATCATTGGCGTTGGCGCCGCCGTGCTCCGCTATTTTCGAACCGGAAGTATAGACCACGCCCGGATTGACCGTCGCTATGAAGTCCGGTGTACGGCTGTCTGTAGCCGGGTCCTGATAGGCCAGCGCGAGAGCGTTCGGCGTTTGGATCTGGGCAATGCCTTCGGCCTTGCTCGACTTTTCGAGATAGTCTTGCGCCGCGGCGAGGTTCTTGGTCCGGTCTTGCGGTTTGAGCCAGATCAGCGCGGCGTCGTCGGCTATGTGGAAGGCATAGCCCGGCGTCTTCGTATAGGGATCGTCGTCCAGCGGCTGGAACGTCGCCGGGTCGATGGGCGATTGGCCATGCTTCGAGGCAAGTATGATCAAGGTGGAATCGGCGAGGCGGTTATCCCTGAGCGCGGCGATCAGTTCGCCGAGCGCGCCATCGACATAGGCGAGTTGACCGGCGAGGCCATTGGTCGGCGAGCCGCTGGCGTCCAGATAGCCGCCGACCAGGCCCTGTTCATCGCCTGGGCCAGCCTTGGGCAGCTTCTGGCCGACGCTCACCGCCTGGAAGTTCATGCCGAAAAGCTCAGGAACCGGAGCGGGATGCGAACCGGTGCTGTCGAGGCCCTTGATCTCGTTTATCACGGCCTTGACGCGCGCCTCGTCGAAGGCCTGTTCGGCCTTGAAGCTGCCCGTCGTCTTCACCTTCGTTCCGGGAATGAGGCTGTCCTGCTCCAGCGCATAGAGGTCGTCGACGCCCTTGCCGGAAGGACCGTTCAGCCATTCATAGGCTGGATGCTTGTCGGACCAGGCCGTGCGGCCGCCATGAGCCCGCACGATCTCAAAGACATTGTTCACGCGTACGAAATCATGCGGATAGACGACGGAGCACTTGCCGTTGATCAGGGTCATCGGCAGCTTTGCCGGGTCGATCTGGCTGCGGAAATCGCCCGGCTTGCCACCGGCGTCAAGGCGTGTCGAATCGACATCGATGTTCTCGGCAAACGCCACCTCGGCACCCGGCAGCCCCTTGCAATCGGAAGCCGGCGCGAAGTAGGTGCGGTCGTAACTGTCATCATAGAACACGCCAGTTGATTTCGGCGTACCGCCGGTCACTTGCGCCACAAAGCCCGGGAACGAATCGGAAGGCGCGCTGGTGAGCGCGTTCGGATAGAAAATGCCGGTGTGGACAAGCGCGGCCAGGGAACTCGCCGGATTCCTGGCGGCATAGTTTGCCAGGTCGAGAGCGTGAAGACCGTCGACGCTGATGAGCAGCACGTGCTTGTAGGGTGCCGCCGTAGCGCCGGAAGTCGACAATGTGCCAGACGAAAACGCTGCCAGCGTGCCCGCTGCCAGTGCCAAAACATGCCTTTTCATCGGAGTGCCTTTCGTTTCGCAACCCTGCGGACGTACAAGAATATGCAGGGGCGCATGACAGGTTCATGAACACTGTCCGGCTAAGATCTCCGGCTGTCGCCACCTGGGTGACGGTCGGCGGATACGCCGCCCCCCGCGTTGTCGCCCGACGTGTGCGGAAGCGCCTACGGTCCTGTCATATGATAGCCAGCGACCGGCAAGCCTGGGACGAACGATCTCCTACCGACGTCGCGGAGTTTTTCGGTTGCGTCGCAAGCCCGTGATGAATGCGGGCTTTCGATGGATGCCGCGCCAGGCGAGGAATGCCCTGGATCGCGCTTGACGATCGGGTGGGTCGGAACGTTCCGAAAGGGGCACGCCACGCCGTCCGTCCTGTCATTGTAATGTCGGGGTTCGGGACCTACGTCTTCGACGTTCGCAACCAGCCCGTTCGGCCGGGCCAATTCTGGAGACATTGATGCTCGACCCCAAGAAGCTCCTCGACGATCTGCTTGGCTCGCAAATCCCCGGAACCGACGCCACCGTGCGCGACAAGGCGGGGCAGGCGGTGCAGATGGCCAAGGACAATCCTCTTGCCGCCGGCGCCATTGCCGCCGTGCTGCTCGGAACCGGCGCGGGACGCCAGGTCACCGGCACCGCGATCAGGCTCGGCGGCCTCGCCGCGATCGGCGGTCTCGCCTACAAGGCCTACCAGAACTACAAGAACGGCGCCGTGCCGGCCCAGGCACCGGCCGGCGAGCCTGAACTGCTGCCGCCGCCCGCCGACACCGGCTTTCATCCCTCGCAGGCGCCGCAGGGCGAGGACGCGTTCACGCTGACGCTGGTGCGCGCGATGATCTCAGCGGCCAAGGCGGACGGCCATGTCGACGCCGACGAGCGCAAGAAGATCGCCGACAAGCTCAGCCTTTCGGGGATCGGGCCGGAGGCGGAGAAATTCCTGATGGCGGAACTGGAGCGGCCGCTCGACCTGGACGAACTGGTGGCGGCCGCCCACACCGAAGCGCAGAAGCTCGAACTCTACACGGCGTCGCGACTCACCATCGATCCCGACACACGCGCCGAGCGCGGCTATCTCGACCTGCTGGCGGGGCGACTCGGCCTGCCGGATGCGCTGGTCGACCATGTCGAGGCGACGGTTTCCGCGGCCAAGGTGCCCGCCGCGAAGGCGGGAACCGCGCCCAATCCGCGCTGGTAGCCTTTTTCGGTGGAGCGGGACTTTTGGGCGTTAACCATTCGTTAACCTCGGAAGCGCATGATTCTAACAGTCGGATCGGCTTTCCTCCTCCCAAGCCCGGTTCAGATGAGGGCGGTCGCCAATGACCGCCCTTTTTGTCGGAAGCGGCCCTTGAAACGCCGTGCGGCCAACTGGACGCACAAGGGACGCTCCAACACTTTGATCGAGCGCCGGAACAATCCGAAAACCGGGCACACTTTTCGGTCCGATGCTCCAGGCATCCGGCTTGCCATCTCCCTCGTCACCTGCATTTACTGCCTCGACCTTTCATCCCGTAGCCGGATGACGTCGAATGTTTTGGACATGCACGGGGAGAGAATCTCGATGACAGTTGAACGGACAGCCGTCGTCACCGGCGCGGGCACGGGCATCGGCAGGAGCGTCGCCACGGCGCTGCTCAAGGCGGGCTGGAACACGGTGTTCTGCGGCCGCCGCAAATCCGTGCTCGACCAGGCGGTGGCGGAAGCGGTCGCCGAGGTGGGCCATACGCAGGCGCGGGCGCTCGCGGTCGCCTGCGACATCAGCAAGGCCGACCGGGTGGACGACCTGTTCGAGACGGTGCTGGCCGCTTTCGGCCGCGTCGATCTGCTCTTCAACAATGCCGGGATGAGCTACAAGTCGACGACGGTCGACGAGATCCCAGTCGAAGTGTGGAACGATGTGGTCGGCGTCAACCTCACCGGTTCGTTCCTGTGCGCACGCGCGGCGTTCGGGGCCATGCGCAAGCAACGGCCGATGGGCGGTCGCATCATCAACAATGGCTCGGTGTCGGCCTATGCGCCGCGCCCGGGTTCGGTGCCATACACAGCCACCAAGCATGCCATAACGGGCCTGACCAAGACGCTGGCGCTGGACGGCAGGCCCTATGACATAGCCTGCGGCCAGATCGACATCGGCAACGCGCTGACCGAGATGGCGCAGCCGATGACGGTCGGCGTGCCACAGGCCAACGGCTCGGTGGCCGCCGAGGCGGTGATGGACGTCCAGCATGTGGCCGACGCGGTCGTCCACATGGCCGGCCTGCCGCTGGATGCCAACGTGCTGTTCATGACCGTGATGGCGACGAAGATGCCGTTCGTCGGCCGCGGCTAGCGCATGAACCCGAAAACCGGAATCGATTTTCGGAAAGGATCATGCGCCAAATCAAAGTGTTAGAGCGTCCTTTGCGCGTCCAGAAGGACGCGCGGCGCTCTAATGCCGTCGGCAACGGCTCCGGGCCTACGTGCCGGAAAGAGCCACGCCGGGCCGGAAGAGTACGATCGGCCTGATCTCGTAGACGGCGCTCGGATTGACCCGGCGAAGGTCGCGCGCGATGGCGACGGCATCCTCGCGCGTGGCGCAGTCCACGACATAGAGGCCGAGCAACTGTTCCTTGGTTTCGGCAAAAGGCCCGTCGACGACGATGCCGTCGCCGGGGCCGCGCAGGGTGCAGGCGGTCCGCGTCTCGTCGAGACGCGCGGCCGGGCCGAGCGCGCCTTCGCGGTAGAGGCGCTCGTTGATCTCCAGGAGATCCTTCATCAGCGCCGCGTCCTCCTGCGGCGTCATCTTCTGGATCGTCTGTTCGACGTGATAGGCAAGGATCGCGTAAAACATGTCACTCCTCCCGGCGCGTATCCCGGTGCCGGGCAACGCGTTTCAAGTTGATGCTTCCTTCGCAGGTCTCGCGGGTTGTCACCCCTTGGCCAGGAACGCCGCGATGCGTTCGAGGGCGCGCTGGATGTTCTCCTCCGAATTGGCGTAGGAGAGCCTGATATAGCCTTCGCCGAGGATGCCGAAATCGGGGCCGCCGATCAGTGCCACGCCAGCGTCCTCGAGCAGCGCCGAGGCGAGTTTCTTCGCCTTCCAGCCGGTTTTCGACACGTTGGGAAAGGCATAGAAGGCGCCCTTCGGCGTGATGCAGGAAACGCCGGGCAGCGCATTCAATCCCTCGACCACCAGCCGGCGGCGGCGATCGAAAGCCCGCATCATCGCCTCCACCTCGTCCTGCGGGCCATCGATCGCGGCAATGCCGGCATATTGGCTCGGCGCGTTGACGCAGGACCAGCAATTGACCGCCAGCTTGCGTACCTTGTCGTAGAGGTGCGCACCCTTGTCGCCGTTCGGCCAGATCGACCAGCCCATGCGCCAGCCGGTCATCGCCCAGGTCTTCGACCAGCCGTTGAGCACGATCAGCCGGTCGCGGATCTCGGTGAAGCCGAGCAGCGAGCAGTGGGTTTCGCCGTCATAGGTCATGACGTCGTAGATCTCGTCGGAGAGGATGGCGACGTGCGGATACGCCTCGAGCCCCTTGACCAGCTTCTCGACCTCGGCGCGCGGCGTGACGCCGCCTGTCGGGTTGGCGGGCGAGTTGAGGATGAGAAGCCTGGTCCTAGGCGTGATCAGCGCCAGCGTCTCCTCGGCGGAGAAGGCAAAACCGTTCTGCTCGCGGATCGGCACCGGCACGGGCGTCGCGCCGGTGAACTCGATCATCGAGCGGTAGATGGGAAAGCCGGGATCCGGATAGAGGATCTCGGCACCGGGCTCGCCGAACATCAGGATCGCGGCGAACATGGTAGGCTTGCCGCCCGGCAGGATCATCACGGTCTCGGGCGATACCTCGACGCCGGTGGTGGCAAGCGTGCGGCGCACGACAGCCTCGCGGGTGGCGAGCAGCCCGTTGGCGGGCGTGTAGCCATGGTGACCGTCCCGCAGCGCCTGGATCGCCGCCTCGACGATGTGCCCTGGCGTCTTGAAGTCAGGCTGGCCTATGCCGAGGTTGACGATATCGCGTCCCTGTTGGGCCAGCGCTGTGGCCCGGGCGAGCACCGCGAAGGCATTTTCCTCGCCGAGCCGGTCGAAGGCGGCAATCGTGTGGAGCATTTTTCCCGTCCCTGTGGTTCTTTCTGTCGGCGAGCGTTTTTGTGAGCGTCCTTCGCTAAAAGTCAAACGGATTGGAGCCCCAGGTGTCGGAAGATCTGAAGAACTGGCAGCCGCGCCCGCGCCCGGAGCGCAAGGTGCTGGAAGGACGCTATGTCCGCCTCGAGCCGCTCAACGCGGCCAGGCATGGCGACGGACTGTACGAGGCGTCTTCCGTGCCTGATGTGGATGGCCGCTTCGCCTGGCTGCCCGATTATCCGCCCGAGAGCCGCGCCGCCTTCCAGCCGTGGCTGGACAAGGTGGAAGCCAGCGAGGATCCGCTGTTCTTCACGGTCATCGACAAGACCAGCGGCAAGGTCGCCGGCCGGCAGACGCTGATGCGTATCGATCCGGCCTATGGCGTGATCGAGATCGGCAACATCTATTGGGGACCGGTGATCTCGCGCAAGCCGGCGGCGACCGAGGCGCAGTTCCTGTTCGCCAAATACGCCTTCGACGATCTCGGCTACCGGCGCTACGAGTGGAAGTGCAACAACCGCAACGAGCCGTCGAAGCGCGCGGCGGAACGGTTCGGCTTCAAGTTCGAGGGCATCTTCCGCCAGCACATGATCGTCAAGGGCGAGAACCGCGATACCGCCTGGTATTCGATCATCGATAAGGAGTGGCCGGCGCTCAGGCGTGCCTACGAAACCTGGCTCGATCCGGCGAACTTCGATGCCACCGGCCAGCAGCGACGCCGGCTCGAGGATATCCGTAACGAGCTGGGCGCCTGAGCAGGTGCGGGACGCGGCATGCTGCCTCAAGGGGTGCATCTCCGGGCCTCTGGACGCGTCCGAGGCTTGCCATTACCCGCTGCTTCGCGCATGCAAATGCAGGGTTGGTGTTACGACACCGGACAGAGACACAAATTGACATGCCGGATCCGATGGGAATCCGCGACAATGCATAGGCAGGGCCATTCGCCGATGGACACGAATACACGCAACGCGGCAATCGCCGCCCTCTGGTTCATGATCATCTTCGGCGTGCTGGCGTTCCTGATGCCCAAGATCATGCTCGCCGTCGGCAACTATTCCACGGTCGCGGCCGGCGCCATTGCCGTGCTGTTCGTCCTGGCCTTCTTCGGTGTCTTCTGGCTGCGCGGACGCAGCCAGCGCAACAAGGGCAACTGACATGCGCGTGCTGATCACCGGGGCGGCCGGGATGATCGGCCGCAAACTCACCGCCCGCCTCGCTGCCGACGGCACGCTCGCCGGCAGGCGCATTGCCTCGCTCGACCTTCACGACATCGTTCCGCCGCCGGCACCCGATTTGGCCGGCGTCGCCGTACGGTCGCTTACAGGTGACCTCGCCGGTGCCGGCGCGGCCGAAGCGCTGGTCGCCGAATGGCCCGACGTCGTGTTCCACCTCGCAGGCATCGTCTCGGGCGAGGCGGAGGCGAATTTCGACCTCGGCTACCAGGTCAACCTCGACGGCACGCGCGCCCTGTTCGATGCGGTGCGGCTTGCCGGGTATGCGCCGCGCGTGGTCTTCACCTCGTCCATCGCCGTCTTCGGCGCGCCGTTCCCGGAGGTCATCCCGGACGACTTCCACCCGACGCCGCTGACCTCCTACGGCACCCCCAGAAGCTGATCGGCGAGGCGCTGCTGGCGGACTATACCCGCCGCGGCTTCTTCGACGGCATCGGCATCCGCCTTCCAACCATCTGCGTCCGGCCGGGCAAGCCCAACAAGGCGGCGTCGAGCTTCTTTTCCGGCATCATCCGCGAGCCGCTCGCGGGACAGGAAGCGCTGCTGCCGGTGCCGCGCTCGGTGCTGCACACCCATGCCAGCCCGCGCTCGGCGGTCGGGTTCCTCATCCATGCAGCCGAAATCGACGGTGGCAAGGTTGGTCCGCGCCGCAATCTCACCATGCCGGGCGTAGCCGTCACTGTCGGCGAGCAGATCGAGGCGTTGCGCCGGGTCGCGGGCGAGGGGCCCGTGCGGCTGATCCGCGAGGCGCCGGACGAGGCAGTCTGGGCGATCGTTCAGAACTGGCCGACGCGCTTTTCGGCCGAGCGGGCCCATGCGCTCGGATTTCGCGCGGAGCAGAACTTCGACGACATCATCCGGGCGCACATCGAGGACGAGCTCGCCTAGGCTACTCCGCAGCTTTCGGCTGAGGCGGTGCTGCCAGCGGAATGATCAGGCTGGCGCGCAGGCCGCCGCCGGCCCTGTTCTCCAAGCTCACGTCGCCACCGAAGCGCCGCGCGATGTTGCGGGCGATGGTCAGGCCGAGCCCGAAGCCGCCGGTCTCGCGGTTGCGCGAACCCTCTACCCTGTTGAATGGCCGGAACATGGCCTCGAGCTGCGCAGCGGGGATGCCCGGTCCGTCGTCGTCTATGGTGAGCAGGATGTGCCGGTCGTCGCGCGACAGTGCGAGACGCGCCCCGCCGCCGTACTTGACGGCGTTGTCGACCAGATTGCCGATGCAGCGGCGCAGGGCGACAGGCTCGCCCAGGCAGATGAGCCCGCGCGCGTGGCTGCGCGCGCCTTCGAAGGCCACCTGGTCGTTGCCGTCAGCGACGGCAGCGACCAGCGACCAGAAGTCGATGCGCTCGGCGGCATCGTCCCTGGCCTCGTAGGTGGCGAAATCCAGCACCGAGGACGAGATGGCCTCGATATCGGCCAGGTTCTGCATCAGCGAATTGCGCAGCGGAGAGTTGCGCAGCAGCTCCAGCCGCAGCCTGATCCGCGTGAGCGGCGTCCTGAGGTCGTGGGCGAGGGCGGCGGCCAGCAGTTCGCGGTCCTCGACATACTCGCGCAGCCGGGCCTGCATGGTGTTCACCGCGCGTGCGGCGGACTTGTATTCGCTGCTGCCTCGCTCGGCCAAGGGCGGGCTCTTGAGGTCGTCGCCGATCCGGCCGACAGCGCTTTCGAGGGCGCGATAGGGGGCCGTCAGGCGCCGCAGAGCCCAGATCGACAAAAGCACGACGAGTGCTGCGGCTGAGCCGAACAGGGGCAGGCTGCCTGTGTCGAGGACCGGGCTCACCGGCGTCGCCTTCATGGTGAAGTTGAGCCACTGGCCGTCCTTGAACTCGATCGAGGCGACGAAGGTGTCGGCGCTGGTGAAGTCGGACGACAGGTCCACCAGCTCGCGCTCGACGCTCCCCATGTCGTTGCTCGGCTCGACCGCCTGCTCCGCCGGGGCCCCATGCGCGGTTTCGCGCCGCACGCGGGCTTCCTCGACGCCATATTTGGCAAGCCGGCCAACGATGATGTCCTCGAGCTCTGCCATCTCGTCGTCCACGGGTATGGACGAGGTGATCGCGGAGACGTCGGAGGTCGTGAGCACATGCGGCGCTACCGAAAGCCCGGCCGCGATGCGAGCCCGGCTTGCCGGGTTCTCCGCGTACAACAGCTTGGTGAGCGACAGGGCCCTGTCGCTCAGGCGCAGCAGGTCGAGCACGTTGTTGGAGGCAACGCGATCGCGCGCCACGATCGAGAGCGTCGAAACCTGGATGGCGAGCAGGCCGGCGATGACGATCAGCAGCACCCAGGCCGGCAGCGACCTTGGCAGCAACCATCTCATTCGGCCACCACCTCGGGTACGAACTGGTAGCCGCCGCCGCGGACGGTCAGGACCAGCTTCGGCGCGCGCGGGTCGTCGTCCATCTTGCGGCGCAGGCGGCTCACCAGGATGTCGACGCTGCGGTCGTAGCTGTAGTCGCCATTCTGGTTGGAGAGCTCTACCAGTTGCTCGCGGCTCAGTACGCGCTGCGCGCTCCTGGCAAGCGTGTGGAGCAGGTTGAACTCTGCGGTGGTCAGTTCGACGCGCACCCCGTCTGGCCCGACCAGGCGGCGGCGTGAGGCATCGAGGGTCCAGCCGGCGAACTTGAAGATTTGCGGGACCGCGCGGTGCGCCGCTCCGCTGCCGTTGGTGGGGCGGCGCAGCACGGCGCGCGTGCGCGCCAGCAGTTCCCGCGGGTCGAATGGCTTGGGCACATAGTCGTCCGCACCCATCTCGAGCCCGACCACCCGATCGATCGTCTCGGTCACCGCCGTCAACATGATGATCGGCACCTTCGAGTGCGTGCGCAGGTCGCGGCAGATATCGAGGCCGCTTTTGCCCGGCAGCATGACGTCGAGAATGATGAGGTCGACGGGCATGCGCCGCAGGGCGGCCTTCATCTCATCCTCGTCGCGGGCGGCCGATACCCGCATGCCGTGCTTCTGGAAGAACTCCTGCAGCAGGTCGCGGATTTCCTTGTCGTCGTCGACGATCAGAATGTGGGCGTCGGTCTTCAATGTCTTGGGCCTCGCGTCTGCTCGGCAAGGCATCCGCCCGGACCTTGGCAAAATAAGGTCGGCGATGCGCGATCAGCCGGCAAAAACTGCAGCGGCGGTGCGCAGTTACAATCGGGAAACAAAACTCTGCAGTCGGGAAAAACAGGCGACAAGGCTATCCGTCAAAACTGCCTCGCTGCTCAGGTTGAGGTCTCGGATCGCCATGCGGAAGTTTGTGACCAGTTCGACGATCGTTCTGCTCGCGGGGCTTTCGCTCGGTGCCGCCAGCGTCGGAATGACGGCGACGCGGACCATCACCCGCATGGACCGGTGCAACAGCCTGCAGCAGCAGCTTACCGAGGCAATCTCCGATCACGCCGAGGCAAAACGGGCCGCCGAGGCAAAGGCTCTTCAGAAGAAGGCGTTGAAATTCTGTGCCGGCAACCGCCAGGCCCAGGGGATTCGCACCTACGCGACAGCGCTGAAGATGCTTGGAGTGCAGCCGGTCGAACCCTGACCGGTAACCGTCAAACCAGGCCCACTCGCAGAAAGGACCAGACCATGACCGCCAACAAGCCCCTCCTGACCGCCCTCGGCCTCGCAGTCGCGATGGCATTCTCCGCGCCGGTGCTTACCGCCAGCGCAGCCAATGCCGCCGGCGCCGCGGCCGCGACCACCCAGTATCCAGCCAGCGGAACCACTAAGCAGCCCGTCAAGAAGGTGTCGCATAAGAAGCCGACCCACAAGAAGAAGCATCAGAAGACGGCGCCTGCCGGCACGGCCGCTCCCACGACGAAGAAGACCACCATGTGAATTCGCCATCCCAAGACTGACCCGAATTCCGCCCCGGAGCGACGGTTCTGGGGCGGCTTTTTGTGTCTTGGGAGGTTAGGGCAGCGAGGTCCGCGGCTCAGGCCTTGAGGCTCGCCGCCAGGAGCACCAGCCCGAGCAGCATCACGAGTGCCGCGCCGCCGATCTCGATGGCATTGTGGACGCGGTTGCCGGCGCGGCCGTCGCCGGCGGCAGCCACCGCCCAGTTCTTGGCTGTCACCGCCAGCGTGGCGAGCGCCGAAACAGTGATCGCAGTGCCCAGCGCCATGGCAAATACTGAAAGGATGCCACCGGCCCAGAGGCCGTTGAGGAAGGCGAAGGAAAGCACGATCAGCGCCCCCGAGCAGGGGCGGATGCCGACGGCGGCGACCGCCGACCACGCCGCCCTCCAGTCGAAGTCCTTGCCGCCGAGCAGCTTCGGATCAGGAGCATGCGAGTGGCCGCAGGAAGAGCAGACCTCGCCCTCGGCGTGGTGATGGTCATGGTGATGCGCGTGGCCGTGATGGTCGTGCCCACAGGTCGCATGGTCATGCTGGTGATGGTCATGCGCGTGGGCATGCGCCGCCGACAGGCTGTGCCCATGCACCGCGCCGGCCCGCCCGAAGCCCATCGACCTGAGCTTGCGCCACAGCAGCCAGGCGCCGAAAGCCGCGATCAGGGCGTAGCTCGCCGTCTCGAGGAACCAGGTCGCGTTGGTCATGGAGATCGAGGTGCCGCGCAGCACCAGGAAGACGAGCGTCATCAGGACGACGGCGGTCAGGCCCTGGAGGAATGCCGAGACGAAGGACAGCATGATGCCGCGGCGCAGGGCCACTTCGTTGGCCAGCATGTAGGAGGAGATCACCGCCTTGCCGTGGCCGGGGCCGGCGGCGTGGAACACGCCATAGGCGAAGGACAGGCCGACCAGGATCCACACCCCGCCGCCGCCGTCGCGCATCGCCTTCAGCGCGCCCGTCAGCGAGCGGTAGAATTGCTGTTGCTGGAAGTTGATCCAGTTGAGCACCCCGGAGAACATGCCGGTCGAGGGCACCACGGCCTCGTTGGTTCCGATGCCGAGCGAGCTCTGCGCATGGG
The DNA here is from genome assembly GCA_001724355.1 of Mesorhizobium sp. SCN 65-20. Classification (GTDB taxonomy): domain Bacteria; phylum Pseudomonadota; class Alphaproteobacteria; order Rhizobiales; family Rhizobiaceae; genus Aminobacter. The sequence goes on along the minus strand of MEEF01000031.1, from coordinate 11,849 downwards.
CGTAACCGGCGAAAATGGTGAGCACGTAGCTGATCGCGAGAAGCGCGAAGACTGCGCGAATGGTTGGCTTCTTCACGGCCTCACCCCTTGGCCTGGCAGGTCAGTTCCAGTTTCGTGGCGAAGATCTTGCTCATGTCAGTGCCGGCGGGATCGGTGAAAAAGGCGTCTGTCAGGCTCGCCTGGTTCTGGGCGATGGCCTCGTCGGGATCGGGGCGGATAACCTGGCGCGTGCACGAGGCCGGCAGGTTGGACACCGCCATGTTGGTGTCCTCGGTGAAGTCGATCGCCGTATAGAAGGTCGGGTCGTAGACGCCGAAGTCGAGCTTGCCGGCGAGTTGCAGCGGCTCCTTCGGCTCGGTCTCGAACAGGATGATGAGCTGCTGGTCGTCGAAATTGGCCATGAGGTTGGCCGGCGGCTTCATGGCCACGTCCTTGCCGTCGGCTGTGACGACCTGGAAGTAGTTGTATTCGCCGATCGACTCGAAGACCGTCTTGGAGACCTCGGCCAGTTCCTCGTCGTCGAGCTTCTGGTCGGCGTTCTTGTCGAACTCCATCACCACGGTGCTCGAAAACAGGTCGTCGAAACGCCAGAGATGACGAAGCGACTTCACCGTGTTGTCGGGGTTAAGCACGACGTCGAGCCTCGCCTCGGCGAAGACGTGCGGATGGGCGCTTGCCGCCACGGTGCCGGCAAGTGCCGCTGCCGCGGCCAGCATCGTGCTTCGGAACTTCAGAATCATAGCAATGGACGTCCGGATTTTCGGGTCGGTGCCGACACTTACCAGAAACGGGGCGAAAGTGGGACGCCAGCCGGTCATGTCGGCTGGTCGCAGGGATGGACCTTGAACCACTGTACCAGGAAATCGACGAAGACGCGGATCTTGGCCGGCAGGTAGCGCCGGTGCGGGTAGACGGCAAAGATGCCGCCGCCGGAAAGCCGCCGGTCGTCGAGCACGGGCACCAGCCGTCCCGCCTCGATGTCGGGGGCCGCGATGAAATCGGGCAGGATGGCAAAGCCCAGGCCAGCCACAGCCGCCGCGCGCGCCGCCATCGGGCTGTTCACTTCCATCGGCCCGCTCACCGAAACGGTCATGGTGTCTCCGGTGTCGCCGGAGAATGGCCAGTTGGACAGCCAGCGGCCGTTGGTGTCGATGATGCAGGGGACGTTGGCCAGGTCGGCCGGCCGCTGCGGCGCGCCGTGTTTCTGGATCAGTTCGGGAGAGCCGCAAAGCCTGATGTCGAACGGCGCCAGCCGGCGGGCGATCAGCGACGAATTTTCCAGCCTGGAGATGCGGATCGCAAGATCGAAGCCTTCCTCCACCAGGTCGACGAAGCGGTCGTCGAGATGGATTTCGAGCACGATGTCCGGGTGCTCCTTGGCGAAATCGATCAGCGAGTGGCCGATGGGCGCGTCGGCGAAGGTGCGCGGCGCCGACAGCTTGATGCGGCCGCGCACGTCGCCCGAGGATTCGCGCACGGCATCCGCCAGGCTGTCGACCTCGCGGATGATCTCGGAGGCGCGGCGATAATAGGTGTGGCCGGCTTCCGTCAGCGAGAACTGGCGCGTCGTGCGGTTGAGCAGCAGCGCGCCCAGCTCGTCCTCGAGCTCGCGCACATATTTGGACAGCAGCGCCTTGGAGCGGCCGATCTTGCGCGCGGCGGCCGAGAAGCCCTCGGCCTCGACCACGTCGATGAAGGCGCGCATGCGGGTGAGTGTGTCCATGGTGCAGGCTCGTTCGAAAGCTGAATACGATCTTGCGTAGATTGTTCACAGCGACGCGAGGGTCAAGGGCTATGGCGGGTAGCTTGTCGTACCAGAGGACGGCTCAGTTCGAGACTTGCGTGATGACCGCGTCGAACCTGCCTGCCGCGAGGTCCTTCTTGCTGATTGTCAGCACGAGGGTATCGACGTCACCGAACATCCAGCCCAGCAGGTTGCTGCTGGGCAGTTCGAGCAGGGTGACATCCCTGTCGAGATCGAACTTGTGGACATAGCGGTACGGCAGGTGGCCCATGCCCGCCATTTCATGCGCGGCTTCATCCTGCCAGATGGCCTCGAAATGGCCGCGCATCGCCGGAGGCAGGGCATCGGGCGATTTGGAGTAGGCATGGCGCGCGCGATCATGCCGAAGGCACTCGAAGTCCCAGGCCCATAGCGATCCTTCACCTGTATGGGCGGTCAGCGGCGCCTGCCGTGTTCGCGGATAGATGATTTCACACTGGCTCAGTTCTGCCATGATCGCCGCGATTTCGTCCTGCGAAAGCGGCTTCTGGTCCGCCCTGATCCTTTCGGCCACCGTCCGCACCTGCGCCAGGGCGGCTTCGAACATCGGACGCCCTTTCGTCCTAGCTTCGAGCAATGCCGGCAAGGTGGCGGCGCGTTCGCGCAACTCGGCAAGATTGCCGGGCGGTTCCGAGGCGGATTCCGCGACGTCGAGGCTTTTCAACGCCTGTTCGAGCAGATCCTTGGCCAAGAATTCGACAAGGCGCGCCTCGGCAATCTCGAGCATTTCGAGCGTGGTGGAGCGATCGAACGGACGGTGCTCCGGCGACGCCAGATCAAAGCCCTGCTGGTAGACTTCGTGGCTGGCCTTGCTACGTCCCTCCAGTCGAGGATCGGGTTCGCCCGGCCGCACCGACACCAGGTCGACCGGCCACCGTGGCCAGGCATTGATCGGCTTCAGGCGCGTCTTCGCGTAGGGCAAGGAGAGGGACCAGCCGTCAATGTCAAGGTCTTCGGGACCCAGTCGCTGCGGGCCTAACTCACTGACATGCAGCACTTGTGCCGCGTAGTCCGTCGGGTGGATGAAGAACACCAGCCAGCCGTCGCGCGGACCGAGGCCGTCCCAGAGGTCGCCGGGCAGGTCGGCGCAGCAGATCTGGGCGAGGAAGTTGGCGTTGCGGCCTTCGATCACGGGCCAGGGGATATGCTCGGCCATTGCCGGTGCGCCGCCGAGCCAGCTTCTGGGGTGCTCCACGTCGCGCAGCGGAATCTGCGGCACCAGCCGCACGACCACAGGCTCGGTTCCCTTGGCGTCCATGAGTTCCTGTTCGTGCACGAGCTGGGCGGACAGGTCCTGCCGAAGCTTGACCAGGAACTGGCGGTCGGCCTCGGTCAACGGCCTGTCTGCCGGCTTGGCAGAGGACCTTCCGACCGCCCTGGCGATGCGCTCCGGGGAGGGGGATTGCATGATCGGCACCACGCCCTTGGTGGCGCGTTGCCTGACGACGGGTTTGCCAGCCGGTGCCTGCTCGCTGCGTTGCCTGCGATAGGCCAGCACCGGGAAGACGACGGCCAACAGGGCGAGCACGACCGCCGAGGGACCGACACCGATCCGCGACACCAGCACGAAGTCCAGGAAGGCGTTGATGCCCTGGACGCCGTTGGAAACGCCGCCGCCCGGCAGGCCGTCGAGGAAGCGGGTGAGGGTCTGCGCCACCAGCGTGGCCATGACGATGAAGACAAGCAGCGGTCGCGTGTACGGGCTCATGGGCGCGCACGCTAGCGAATGGCTTTTAATTAACCGTCACCGACTCGTGGTTGCAGCGACGGTTCATTTCTCTTCAGTCGTGTGCCTGCAGGAGAGGCTGCCGCAGCCCATGACGTCAGCGTTGCGCTTGCAGGATTTCGCGTCCCAGCCGGATCAAAGCCAGGTCGCTGCTGGCCGGGCCGAGCAACGACAGGCCGAAGGGCGCGCCCCCGACCGTGCCGACGGGCAGGGTGATCTGCGGGAAGCCCGATAGGCCCGAAAGACAAAGCAAGCGCAGCGCCCGTTCGCGATAGGCGAGCAGTTCCTCAGGGGTGCCGTCCGCCAGCGGTGCGGCGCCGGGCACGGTCGGTAGGACAATGAAGCCGTCCTGGCCGAGCATAGCGGCGAGTTCGCTGCGGAACGCGCTGCGCTTCTCGGTCTCCAAGGCATAGGTTGTGTCGTCGACAGCCTGGCCGAAGGCGAACCGCTCCTTGACGCCGGGGCCGAGATGCCGGTCGCCGGAAGATATCCAGGCGCCATGCTCCTGCCAGGCCTCGTAGGCCTGTATCCTGCGAAAGCACCAGTAGAGGTCGTCGGAAGACTGGCTGGGCGCAGGAGCCACGGAAATCGCGCCAAGTGCCTTTTCCGCCATGCCGCGCATACGCTGGAACTCGGCCGTCTCCGCCGGCCCCGGGAGCAAGGCGTCGAGCCCTTCCAGCCGGATGGGCCGGGCAAGCCTGCCTTGATGCGCATCCTTGCCGATCAGCAGCCTCGCCACCGCCTCATAAAGTTCGATATCGCGCGCGAACCAGCCGAAAGTGTCGAGGCTCGGCGCAAGCTTCATCGCGCCCTCGAGCGAAATCAGCCCGTGCGTGGTGCGCAGGCCGATCAGCCCGCAAAAACTCGCAGGCGCGCGGATCGAGCCGCCGGTGTCTGAACCGACCGCGAGGTCGGCAAGGCCGGCGGCGACTGCCGCCGCCGAGCCCGACGACGAGCCGCCCGTCACGCGGGTTGGTGCTGCCGGGTTCACCGGGTGCGGGAAGTGGGCGTTCTGCCCCATCAGCGAGAAGGCGAGTTCGTCCGTCTGGGTCTTGCCGACGAATCGCGCTCCCGCATCGAGAATCACTTGCACGGATGGAGCGGTCCGCACCGCTGATTTGCCTTCGGCGGCCTTGTCCGGGTTGCCGCAGCCGGTGACGAGGCCAGCGACGTCGTAGATGTCCTTCACGGCCAGGCGCACGCCGGAAAGATCGCCATTTTCTCCATTGAGAACAGTGACTTGTGGCACATCGAGGAAGGAATTGAACGGGTCGGACGTCACCAGCATCGTTTGTACCTTGTGTACGATGCCGCCAGCATTGTTCGACGATCGCAATTTTTCAAGCCGGGGTCCGATTTTCGATTGATTGTGACGGACGAGGTGCATATATCCCGGTTTGCCCAAAGTCGCACGTGCCTGTGGGCGTCCCCCGAACCTCGAATGGCGAGGATTTCGGGACGGTACCCGGGAAGTAACGAGCCCGGTCGGTTCAGCGGCCAACCGCCGATCCGAGGACGCCTTGAAGCAACGACGGTGCGGGCCTTTCTGGTTCTCTTCCGGCTGTCCATAAGCCGGGGTTACTGAAGAGGCACACCTTCATTGCCGGCAGTGCGGACGGGTCTCCCATCCAAGCCAAGGCAGACAAAGCGAGCATTCGCCGCAAGGCGTTCGCTCACCGCCGCGTGACAACGCGTTCATGGTTCCGGGATCTCCAAAGGCCGGGCTCGTGGGCAGTCGTCATGCACTTTGTCCACTGCGGGATAGACCGGTCGAAGAGCGACCGTCCCGCTGCTTGAGCTTTGCGTGGAACGGTCCGCGCGAATGGAGAGACCTATGGCCACTCAGCGCATCCTCGACTTCCTTGCCACCCGACGCCCGAACGGCCCGTGCCTCGTCGTCGATCTCGATGTCGTGCGCGACAATTTCCGCGCCTTCGAGAAGGCCATGCCTGAATCCAAGATTTATTACGCGGTGAAAGCAAACCCGGCACCGGAAATCCTGCGCCTGCTTGCTGCGATGGGCTCGTCCTTCGACACCGCGTCTGTTGCCGAGATCGAGATGGCCATGGATGCCGGTGCGCCGGCCGAGCGCATCTCTTTCGGCAACACGATCAAGAAGGAGCGCGATGTTGCGCGCGCCTTCGAACTGGGCATCCGCCTCTACGCCGTCGACTCGGTCGAAGAGGTGGAGAAGGTCGCCCGCGCCGCTCCCGGCAGCCGGGTCTTCTGCCGTGTGCTGGCCGACGGCGAAGGCGCCGAGTGGCCGCTGTCGCGCAAGTTCGGCTGTGTGCCCGAGATGGCCGTGGACGTGCTGCGCCATGCCAAGTCCCTCGGGCTCGATGCCTATGGCGTGTCGTTCCATGTCGGCTCCCAGCAGACCGATCTCTCGGCCTGGGATCGCGCGCTGGGCGACGCCAAGATGGTCTTCGAGAAGCTTGCAGCGGAAGGCATCGCGCTCGGCATGGTCAACATGGGTGGCGGCTTCCCGACGCGCTACCTGAAGGACGTTCCGGCGGCGCAGGCCTACGGCCAGGCGATCTTCGAGTACCTGAGCAAGCACTTCGGCAACAACATCCCGGAGACGATCATCGAGCCGGGCCGCGGCATGGTGGGCAATGCCGGCGTCATCAGGTCGGAAGTCGTCCTCATCTCCAAGAAGGCCGACAACGACAACGTGCGCTGGGTGTTCCTCGACATCGGCAAGTTCGGCGGTCTCGCCGAGACGATGGACGAGGCGATCCGCTACCCGATCGTGACGTCGCGCGACGCGGACGAGAAGAGCCCTTGCGTGCTCGCAGGCCCGACCTGCGACTCGGCCGACGTGCTCTACGAGAAGGCGCCGTATCCGCTGCCGCTGTCGCTGACCATCGGCGACGAGGTGCTGATCGAAGGCACCGGCGCCTACACGACCACCTACTCGGCGGTCGCCTTCAACGGCTTCGAGCCTCTCCGATCCTACGTGATCTGACGGCTCGAAACGGCGCCCCGGCGCCGGAGCCGATCAGATCACCCCGGCGGGCGTGCTGCTTACAGTGCGCCCGATCGGGTTCGCTTGTGGAACAGATCTCCGCTCGTGAAGGATCGCGGAAATGAACATCGAAGAAGTTGCCAAAACCTCGCCCGAAATTGCGGTCGTAGCCGAAACCTTTGCAGACGTTAGAGCGCGTGAGGCGCTGCTCGATCGCGCCATGGGTCCGAAGCGGCGCAAGAAGTCGTCTGAGAAGTTGCGCCGTGGCAGGCGCCCGTCCGAGGGGCTTGCCTTCGTCGCGCGCGACGAGGCCGGCATGGTCGTCGGCACCGTGCGCCTTTGGGATGTACGGCTTGGCGAGGGCGGGCCGACAGCGTTGCTGCTCGGCCCGCTCGCGGTCGACCCGTCGGTGAAGAGTGCCGGCATCGGCTCGGCATTGATGCGCCACGCAGTCGTGGAGGCCGCACGTCTTGGCCACCGCGCCGTGCTGCTGGTCGGCGATGCGCCGTACTACGCGCGCTTCGGGTTCACGGCGGAGAAGACGGGGTCGCTGGCGATGCCGGGACCCTATGAGCGCGAGCGCTTCCTCGCGCTGGAACTGGTTTCGGGTGCTCTGGACGGTACCAGTGGCACCCTCAAGGCCGCCGGCCGCAAGCTCAAGAACGAGCGCGCGCGCCTGGCCGCCTGACCGGACCATCCCTTCGGCCTGGCGGCGAAGGGATGGTCAAACCTCACATATCGGTGCTAGAGCGACGCGCCGCCTCTGCGGAATGCGCGTCGCCGCTGGCGATGCCTCAGCCGAGCAGCTTGCTCAGGCCCATGGCGACGCTCATGTCGCCCTCGACCTTGATCTTGCCGGTCATGAAAGCCATCGTCGGGTTCAGGTCGCCTGCGATCAGCGACTCGAGATCGTCGAGTGACAGCTTGATGGTGCAGTCGGCCGGCGCGTCGGTGGTGGACAGCGTGCCGCCGTCGATGACGATGACGCCGTCGGCGCCGGTGTCGAACTTCACCGAGCGGTCGAAGCCCGAGCTTTCCACCTTGGCCTTGATCTGGTCTGCGACTGCCTGAATGCCCATGGCTCTCTCCTGATCTTGTCAAAGGGCGCCTGGCGCCCGTCCTCCCCGGACCGATCCGGTCGGTGCCGGTCCGTGTCGCAGGATAGATCAGGCTATACCGGTCAACTTACGTTTACGTCAACGTAGTTTTAACGCCAGCGCTGCGTCACGCTGGCGCCGTAGCCGTGAGTGCGGAGTTACGGGGCAGGAGCCTGGTTGGCCAGGTCGGTCTTGGCCCGTTCGCGGCGGCGGACCGCGTTGTCGCGAACATCGTCCGGGGTGAGGAAGTCGACCTGCTCGACCAGCACTTCATGCACCAGCTTGTCGCCGACGCGGGCATTGATGCTGTCGCGGATGCCGTTCCGGAACGCGTCGAGATCGAGCTTCTCCTGCTTGGTGAAGTCGATCTGCGGGTTGCCGTAGAGATAGGAATAGACCTGGTCGGTGATCAGCGCAGCCGGCGGCACCGAAAGGGTCGCGACCTTTTTCGGCTCGACGGTGTAGACGAGGCGCGTGAGGAAATAGCCCTCGACGCGCTCGCCCTTGAGCAGAGGCACCGAGATGACATCGGTCTTGACGTAGTCCAGTCCGCCGAACATTGGCTTCGCCGCTTCTGCCGTCGGCCGGTTGGCCGCTGCCTGAAACGAGTAGAAGACCGCGCCGAGCGTCACGGCGACAATCCATAGAGCCGCCGCAATGAACTTGATCACCTTGCCCATCCGAATTCGTTGGCCGAGTAGGTGCCGTCGGCCTCGGAGCGCTGGATGGCGTCCTTGAGCAGGCCGGCGACCTCGCTGACGGCGCTGAGATGGGCCAGGATCGCCCGCTCATTGGCCACCAGCTTGTCGCGAAGGCGGTCGACCCCGACTTTCAGGTCGGCGGGGAAGTCTCCCTCGACAAGGCCCTTGGTGGCGCGGGTCAATTCGTAGAGATAACGGCTCTTGCGCGCGTTCGACGCCTTGATGTCGAAGCGGATGTCGGTGCGGATCGAGGCGGTCTCCTCTTCGACCGCCTCTTCGATGCGATTGATGATGGCGCCGATGTTGCCGGGCCGGGCCTGCTGGGTTGCTGCATCCACGGCATCAGTCTTGGCCGGAAGATTCGGCCTGTATTCGGAAGGTCCCGACATATCTTACCCTCTACAATTCGGTGTCAGTGGAAGAAGCTGTGCCGCCGCCCGCGAGCGACTGCATCATCTTGCGTTGCATTTCCTGGATGAGCGCGGTCGCCTGGCTCGTCTGCTCGTCGAGCGCAGTCTGTTCGGGACCGCCCGATACGGCGCCGACCGGCACCGCCTGTTCGTTCTGGACGTAGTAGTCGCGCGCGACCGTCTTCGCGATGCCGATGCCGCCGCGCTCGGCGACCGTGTCGGCAATCTGCTCGGCCATCATTGACTTCCACATGTCGCCGGCCATGCCCTTGCCGTACACGCCCTCGGCGTTCTGCGGCAGCATGTTCTCGATGAAGGTCTGCAGCACCATCGCCTCGAAACGCTTCATGCTCTCCGCCGGAGCGGCCTTGTCCGGTTGGCGCGAAAGGCCTGCCGTGACCGTCTCCTCGCCGAGCGAAAAGGTGCCGCTTGCAGCTCCGCTGCGGTTGGCCAGCGCGGCGCGCGCAGCCTGAACGCCGGCCGGCTCAACGGCCCTGGCTACGTCCAGAACAATGTCGCTGGGTGGTGAGATCGCCAAAGCTGGCTCGCCTTTCCGAATTTCGTTACCGCTGATTGTGGCGGGTCAAGCTTGTGGCAACCTTACTTGTCCTCGCCCGACCGTCTCTCAATGATTTCCAGGCGTTCGCGGTCGGCGCTGTCGCGTTCGTCGCGGCGGCGGGCGTCGCGATAGGCGCGCTCGACCATGTTGGTGCGGGCGGTCGCCGCCGCGACCTTGGAGGCCTCCACGCTGGCCAGCCCGAGGTTGAGCTGGCGCCGAGCGAGTGCTGCCGAAATGCGCTGGTGGTAGAGTTCGGGGAACAGCTGCGGCATGGCGCTGTCGCCGTCGAAGCTCACCGTCAGGTCGCGCGCCTCGGCGTCCGCAGCCACGGCTTGCGCCACGTAGCCGGCGTGACGGGTCTCGTGCAGCGCCTTGAGTTGCTCCTGAACCTTGACCAGCTTCTTCAGCCTGTCCCTGCGCTGCACCATGGCTACCTCCCGATGGTGATGTCGACGAAACCGTCGGCGAACAGGCTGAGCATGCTGCCGATGCCGAAGTAGACGAGGATCAGGCCGCCGGCGATGACGAAGGGCAGCGAGATGAAGTAGACCGGGATCTGCGGCGTCAGCTTGTTGACGAAGCCGATGGTCAGGTTGACCAGGAGCGCATAGGCGATGAACGGGCTGCCGAGCCTGAGCACCACCATGAAGCTCTCCGACAGCGTGTCGGTGACGTCAACAAGTGCTGCCTGCGGATTGAAGAACATGTTGACCGGCGCGACCCTGTAGGAGGCCACCAGCGCGCGGATGATCTCGTGGTGGAAGTTGAACACGAAGAGCAGGAGCAGCGCCGAGAACGAGATGATCGAGGCGAGCGCTGCCTGCGGCTCGTTCTCCTCGAGCGCCGTTCCGCCGACGCCGCTGTAGCCGATCAGCATGGCGATGGCCGAGCCGATGAACATCAACGCCAGGATGTAGAGCCGGGCCATCAGGCCGATGAGGCCGCCGATCAGCAGTTCCGAGGCGATCATAGGCATGAGCACGCCGGGGCGGGCGTCGACGAACGGCGCGATCTGGTCCCAAAGATGGACCAGCAGGCCGCCGGTGGCGGCCAGGGCGACGAACAGGCGGATGTGGAGCGACACGCGCGCGCTCGACAGGCCGGGCATCAGCATGAAGCAGGCGCCGATGCGGCAGAAGGCGAGGAACGCCGCAAGGACGAACCCTTGCGCGGCGAGGTTCACGAGATCGTCCCGAGCACGCGCAGCTCGACGCCCTTGGCGATCTCGACGTGGCTGAGCACCGGAAGCGTCGGGAACAGGCGTTCGATGATCATGCGGACATAGGGGCGCGCGTCGGGTGCGGTGACGATGACGAAACGCTCGCCCGCCTCGAGATGGGTGCGGATCGCCTTGGAGGCGTCCTGGCCGAATTCCTCGAGCTGGCGCGGGTCGATGTCGAACTCGCGCACCTCGCCCTTGGCATCGCGCTTGAGGCTCTGGTGGAAGGCGAGGTCCCAGCGGTTGCCGAGGCGCAGCACCTTGAGCGCGCCGCTTTCGCTGAGATCGCCGCAGATCTGCTGGGCCATGCGGATGCGCACGTGCTCGACGATCTGTTCGGTGCGGCGGATGTGGGGGGCGATCTCGGCGATCGCCTCGATGATGAGGTGCAGGTTGCGGATCGAGACCCGCTCGGCGAGCAGCAGCTTCAGCACCGCCTGCAGGCCGGGGTAGGTGATGTGCGACGAGCAGATCTCGTCGGCGAGCTTGCGGTATTCCGGGTCCTGCCGCTCGAGCAGCGCCTTCATGTCCTTGTAGGAGAGCAACTGCGGCAGGTTGTTGCGGATCACCTCGGAAAGGTGGGTGAGCAGCACCGACATGTTGTCGGCGAAGGTGAACTGCTCGCGCTTCAGGTCCTCGGCGAAGGAATCGAGCACCGAATAGGCGCGCATGCCGAAGGCCGGTTCGCGCACTTCCTCGCCCGGAATGTCCGGGATGTCGCGCGAGCCGAGCAGGACCATGATCTCGCCGACGCGCATCTGGTATTCGGCGACGACGGTGCCATGGATCTTGATCTGGTAGCTCTTGGGCGGGATCGAGAAGTCGTCGGTGAGCCGCACCTCGGGGACCACGAAACCGTATTGGGTGGCGAACTTCTTGCGCATCTTGGACATGCGGAAGGCGAGTTCCTGGTGCGACGACAGCAGGCGCGTGGACAACTGCTTGCCGATCAGCAGTTCGATCTCGGCGGTGGCGAGCGACGCCTTCACCGAGTTCTTCTCTTCCTCGACCTTCTCGGCCTCGACCAGCTGCTTCTCGGCCTCGGCTTCAGCCACGCGACGCTTGTGCTGCATCGGGATGACGTAGGCGAGCGCGCCCATGGCCGCGGCCAGCGAGATGAAGGGGAACATCGGCAGGCCTGGCATCAGGGCGAGCAGCACCAACAGGCCGGCGGCGACGTAGAGGGCGCGCGGATAGGCGCCAAGCTGGCCGAACACGGCCTGATCGGCCGAACCGCGCGTGCCGCCCTTGGAGACCAGGAGGCCCGCGGCGAGCGAGACGATGAGGGCCGGGATCTGGGTGACCAGGCCGTCGCCGACCGACAGCTTGATGAACACGTCGGCGGCTTCGCCCATGCCCATGTCGTGGCGGAAGTAGCCGATGGCG
>MEEF01000030.1 GCA_001724355.1 Mesorhizobium sp. SCN 65-20 | reverse complement strand
CGAACTCGCCAAGGTCACCGCTGCCCTCGTCGACACCGCCCTCGCCGGCGGCAAGCCCGAGATCAACGACGAAAAGACCTATGAAAACGGCGTCAAGGTGGTCCCGTCCTACCTGCTCGAGCCGGTCTCGGTCGACAAGTCGAACTACGAAGAGATCGTCGTCAAGTCCGGCTACATCAAGGCCGAAGACCTGAAGTGACAGCGCAGACCGGAAGGCCTCCGGGCCTTCCGGTTTCCGCCCGGCGTTGTAGTCTATGACGTCCGGCATTTGCCTGCGCTTGTCCGAACGGGAGGAGGACGATGAGCCAGACCATCCTGGAGATGCGCGACATCACCAAGACGTTTCCGGGCGTCAGGGCATTGTCGAACGTCAACCTGAACGTCCAGGCGGGCGAGATCCACGCCATCGTCGGCGAGAACGGCGCCGGCAAGTCCACCCTCATGAAGGTTCTGTCGGGGGTCTATCCCTTCGGCACCTACGAAGGCGACATCCACTACGAGGGCAAGGAATGCCGTTTCCACGGCATCCACGACAGCGAGCGCCTGGGCATCGTCATCATCCACCAGGAGCTGGCGCTGGTGCCGCTGCTGTCGATCGCCGAGAACCTGTTCCTCGGTAACGAGCAGGCCCGCTTCGGCATCATCGACTGGAACAAGGCACGCCGTCGCGCCGCCGAGTTGCTCAAGAAAGTCGGGCTGCGCGAGGATCCCGACACGCTCATCACCAACATCGGGACTGGCAAGCAGCAATTGGTCGAGATCGCCAAGGCGCTCGCCAAGGACGTCAAGCTGCTCATCCTCGACGAGCCCACGGCCAGCCTGTCGGAAAAGGACAGCCACGCGCTGCTCGACCTCCTGCTCGAGTTCAAGCGCCAGGGCATGACCTCGATCCTCATCTCGCACAAGCTCAACGAGGTAAAGAAGGTCGCCGACCGTGTCACCGTCATCCGCGACGGCCAGACCATCGAGACCATGACCCGCGACGAGGTGAGCGAGGATCGTATCATCACCTCGATGGTCGGCCGCACGATGGAGGATCGCTATCCGTCGCGCACCCCGAACATCGGCGAGACCATCTTCGAGGTGAAAAACTGGACGGTGCACCATCCGCTGCACCCGGAACGCCAGGTCATCAAGGGCATCAACCTCAGGGTCCGCAAGGGCGAGGTGGTCGGTATTGCCGGTCTGATGGGCGCGGGGCGGACCGAGTTCGCCATGAGCGTGTTCGGCCGCACCTATGGCACCAACATCTCCGGCGAGGTCTGGCTGCACGGCAAGCAGGCCGACACCTCGACCGTCGGCAAGGCGGTTGCCAGCGGCCTCGCCTATGCCACCGAGGACCGCAAGGTCTACGGGCTGAACCTCATCGACCACATCAAGCACAACGTGACCATCGCCAACCTGCCCGGTGTATCGTCTAGGGTGGGCGTGGTCGACGACATGGCCGAACTCAAGGTCGCCAACGAATATCGCCGCAAGACCAATATCCGGTCGTCGTCGGTCTACCAGATCACCGGCAACCTCTCGGGCGGCAACCAGCAGAAGGTGGTGCTGTCCAAGTGGCTCTTCGCCAATCCTGACGTGCTGATCCTCGACGAGCCGACGCGCGGCATCGATGTCGGCGCGAAATACGAGATCTACACCATCATCAACAAGCTCGCCGAGGAGGGCAATGGCATCCTGGTCATCTCCTCGGAGATGCCGGAACTGCTCGGCATCTGCGATCGCATCTACGTGCTGAGCGAAGGCCGCATCGTCGGCGAGATGGCCGGCCACGAGGCGAACCAGGAGAAGATCATGCGGGCGATTGTCCGAGGCGAGGAAAGGGCAGCATCATGAGCACGGAGACCGCCGGCACGGGCACCAATGCCGCCAAGGCATCCGCACGCGATGCGATGAAGGAGAACCTGCGCCAATACGGCCTGGTGCTCGCCCTGATCGCCATCATGGCGTTCTTCGGGGTGATGACCAACGGCATCCTGTTCCTGCCGGTCAACCTGACCAATGTCGTGCTGCAGAATTCCTACATCGTGGTCATGGCGCTCGGCATGCTCCTGGTCATCGTCGCGGGCCACATCGACCTTTCGGTCGGTTCTGTCGCAGGCTTCGTCGGCGCAGTGGCCGCCGTGCTGATGGTCGATTTCGGCCTCAATCCGCTTCTGGCAGCCATATGCTGCATTGCCGTGGGCGGCGTCATCGGCGGCGCGCAGGGTTACTTCATCGCCTATATGAAGATCCCCTCCTTCATCGTCACGCTCGCCGGCATGCTGGTGTTCAAGGGGCTGCTGCTGTGGCTCCTGGGCGGGCGCTCCGTCGGTCCGTTCCCGACCGAGTTCCAGATGCTCAGCGCCGGCTTCATCCCGGACGTCATCGGCCGCTGGACCATCATCGAACCGCAGCTCAACGCGTCGGGCAACCCGATCCCGAACACCGGGCTCATGCTGCATTCGACGACGCTGCTGATCGGCGTGCTGATCGTGGCGGCGATGCTGTACTTCGCCCTGCAGAGCCGGCGCAGCCGCGAAAGCCACGGCTACGAGGCTGAACCGTTCGCGCTGTTCGTCGTCAAGAACTTCGTCATCGCGGCCATCGTGATGTTCCTGATGTACAAGTTCGCTTCCTACAAGGGCCTGCCGAACGTGCTCATCGTCATGGGCATCCTGATCGCGCTGTTCGTCTTCATTACCAAGCGCATGACCTTCGGCCGGCGCATCTTCGCCATGGGCGGCAACGAGAAGGCCGCCAAGCTCTCGGGCATCCAGACCGAACGCCTGACCTTCTTTGTATTCGTCATCATGGGCATGCTGGCCGCGCTCGCGGGCCTGATCTATGCGGCCCGCCTCAACCAGGCGACGCCGAAAGCCGGTGCCGGCATGGAGCTCGACGTCATCGCGGCCGTGTTCGTCGGCGGTGCCTCGGCCATGGGCGGCGTCGGCGAAGTGGCGGGAGCGGTCATCGGTGCCTTCATCATGGGCGTCATGAACAACGGCATGGGCATCATGGGCATCAACATCGACTGGCAGCAGGTCATCAAGGGACTGGTGCTGCTCGGGGCAGTCGCGTTCGACTTGTACAACAAGAAGAAGGCGTAGGCCGCGCCCCTAAGCGGCTGCGGCGCCGGCCATGTGCGGAGCCGCCATCTCGAAGGAAGCAATTTGGACGCGGCGGGATGCCCGTTGCCGCGCCGGGGAGAATTTCGCCGACCGCCGGCATCGAGGCGGGCGAAACGAAGGGAGTGCCTGAAATGCTGATGTCCCAGATTGTTGTCGACGGAAAGGCCCGCGTCGCGGTGCGCGACGGCGAGGAAGCGCGCCTGGTCAACGACGCCAAGTCGATCTACGCGCTGGCCCTGGAGGCCGTGCGGGCCGGCACGACGCTGGCGACCGTCGTCGCCGACCGTGGTCTCGGCGAGGCGGTCGACCTTGCAGCCGCCTACCGGAGCGGCCACCTGCTGTCACCGGTTCGGCATCCGGACCCTGCGCATCTGCACCTCACCGGGACGGGTCTCACCCATCTCGGTTCGGCGGCAACGCGCGACAGCATGCACAAGAAGCTCTCGACCGAGGGCGAGGAAGTTCTGACCGATTCCATGAAGATGTTCCGCATGGGGCTGGAAGGCGGCAAGCCGGCGCATGGCCAGGCGGGGGTCCAGCCGGAATGGTTCTACAAGGGCAACGGCAACATGGTCGTCGATCCCGGCAAGCCGCTGGTGTCGCCGCATTTCGCCCTCGACGCCGGCGAAGAACCTGAGATCGCCGGGATCTATCTCGTCGGCGACGACGGCACCCCCTATCGCATCGGCTACGCGCTCGCCAACGAGTTCTCCGACCACGTCACCGAACGCATCAACTATCTCTTCCTGGCGCATTCTAAGCTGAGGAACGCCTCCTTCGGGCCGGAAATCCTGGTCGGCGACCTCCCGGCCGACGTACGCGGCACCTCGCGCATCCTGCGCGCCGGCAAGGCCATCTGGGAAAAGCCCTTCCTGTCGGGCGAAGCCAACATGTCCCACACCATCGCCAACCTCGAACACCACCACTTCAAGTACGGCGTGTTCCGCCAGCCCGGCGACGTCCATGTGCACATGTTCGGAACGGCGACGCTGTCCTTCGCCGACGGCATCAAGGCCGAACCGGGCGACATGTTCGAGATCGAGGCGGAGGCCTTTGGGCTCCCGCTCAAGAATGCGCTGAAGGTTGGACGGGCCAGCGCACCCGTCATCGTGCGGGCACTTTGAGGAGCCGACCATGGAAGAGAGCATGCTGGGACAATATCCGAGCCTTGCCGGAAAGCCGGTGCTGATCTCCGGCGGCGCGACCGGCATCGGCGAGGCGCTGGTGCGCGCCTTTGCCGGCCAGGGCGCCAAAGTCGGGTTTTTTGATATCGCGGAAAAAGAGGGCGGCGCGCTAGCGGCCGAACTCGGCGACGCCGGCGCAACCGTCGCCTTCCGCCGTTGCGACATCGCCGACATCGACGCCTACCGGGCGGCGATCGCCGAAATCGAGGCGCTGCACGGTCCGACGCTGGCGCTGGTCAACAACGCCGCCAACGACACGCGCCATGACTGGCGCGAGGTGACGCCGGACTATTTCGACACCCGTATCGCCGTCAATATGCGCCATGCCTTCTTCGCCATCCAGGCCGTCGCGCCCGGAATGATCTCGGCGGGCGGCGGCTCGATCGTCAATTTCGGCTCTATCGGATGGATGACATCGACCGGCGGCTATCCGGTCTACGCGACGTCCAAGGCCTCGATCCATGGCATGACGCGGTCCTTCGCCCGCGACCTCGGCAAGCATGGCATCCGGGTCAACACGCTGGTGCCTGGCTGGGTCATGACCCAGCGCCAACTCGCTCTCTGGATCGATGACGCCGCAAATGCCGAGATCGACCGGGCACAGTGCCTGTCTGGGCGCGTCATGCCCGACGACATCGCGCGGATGGCGCTCTTCCTCGCCGCGGACGACTCGCGCATGTGCACCGCGCAGAACTTCGTCGTCGATGGCGGATGGATTTAGGCCTGACTGGCCGTCGACGTGGGGAGGAAGAGGTTGCGCTCTACCTCCCCGCCACCTCGATCCCTTAGACCCTCGCGCAAAGTCCCTCGAAGAAGGCGACGTTGTCGAGGTCGAGCGGATCGTCCACCGGCAGCGCCTGCGACGACATCTTGGCGATGACAACCTCGGCCTTCGGGTCGACATAGAGCCACTGGCCGTGGATGCCGATGCCGCAATAGGCCTCGGAAGCGTTGGCGGACTGATACCACTTGTTGCGGTAGCTGCCGTTGGCGAACAGGTTGGTCATGGTGCCGCGCTGCCAGGCCTCGGCATCGCCGCCGTGGATCGTGTCCTCGACCCAGGCCTGCGGCACGATGCGCCCGCCTTCCGCGGTGCCGCCCTGACGCATCATCTCGCCGACGCGCGCCAGGTCGCGCACAGCCACCGAGACACCGCCCGCCGCCCGCGCCGAGCCTTCCTTGTCGACGGTCACGAATGCGTCGCGCTTCGCGCCCAGCGGCTTCCACAGCCTGTCCGACATCAGGTTGGCGTAGCGCTGGCCCGACGCACGTTCGACGATGATGCCGAGGAGGTCGGAGTTCGGCGAGCGATAGCGGAAGGCCTTCCCGTGCGGCTCGTCCAGCTGCTGCAGCGCGGCGAGGAATTCGCGCAGCGATTCCTCTCCGCCGCCGGGATTCCACATCGTCGCGCGGCGGTACCGAGCAAACAGGCTCTCCGGATCGAGATAGGCCTCCTCGAAGTCGAGGCTCACCGTCATGTCGAGCACGTGCCGCACCGTCGCATTGGCATAGACCGAACCCGCCACCTCGGGCACATAGTCCGTCACCGGAGCATTCGGGTCGAGCTTGCCCTCGCCTTCGAGGCTGCCCGCGAGGATCGCCGTCAGCGACTTCGAGATCGAGAAGATGATGTGGCGCGCGTCGGGCTTCATCGACGGCGAGAACCAGTCGCCGACGAAGCGTCCCTTCTTCATGACCGTCAGCGCGTCCGTCGAGGAGCGATCGAGGAACGCCGCGACCGTCTCCTTCTGGCCTCCGATATCGAGCGTTTCGCCGAGCAAATCGCCCAGGTCGACCGGTGCGGCCTCGAGGTTGCCCTCGCGCGCAGAGATACGTGCGCTGCGAACCATCTCGCCGACATTCTGGAACGCCCAGCCGTTGAAGGGCTGCTCGCGCCAATTGCCGAGTGTCACGTCCCTGCGGGCGAAGCCGAACATGCGCTCGAACGCGTTGGATGACGTCATGATACTTCCTTGCTGCTGGTTGTCTGCCGGTCAGGCGAGCGCGTCGGCGATCGCATGCACGGCCTTGAGCGTCGCCACCGAGTAGGCGACGGATGTGAACTCGGGCCAGGTCGACAGCTTCACAGTCACCATCCTGCTGTCCCAGTCGATATGGATCAATTGCCCGAACACGCCGCGGCACATCAGTGCCCGCGAGCGCGGATCCTCGATCCAGAACTGGTTGCGGTAGCTGCCTTCGGGCATCGATGCGCTGTAGCCGGGACCGTGCGTGCCCCGCCGCGTTTCGGCGATCCAGTCGGCGGGCACGATGCCGGCGCCGTTCTCGAGAATCGTCTGGCCGAAGCGGGCATAGTCGCGCAGCGTCGCGTTGAAGCCGCCGTCGGCAATGGCGTAGCCGGCGCTGTCGACGGTGAAACAGGCGCTCTCCTCGGCGCCGATCTTCTGCCACAGCTCTTCCGACACCAGCTGCGGGAGCCGCTTGCCGGTCGCCCGCTCCATGATGAAGGCGAGGACGTCGGTCTCGATCGAACGGTATTCGAAGGCCGCGCCATGCGGCCGCGTCGTTTCGGTCAGGCGCAGGATCAGCTCGAACATATGCTCGGGCCAGTAAAAGTTGGGGTCGGTACCCGCAGGGACCGGCTTCCAGCCGCCGGCGACATCGACCTGGCCGATGTCGGAATAAGGGTCCGTATAGGCCTCGCTGAAACGCACGCCCGTGGTCATGTCGAGCACCTGCTGGACGGTGGCACCTTTCCAGCCGGTCGCGGCCAGTTCCGGCAGGTAATCGGTTACCAGTTTCTTTGGGTCGACGATGCCGCGCCCGGCGAGGATGCCAAACACCGTGCCCGTCACCGACTTCGCCACCGATTGCGACAGGTGCAGCGTGCGTGGCGCCATGCCGTTGAAATAGCGCTCATAGGCGATCTTGCCGTCCTTGAGCACGAGGAAGCCGTCGGTGTAGGTCTCGTCGAGCAGGCCCGACAGCGTCGTCGCCTTGCCCTCGCTGTCTGACACAGACAGCCCGTCGAGGTCTGTCTCCGCGCGTGGCAGCTCGCGTAAAGGACCTTCGCCGCGCCACACCTCCGCCGTCGGCACGATCTCGCGCACGTGCTGGAACGCCCAGCGGTTCCAGGGCGGCATGTCCCATGCGGTCTTCGGCACCGGCATTGCGGGCGGCGAGCCCTGCATGATCGGCGGCACGCTTTCGCTGTTGCGGTAGGAGCTCATGACGTCACCTCACATTGTCGGCGCGTTCGGGTCCAGCGCGAACGCCGGACCCAGTGACAAGACGGCTTACTTCTGCAGTTCGGTCCAGATCTTGGTGTAGATCGCATCGGCCTCCGGCGAGCACATCAGCGACATCGTGCCATACGCCTTGCTCTCCTCCGGAATGACGATCTCAGGCGCGTCCTTCATGTCGCCAGGCATGAACTTCTCCGAACCGGCGATGCCGTTGGCATAGCGGTGGAAGGCGGAGAGCCCGGCAGCCACTTCCGGATCCATGATGAAGTTCTGGAACAGCTTGGCGTTCTCGGCGTTCTTGGCGTCCTTCAGCACGACGACGTTGTCGCTCCAGTAGGTGAAGCCTTCCTTGGGATAGCCGAACTTCACCTCCGGGCGCGCCAGTCGGATGCGCAGGCCGGCACCGTTCCAGGTGCTCGATGCCTTGAAGTCGCCGGCCTTCATCTTGTCGACCGCGCCATATTCCATGGCGACCCAGTTAGGCTTGGCGGCAACGAGCAGGTCACGCGCCTTCTTCAGCACTTCCTTGTCGGTCGTGCACTGCTCGCCCCCGACATAGCGGATGGCGGCGGTCACCACGTCCTTCATCTCGGGAACGACGTTGACCTTGCCCTTCAGCTCGTCTGGCGTCTCGAAGATGATCTTCCAGGTGTTGATGTCACCCTTGTAGACGTCGGTGTTGACCACGACTCCGATCGTGCCCCAGGCCCACGGCACCGAATATTTGCGGCCCGGGTCGAAGCCCGGGTCGGCCCACTCGGGAGCGATGTTCTTGAAGTTCTCCATGCCGGCCGGATTGGTCTCGAGCAGCAGGCCTTCGTTGATCCAGATCGGCAGGTGCGTTTGCGACGGCACCACGATGTCGAAGCCGCTGCCGCCCTGGCGCACCTTGGCGAGCGCGGTCTCGTTCGAGTCGTAGTCGGTGACCGTCACCTTGACCTTGTACGTGTCCTCGAACTTCTTGATGACGTCGGGGTTGGTGTAGTTGCCCCAGTTGTAGATGTTGAGCTCGCCCTCGGCGCGGCCGAGGCCGGTCGCCGCAAGCAGCGCGATGGCCGCAACAGCAGTGGACATGATCGGTTTCACAGCGGGTCTCCTTTTCTTGTTGGCTGTGAGCACCCTGCCAGCGGCAGGCTACAAGCACATCACAGCCGGATTGGGTCCGGCTGTGATGGTTTTCGACGAACGTCGGGCAGAACTTATTTCTGCAGTTCGGTCCAGATCTTGGTGTAGAGCGCCGTCACTTCCGGCGGGCAGGTCTGGAGGATTTCGCCGTTCTTCTTGAACTCCTCCGGCACCACGACTTCGGGCGCCGAGGTCATGTCGGCCGGCATGAACTTCTCCGAACCGGCGATGCCGTTGGCATAGCGGTGGAAGGCAGAGTTCATCGCCGCGTTTTCCGGATCCATCATGAAGTTCTGGAACAGCTTGGCGTTGTCGACGTTCTTGGCTTCCTTCAGCACGACGACGTTGTCGGACCAGTACTGGAAGCCCTCGACCGGATAGCCGTAGTGGATGGCCGGATTGTTGATCCGCTGGCGCAGCGCCGAGCCATTCCAGTCGCTGGTCGCCTTGAAGTCTCCGGCGCCCATCTTCTCGATGGTGTTGTATTCCATGGCGATCCAGTTCGGCTTGGCGGCAACGAGAACGTCGCGCACCTTCTTCAGCACTTCCTTGTCGCCGGTGCACTGCTGGCCGCCGACATACTTGATCGCGGCGTGCATGACGTCGTTCATCTCGGGGACGACGTTGACCTTGCCCTTCAGCTCGTCAGGCGTGTCGAAGACGATCTTCCAGGTGTTAATGTCGCCCTTGTAGTCATCGGTGTTGACGACCACGCCGACGGTGCCCCAGGCCCACGGCACGGTGTATTTGCGGCCCGGATCGAAGGCCGGATTGGCCCATTCGGGGGCAACGTTCTTGAAGTTCTCCATGCCGCCGGGATTGGTCTCGAGGATGAGCCCTTCCTGGATCCAGATCGGCACATAGGTCTGCGAGGGCATGGCGACGTCGAAGCCGGTGCCACCCTGGCGCACCTTGGCAAGTGCGGTGTCGTTCGAGTCGTAGTCCGTCACCGTTACCTTGACGTCGTACTGCTTCTCGAACTTCTTGATCATGTCGGGGCTGATGTAGTTGCCCCAGTTGTAGATGTTCAGTTCCCCCGCGGCAGAGGCGAGGCTGGTCGATGCCAGCAGCGCCAGGCCGGCTGCCATCGACATGGATTTCAGGTTCATCATCTCACTCCCGTTGATTAGTCGCGTTTCCTGCTCATGAAGAAGAACAAGGTGACGATCACGACCGACAAGAGCAGGAAGACGGTCGATATCGCATTGACCTCCGGCGTGATGCCGCGGCGGATCTGCCCCAGCATGTAGGTCGGCAGGGTGTCCTGCCCGCCCGACTTGACGAACTCGGTGATGACCACGTCGTCGAGCGAGATGACGAAGGCGAGCATCAGGCCGGCGATGATGCCCGGCCAGAGCAGTGGCAGCGTCACGCGGCGGAACGCATTCCACGGCGTGGCGTAGAGGTCGGCCGCAGCGCGCTCGAGCGTGAGATCCATGTTCTCGAGGCGCGCCCGGATCGGCAGATAGGCGAAGGGAATGCAGAACGCTGTGTGCGCGGCGATCAGGTAGCCCAGGCCGGTATAGCCGCTGGCGATCTTGATCTGCGCGAAGAAAATCAGCAGCGCCACGCCGGTGACGATCTCAGGCACCATCAGCGGCTGGTTGATGAAGGCGTATTTGAACGTCAGGCCGCGATAGGCCCGCGTCCGCGTCGTCGCCAGCGCCGCCATGGTCGCGGCGATGGTAGCGATAACAGCCGCCGAAGACGCGATCTTCAGCGACCGCCAGGAGGCGTCGACGACCTGCTGGTTGGACCAGGCAGCCACGAACCAGCGCAGCGAGAAGCCGCCCCAGTCGGACACCGAGCTCGACTCGTTGAAAGCGTAGATCACCAGCACCGCGATGGGCAGATAAAGCAGGAAGAAGCAGGCGCAGGCGATGGTCGTGAAGCCGGTCTGCTGGCGGATCGAGAAGCGCTTAGCCATGCCGCACCTCCGAACTTGAGGTGTTGCGGACATAGACGAGCAGCGCCACCATCACGATCGCCATGACGGTGATCGACAGTGCTGCGCCAAGTGGCCAGTTACGCCCCTGCCCGAACTGCAACTCGATCAGGTTGGCGAACATCATGTTCTTGCCGCCGCCCAGCACGCTCGGCGTCACATAGGCGCCGATGGCGGGGATGAACACGAGGATCGAGCCGGCGACCACGCCGGGCCTGACCAGCGGGAAGATGATGCGCTTCAGCACCTGCCAGCGCGAGGCATAGAGGTCGTAGCCGGCCTCGACGAGGCGGAAGTCCAGCTTTTCCATGCTGGCATAGAGCGGCAGCACCATCAGCGGCAGGTAGACATAGACCATGCCAACCATGATGGCGAAGTCGGTGTAGAGCATCTGGATCGGCTGGTCGATGATGCCGAGCTTGATGAGGCCGGTGTTGATGATGCCCTCGTTGCGGATCACCTGCAGCACCGCGAAAGTGCGGATCAGCAGGTTCGTCCAGAACGGAATGGTGATCAGGAACAGCCAGATGTCGCGCGTCCGCTCCGAGCGGGTGGCGATGAAATAGGCTGTCGGAAACCCAAAGATCAGCGTCGCCACCGTCGCCATGATGGCGAGCCTGAGCGACCGCCAGAAGATGGTGAGGTGGGCGCTGGCAAAGGACAGCGTGTCGTCGAAGATGTCGCGCTCGAGGAAGACCGAGACCCATCCTTCGGTGGAGAATTTCCATTCGACGTCGCCATACGGTCCCGGCGTCAGGAACGAATAGAGGAGCACGATCAGCAGCGGGCCGGAGGCGGCCAGCAGGATGATGATCAGGGCAGGCGCCGAGAGCAGCCAGCGGTTCCTGACCTCCCGCGCCTCTGCCTGTTTTTCGATTTCGGCCGCGGTCGCCATGGCTCAGTCCTTCAGGATCTGGGCCGCGTCGTCGCCGATGACGATGCCGACGCGCTCGCCGCGCTCGAACTCCATCATCGCGCCGCGGGTATTCTGCTGGCGCACGGTGAAGCTCTCGCCGTCGTCCAGCTTCACATGCACGTGGGTGTCGGTGCCGAAATAGACGACGTTCTCGACCACGCCGGAAATGTCGCCCGTGCCCTTCACCGCCTTGGCGTGCTCGGGCCGGATCACCACGGTGGCCTCCCCGTCGGGCTTGAAGCCATCGGCCACGGTCGCGGCGATCGTCGCGCCCGATTTCAGCGTTACCTTGGCCTTGCCGCCATCGACGCTGTCGATGCGGGCGTCGAGGAAGTTGGTCTCGCCGATGAAGTCGGCGACGAAGCGCACGGCCGGCCGGTCGTAGATGTCGCGCGCCGTACCCACCTGCAGGATCTTGCCCGACGACATCACGGCGATGCGGTCCGACATGGTCAGCGCTTCTTCCTGGTCGTGGGTGACGAAGATGAAGGTAATGCCGGTCTCGTGCTGCAGGCGCTTGAGCTCGATCTGCATCTCCTTGCGCAGCTTGTAGTCCAGCGCCGACAGCGGCTCGTCGAGCAGCAGCACCTTGGGCTGCGGCGCGAGCGCGCGGGCCAGCGCCACACGCTGCTGCTGTCCGCCCGAGATCTGGCTCGTGCGGCGCTTGGCTAGCTTCTCCATGCGCACCAGCTTCAGCATCTCGGCGACGCGCGCGTCGATCTCGGCGCGCGGCTTGCCCAGCATCTCCAGGCCGAAGGCGATGTTCTGCGCCACCGTCATGTGCGGGAACAGCGCATAGGACTGGAACACCGTGTTGACCGGCCGCTTGAACGGCGGCAGCGGCGCGATGTCCTGGCCATAGAGCATGATCTCGCCTTCCGACGGGAAGTCGAAGCCGGCGATCAGCCTCAGAAGTGTGGTCTTGCCGCAGCCGGAAGGCCCGAGCAGCGTGAAGAACTCGTTCTCGCGGATCGAAACCGACACGGTGTCTAGCGCCGCGACCTGCGCCTCACCTGTCCCGAAGACCTTTCGAACCCCGCGAACCTCGATCGCATTCTTACCCGGTGTGTCCGGCACGCAAACGCCCCATTGTTTCGTCCACCTTCACAGTGGAATTTTATTCCCAGTCCGATTGTCACCACAGCCCAAATGGCTTGGCAACAACAGCGCTCAATCATTTCGCCAAGCGGTCGCGATGCCGCTCACGCCTGGTAGGTCACCCTGCCTCCGCAGATCGTCGTCACCGGCCGCACCTCATGCAACGCAGCCGGATCGGTCGCCTCGATGTCGGCGGAGAGCACGACCAGATCGCCGAAATAGCCCGGCCTGATCGCGCCCTTCCTGTCTTCCATGAACTCGGCATAGGCGCCCTCGACCGTGTAGCCGGCCAGCGCCTGGTGCAGCGACACGCTCTGGTCAGGCATCCCCTCGCCCCAGGGCTTACGCAGCATCGCCGCCTGCATGCCCTGGATGGGATCGATCGGCGCGACCGGCCAGTCGGAGGCGAACACCACATGCGCGCCGGCTTCGATGAGGCTGCGCGTCGGATATGCATACGGCCAACGCTCACGGCCGATGCGTGACACGGTCGGCTCAAGCGGGAAACTCATTGCCCCCGGCGGGTGCGGAGGCTGCATCGAGGCAATGACGCCGAGATCGACGAAGCGCTGGATATCGCGCGCAGTGGTCAGCTCGACATGCTCGACGCGATGGCGGCTGTCGCGCTTGCCGTTGGCCTTCTGGGCGGCTTCGTAACCGTCGAGCACGGCGCGCGTCGCGCCGTCGCCTATCGAATGCACGGCGATCTGCAGGCCGCGCCGATCGATCTCGACGGCGATGCGCTTGAACTCCTCGGGCGAGAACAGCGGCTCGCCGACCCAGTCAGACCGGTCGGCATAGGGCTCGATCATGACCGCCGTCCACGAGTCCAGCACGCCGTCGTAGAACAGCTTGACCAGCCCAGAGGAGAGCCAGTCGCTGTCGTAGCGCTCGGCCATGTCGGACGCCTTGTCCAGCATGTCGATCGTCATGAAATTCTTGTAGTGGAATGGCACCTGCACGCGGCAGGTCAGGTCGCCCTCGGCCTCGATCTCCGACAGGAGTTCGAGCTGGTAGAGATTCCCGTCCATGTTCTGGATCGAGGTGATGCCATGGCGCGCGCACCAGTCGAGGCCGCGGCGCATGATGGCGCGGTCGCCGTCGCGTTCCTCCGCTGTCGGCATCGGGTCGGGCTCGCCGCCGGTCGACAGGCCGAGCCGCACTCGCTCCTCTCCTGCGAGCTTCAGCACCGGGTTGAACGCCTCGTTCTCGCGCAGTTCGCCCTCGGCCAGGCCGTCGGCGCCCATGACGATCTCGTTGCCGGGCGTCAATTCGCGCCCATGCAGCACGTCGGCCATCTCGAGCGCCTTGGTGTTGGCCCAATAGGTGTGGTGGTCCGGCGCCGCCATCAGGAAGGCCCGGTCGGGCAGGATGGCGTCGAGGTGATGCCGTGTCACCCGCTCGCAGCCGAGAATGGTGTAGTCGGCGCCCTGGCCAACCAGCATGCGCTGGTTCGGGCGCGAAGCGGCATAAGCCTGCACAGCCTCCCGCAAGGCCTCGAAGCCGTGCACGCCTGCGAGTTGCAGGTGCGCCAGCTCGGCAGCGCCCGAGAAGAGATGCATGTGTGCTTCGATGAAGCCCGGAACCACCGAGCCACCGCGCGCGTCGATCACCCTGGTGCCGGGGCCGCGCAGCGCTTCGATCGCGGAATTGTCGCCGACTGCCGCGATCAGGCCGTCCTCGACGGCCACCGCTTCGGTCGCGGGCCGGGCCGGGTCCATGGTCAGCACGCGGCCGTTGATGACGATCAGGTCGGCATTGCGAACCGTTTGGACAGACATCGCGACTCCGCGCACTTGACTGACTGAGACCGTCCAAACTTGCGCCAGTCGCCCGCCATTTCGACGGAGTGACGCAACCGGGGCGAGAAGACTGAAACCGGCCCGCTATCCCAGGAATTCCCCTTGTTTCCCTGAAGACAGCGCCGCGAAAAAATGCGACTAAATATTCGCGTTTGTCAATATCCGGGATTCTTTGGGACGCGCGTTGTGGAGGACGCCCCCGTGATGCTGGCAGCGAGCAGGGAGCGAGAAGTTCTGTCCGTGGATCGCAGTCTCACCAAGAAGATCAGCGCGGCACTCAGCCCGCGCAAGCAGCCGCGACAGGAACGGTCGAGCAAGGTTGTCGACAGGATTCTCGACGCCGCCCTGACCTTGACCAGGGAACAGGGCACCAAGACGCCGACGACGCTCGCCATCGCCCAGCGCGCCGGCCTGTCGGTCGGCTCGGTCTATCAATACTACCCCAACAAGGAAGCGATCCTTCTCGACCTCGCCCGGCGCTGGCTCGGCGCTTTCCCCGAGGTGATCGCCAAGCGCATCGCAGCGCCCCGCCCCACCAACCGCGACGAATTCCAGCAGGAGGTGGACAAGCTCTTCGTCGACACCTCCAAGCTCTATCTCGACAACGCCAACCTGATGCCGGTCATCGAGGCGATCACCGGCAATCCCGACCTCAGGCCGATCCAGAACGAGTATGACGAGCAGATCATCGCGCTCTATGCTGCCTGGCTGCAGCATGTGAACCCGGCGCTCGAGGACGGCACTGCCAGCCGGCTCGGGGTGGTGATGATGGAGGTCGGCCACGTTTGCCGCCTTGTCGGCCTCAAGCGCGACCGACGTGCATTCGATCTCATTCAGGACGACGTCAAGACCATGTGGCTCGCCCTCGTCGCCCCCTATCTCGACCTCAAGCAGAACCAGGAAGGATTTTCATGAAGACAGTCTTTTCATCGCTCCACGCCGGTCACCACGACCAGATGGAGCTTGTCGCCGGCGCCATCGTGCCCGGCTTCGAGAAGCCCTCGCGCGCGGAGATCATCAGGAAACGTGTCGAGAGCGAGAAGCTCGGCCCGATCCTCGCCCCGGAGGTGCACGACCTCGCCGCCGCCAAGCGCGTGCACACGGCCGACTACATCGACTTCCTGCCCACCGTCTGGCCGCAGTGGCAGGCCGCGGGCAAGACGGGTTCGGCCATCCCCTTCGCCTGGCCGACGCGCGGCCTGCGCGGCGACGTCCGCCCCAATACCATCGAGGCCCTGCTCGGCTACTATTCCTTCGACGGCGGCGCCACCTTCGTGGAGGGCACCTGGGAGGCGATCAAGTCGTCCTATGACGTGGCGCTGACCGCGGCACAGGTGGTCAAGGCTGGCGACCGCGCCGCCTTCGCGCTCTGCCGTCCGCCGGGCCACCATGCCGGTGCTGCCTTCATGGGCGGCTACTGCTTCATCAACAACGCCGCCGTAGCCGCCCAGTGGTTCCGCGACCAGGGCGCCAAGCGCGTCGCCGTCCTCGACGTCGACTATCACCACGGCAACGGCACGCAGGAAATCTTCTACTCCCGCGCCGACGTCCAGGTCATCAACCTGCACGGCGACCCGATGACCGAGTATCCGTTCTTCCTCGGCCACGCCGACGAACATGGCGCCGGCGAAGGCGAAGGCTTCAACATCAACTACCCGATGCCCTTCGGCACATCCTTCGACAAATGGAGCGAAGCGCTCGAGGACGGCTGCCGCAAGCTCGCCGCCTACGCTCCCGATGTCGTCGTGGTCTCGCTCGGCGTCGACACTTTCGAGAAGGACCCGATCAGCCACTTCAAGCTGACCAGCGCCGACTATCCCAAGATCGGCGCCCGCATCGCCAAGCTCGGCCTGCCGACGCTGTTCGTCATGGAAGGCGGCTACGCCGTCGACGAGATCGGCGTCAACGCCGTCGGCGTGCTCACCGGCTTCGAGGGTAGATGACGATCAAGCCGTCGCGCCCGCACCGGGTGCGGCGGCCGCCCTTCGCCGCCCGATCCACGTCAGCACCAAGGCCGCCGCAAGCCCGGCAATCGCGATGCCTGCGGCCAACGCAGGTCGATACCAGAACCAGGCGACTGAAATCGTAGCCGAGCCCACCAGAAGCGCCAGCACGAAGGCGATGAGCCCAGTCCCCATGCGCACGATGCTGCCGACGAACGGGATCGCGTCGGCGAGCACACCGAGCGGCGAAAGCACGAGCCCGAAGCCCACGGCGAGCAGAACCAGGCAGCCGGCGCGCAGCAGCCATGTGACGATCGTATTGGCCGCCACGGAGTTGGCGAACATCTTGTCGGCGGGCACAGCGCCGATGTCGACCATTAGCAGCTTGTCGCCGGCAAGGGTCTGGTAGGGGGCGAGCCCGGCCGCCTGCTGCTTGCCAACGACGCTGACTTCCCCCTGCGGCACCAGCCGGTAGCCGATGCGGTAGTCACCGATGGCAGGTGCTGCGGGGTTCGCCCCCAGGACGATGCGCCCGTCGCTGATGCTCACCCGCTGCGATCCTGTAAACGCATCCTGGGTCGCCGCCTCCTGCGAGGGCGGCAGGACAAGAGTATCGGAATTGCCTATCAGGTCGAGAACCGGCTTGCGCAGGACGAAGGCGCCGAGACCAGCCTCCCCGATCTGGAACGACCGGCTCTCCAGGCCCATCGGTGGATTTTCATGGCCCTGCGGCTGCTTGAACTCGGCCGAGGAAACCGGCCGGCCCTGCCACTCCTTCGCGTAGCTGTAGGTGGTGACAGTTTCTTCGCCGCCCCCGACCTTTGTCGTTGTCTCCGACTTCGAGTGCTCCACCCACTGGAACATCTCGACCGTGCGCACTAGCCGCACACCCTTCGCCGCAACGCCGAAGTCTTCGTCCACCAGGCCTTCGGACGCAGTCAGCGAGCCGCTGACGTGGATCAGCCTGCCCTCGTAGGCCCGATCGACCGCCGTGGCTGGCACGGAAACCACCGATCGTGCGCCCTCCGCCAGCGACCGGGCGGTGGTCACCGCCCTTCCCTCGTTCCAGAACAGCACCGCGACCATCGCCAGCACGACGGCCAGCCCAACCAGAACGCCTGCCAGCGCGTTTCTGATCCGGCCGAACCAGGAGACCGACGTCACCTCTCGAAATGGATCGCCCACTGAAATCCTCTACTGAACGGGGCAGGGTTAATCTGTTCTTGCTGGTCCAGCAATGCCTGTCGCACACGCGGATTCCTGCATTTCCGCTGCTTCTGAGTCTGTCGAAGGACTCTGAATTAACTTTTTGTCAATTCTGTTTGCGGAGCGATTCCCGAGCGGTTAAATTGAACCCGAATCAGCCGGTCCAAGGGGGGCGCGGCGAACCACCAACTCTCTGAAATACCGGGGTTTTCCTCGGTTGAGAGCGCGTCAGGTTTCGCGCGACCAGCACGGATTCGGCCGATCGGCACCTCGGGTGCCTGTGTGGCGTTTTTTTTCGTCTCAAGTGAAGCGTTTTAGACCGGATCGGGCAGCCGCCTTTTCCGGCCTCCCACGGATTCTGGCCAAGTTCTGAAATGACCGCCCTCGCAGCCCGCCACGAACAGACCACCGTCGCAGCAAGGCTCGCATCACGCAGCGATCTGACGGCCTTTTTCATGAACCTCACCGACGAGATCGGCGCCGACGGATACATGCTCGTCGCCATCACCCACGACCAGGACCGCGACAACCTCCAGATCATCGCCTCCAACTGGATCTACGACGCCATCCAGATCGCCGGGCACGCGCTCATTGCCGGGCTCGCCCAGAGCCCCCTCGCCTGCTCGCCCGGCGTGCGACCGCAAGGGCTGGTCGCGTCGGAGGCCCCGGCCCTGCTCGGTGGCGAAGAGGCGCGCCTGCTCGAAGTCCTTGGCCATGCCGAGATCTACGCGCTCAGGCTGCATGTCGGCCGCCAGCGCCTGTTCGTTCTCTTCTCCGCGGCCGAAGCCGGCCGGATCGACGCCGAGCTTATGCCGCGCGCCCAGATCGAATGCTGCTACGCCCTGTCGGGCGCGCAGAACATCGTAGCGGCCGCCACGCTCCAGGACCCGCTTTCCGACCGCGAGCGCGAATGCCTGGTCTGGGTCTCCGAGGGAAAGACGACGGACGAGGTGGCGCTCATCTTGGGCGTCTCGTCCAACACGGTGAACAGCTACATCACCCACGCGATCCAGAAGCTGTCCGCCAGCAATCGCGCCATGGCGATAGCGACGGCAATAAGGAGCGGCATCATTTGAGCTACGCCCAATCCCGACAGGCCGCCCAGTCAACCGAAGCCGCACAGGACACTGCCTCCTCCGGACATCCCGCCTACGCATCCGGCCCGGCGGTCACGCTTGCCGATGTCGTGAGGCGCTGCCGCTGGATCGCTGCGGACCTGCAGGCCAGCGACTTCGCGCTCTGCCTCGCCGGACCTTCGTCCGAAAGCGGCCGGCTCGTTGCCTGCTTCGATTCAGACTATCCCGGCACCATGTCGGCCGCCCGCCTGCTGGGCGGCGGCATCGGCGAACACCTGATGCGCCATGTGCGCCAGTCGACCGCCCCCTGCTGGTGGACCGAAGACGCCGCCGAGGCGGCCTTTGCTTCACTCGCCTGGGCGAGCCGCATCGAACCCCTGGCACAGAGCGGCCGGGGCATTGCCTTCCCGGTCTACACCGCCCGGGGTCAGGCCGGCCTGTTCATCTTTGGCGGACCGGACCTTACGCCGAACGCGAAGGCGCTGCATGAGGTTCATACCCGCTGCTTTGCCCTCTTCGAGGCGGTGGCGCGCATCAATCCCGCCCGGGCGGGCAAGCTGCCGTCGATGTCGCGTCGCGAAGTCGAGTGCCTCAAGCTCACCTCGCGCGGATATACCAGCGAGGAGATCGCCAAGCTGCTCAAGCTGTCGGTCCACACCACCAACCAGTATCTCACCCAGACGACGCAGAAGCTGAATGCGGTCAACCGCATGCACGCGGTCGCCAAGGCGCTGCGCCTCGGGCTGATCGACTAGGCCCGCCTCTCAGGCCGCCTCCGCGCGGGGCACCGTCCGCTTGATCATCGCCTGTTCGATCGCAGCCGCAAGATACGCGGTGTTTTTCTCGGGCTCGGTATCGGCCTTCTCGAACGATACGTAGTGCACCTCGACCGAGGCGTTGGTGGCCGTCATCGACAGCTGGAAATAGACCACGGCCCCTTCGGGCCTGAGCTCCAGGTCGAGCACGATGCGCGGGCTTCCGGTCCAGCAAACATGCGCCTCCCCGCCGAGCCCGAGCCGCAATGCGCCGGGCATGAAATAGAGTTCGGCCGCGGAATCGACCAGGTCGGCAATGGCAGAGAAATGCTCCAGGCGGATGAATGCGATGTAGTCGGCAATGTCGATCAGACGTAGCTCCCGCACCACCGGCTGTATGGCGGTTGCGACGATCACTTCCCGGGACGAGGCATGTGGCTGAGGATTCATGATGTCCTGCGTTGACCCTTGTTTCCGTACACGACCCGAACGAGTTCGGCGACCGCCTGGTAGAACTGAGGTGGAATGACATTATCCACCGAAACTTGCTTGTACATGGAACGTGCGAGCGCCACGTCCTCGAACACGGGAATCCCGTGCTGCTGCGCGATCTCGCGGATCTTGAGCGCCACAAGATCTTGGCCCTTGGCGAGCACCACTGGCGCCGCGTCTTCTTCGCGCACGTAGCGCAGCGCGATCGAGAAGTGGGTCGGGTTGGCGATCACCAGTGTTGCCTTGGGCACCGCTGTCATCATCCGCTGGCGGGCACGGTCGCGGGCCAGCGAGCGCAGCCGCGACTTGACGATCGGGTCGCCTTCCGACTGCTTGTGCTCGTCCTTGACCTCCTGCTTGGTCATGCGCAGTTCGGCGCGCCAGTGGAAGCGCGACCAGACGATGTCGGCGACGGCGATCGCCGCCATGACGAACACGATCGCCACCAATATGTCGATGGCGATGCCGCGGATGACGCTGCCGAAGGCGACCGGGTTGGTGATCATGCCGGCGAGCAGCCGCCGGTGCTCGTCCGAGAGCACGAAGATGAGCACCATCACCACGAAGCCGAGCTTGCCGAGCGACTTCAGGAACTCGACGAAGCCCTGGACGCCGAACAGCCGCTTCCAGCCCTGGCTGAGCGAGATTCGTGAAGCCTGGGGCTGGATGCGCTCACCGACGAACTGGGGAATGTTCTGAAACACCGAGGCGCCGACGCCAGCTATGACCAGCAACAGCAACAGGCTCGCGACCGCGCGGCCGATTTCGATGATCACCGCCTGGTAGAGTTCGATCACGTCGCGTTCGGTGCCGAGCGGCCAGGATTCCGGCTTCTCCAGAAAGTTCGAGAGGAACACGCCGAGTTCTGCGATCGCGTCGCTGGCGAAGAACACCGTATAGACCAGGATCGCCACGAAGGATGTGAAGATCGCGGTTTCCTTCGAGACGGGCAACTTGCCCTTCTCGACGGAGTCCCGGATTTTCTTCTCGGTGGCTTCTTCTGTTTTTGAGTCTTTGTCTTCGTCAGCCATGACTCACCGAAATGGCCGGCTCAGGCGGCATTCAGCGTCGTGGGCAACTCGAGGAGCCCCTCGTTTGCCATGCGCAGCGCCGTGGACGCGATCGTCTTGCGGGCACGCAGGATGTCGGCGGGCGGAACGCCCTCCGATCCCTGACTGAGTTCGGCCTCGATCATGCGCCGCGAACGCGCGCCGATCGAGGACAACACTGCCTCGGCGAGCGGCATCGCCGTGCCGCGCAATGCCAGCGTCAGCAATTCGGTCGACAGGCCGTCGAACAGGGCAACGCGCGCCTTCTGCGTCATCAGCGGGATGTCGTCGAAGGCGAACAGGCGGGCGCGGATCGCTTCCAGGTCGCTCATGCCACCTTCCGCAAGGTCGCCCATCACCTCTTCGAGCTGCGACTTGTCGAGTTCGTTCAGCACGCTGGCGACGCGCGTCTGGCCGGCGGACGTATCCTTCTGGCCGCTTTCGCTGAGTACCGTGGTCCGGATCTGGCTTTCGACCAGCTTCGTCGCCGCTTCCGGCACGACCGCCATTTCCATCATGCGCTTGATGATCTCGGTGCGCACGGGCTTGTCGAGCGTCAGCACCACGCTGGCAGCATAGGCCGGGGCCACCTTGGACAGGATCATGGCGGCAGTCTGCGGATGCTCGTTGGTCAAGAACACGCCCACCTGGGCCGCTTCCAGCTTCTCGAGCTGCGGCCAAACCGGAAGCAGGTTGTCCTTCTTCTTGCCGCCGTCGCCCTTGCCCATCAGCGCGTCCATCTCTTCGGGCGAAAGCGACTCGTTGAGGATGGTGTCCATCTTGTCGGCCGAATCGAGTAGACCCGCACCTTCGGTGAACTCCGCCTCGAACTCGGCCACGATGCGCTCGAGATCGGCCTGCGGGATGGTCCGCAGCAGGCGCGCGCCTTCGATCAGCGCCTTCAGTTCCTCCTGCTTGAAGAACTTCAGCAGCCGGCTCGCCGACGGCTTGCCCATTGCAACCAGAATGGCTGCCGCCTTTTGCGGTCGCGACAGGGTCGACAGCGGGTTCATGCCCGGGCCTTTCTCGATGCAGGGGAAAGCACGTCCACGCTCCTCAGGCGCTCTTGGCGGCGGCCACGATCTCGGTCAGGCGTATGCCGAAGCGCGACGGGTCGGCCTCGAGCACCGTGATCTCGCCGCGCGCGATGCGGCGGCCGTTGACAACCACGTCGACCGGTTCGCCGATGCGGCGGTCGAGCGCGACCGTCGAGCCCTTCTGCAGGGTCATGAGATCCGACACCGGCATTTCCGTGCTACCGAGGACGATCTGCACCTCGACAGGAATGTTCATGATGACGCTGCTGTTGGCGGGTGCGCCAGCCGCCGCGGCCGGCCGCTTCTCCTCTTCGCTGAGGACGCCGCGCAATTCCTCGATCGCACGATTGAGCTGGTCCTCCTCGACGTCGACCTCGGGCTTCTCGATCTCGGGCTTTGGCTGCGGCTTGCTCATCATGCTCTCCAGTTCGGTCGGTCTCGGCGCCGGGGCGACAACGCCTCAGTTCGCGACGATTCCCTCAATCGTTTCATCGGTCTCGTACGGGCGCTGGATGCGGACCGTGTAGTTCTGGCCAAGCTTGCCGAACTCGCAGCAGAACAGCGTCTTGCCGCGCGCGGCGATTACCGCGTTCGTCTGGGCATTCTCCGCGAGCTCGATCACCTGCCCGACCATCAGCCCGGTCAGGTCGCCGAGCGTCATGCGGCCCAGCGGCATCGATGCCTCCAGGCGCACGGTCGACCGCATCACCTCGTCGGAAAAACGCGAGCGCCATTCCGACGTCGGCAGCGAAGAAGCCTCCTTCTCCGCCTTGCTGCGCTTGTCCTCGATCAGGATGCGCTGCGGCAGCGTCAGCGTCAGCAGGCCGCGCGTGACTGCGGTCGAGATCGACAAGGTGATCCGCGCCGACGGACCGTCGCGGAACACGTGCTTCTTCATCTCCGTGCCGGTGATTGCCTCGGGAACCGGCAGCTTCACGCCAAGGCCGCCATCCGGACCCTGCACGTTCATGGCGCGGGCGATGTCGTGGAAGACCATATTGGCCACGCCCATCTCGATACCCGACAGGTCGCGGTCGATCGGTGCCACGTTGCGTCCGGGGTCGCCGCCGAACAGCAGATGCACCACCAGGGCGATCGACTGCGGATCGAGCGTCATCACCAGACCGTCGGGCGAGGTCGGGGTCATGGCGACAGTCATGGCCTGGTTGTTCTTGCCGGCCTTGGCGTCGGCCATGCGCGCAAGCTTGACCTCGACCACCTCGACGAAGACCTGCTCCGGCAGCAACTGGCTTAGATACTTCGCGATCAGCGGCGCGGAACGCTCGGCCAGGCGGCGCGCGGCCGAATGCACCTTCGCCGGCTCGCCGGTGTCGCCGAGCATGCGCTCGATCACCAGGTCGCGGGGGTCCGCCGGGCTTGCGGTCATGTTCATGGCTTCATGTGCCCTTCGTCAGCGTCACGCATCGCCTCAGGCGGCCTTCTTGTCGAGGTTGCCCGTGTTCAGCGTGCTCTGCTCGACCGCGTCGATCGACGGCCGGTCGTAGGACGAGATGGTCTTGCGACCGAACTCGATCGCTACCTGGGGCAGCGAGCCGTTCATGTAGGCAAGCAGCGTCTGCTTCACGATGATGTAGAGGCGATTCTTCTTCTCGCGCACCATTTTGATCTTGGTCGCGATCGGTCCGACAATCGCATAGGACAGGAAGATACCGAGGAAGGTTCCGACGAGGGCCGCGCCGATCAGGCCGCCCAGGATTTCGGGCGACTGGTCGAGGGCGCCCATCGCCTTGACCACGCCCAGCACCGCCGCGACGATGCCGAGGGCCGGCAGGGCGTCGCCGACGGCAACCAGCGCATGGTAGGACTTCAGCTTGTCGGCACGGATGGTGTGGATCTCTTCGTCCATCAGCGCTTCGATCTCATGCGGACGGGCGTTTCCGATGATGATGATGCGGCAGTAATCGCAGATGAAGTGCGTCAGGTCGTGGTTCTTCAGGACGGTGGGGTAGGCTTGGAAGATCGCCGATTCTTCGGGATTGTCGATGTGGGCCTCGACCTCGGTGCGCGTCTTGGTGCGCAGTTCCCGCATCAGGCTGTGCAGCACGCCGAGCGTTTCGAGGTAGTCCTGTTCCTTGGGAACCGACTGCTTGAAGGCCTCGAGGATGCCCCTGCCGGTGTCCTTGACCGTCGCCATCGGGTTGGCGACCAGGAAGGTCCCCAGCGCCGCGCCGCCGATAATCACGAGCTCCCATGGCTGCATGAGCACGCCGAGTTTGCCGCCCATCGCCATGTAGCCGCCGATCACGCAGCCCAGCGTCACGACGAGTCCGATCAGAATGCCCACGCAGGTCGTCCCTTCCGCATCTCAAAGCAGTGTGCATGCACAGATAACGGTCGTGCCTTGTGTGAGGCTTGAAGGAATGCCGGAAAGAGGATTCAGCCTCGCGCAAGCATTTGCACGTAGCTTGCCCCGACTATCCTATGGTGGAAGGGCTTTGCCGTGCTCAATACCTACACAAGCTACCAGCTGATCGCGAGGGATCTTAACAAGGCGCTCGATCGCGTTGAAAAGCAGCCGACGGTGGGGCGCGATACCGAATATTACCTCAAGAACATCACCAAGGTGAAAAGCATCGAGGAGTTCGTCAAGAACGACAGGCTCTTCAAATACGCCATGAAGGCGCATGGTCTGCAGGACATGGCTTACGCCAAGGCCTTCATGACCAAGGCCCTCAAGGAAGGCGTTTCAGATCCCGACAGCTTCGCCAACAAGCTGACCGACAAGCGCTACGCCGAGTTCGTCAAGAGCTTCAACTTCGCCGAGCTGGGCTCGCGCGCGACCACCTACAACAAGGCCCAGCAGGGCACGACCGACAAGTACCTCGTGGCCGTCCAGCTCGGCGGCGGCAACCCCAATTCGGAAGCCGTCCAGAAGGAAGTCAAGTATTTCCTCGACAACATCGTCAAGGTGAAGTCGGCCAAGGAATTCCTGGCCAACGACCAGCTCTATACCTTCGCCATGAAGGCCTACGGCATCGAATCCTCCATCGGCAACAAGGAGATGATGGAGAAGGTCCTGGTGGGAGGCGTGCGCGATCCGAAGAGCTACGCCAACCAGATGGCAGACAAGCGCTATGCGGCCTTCGCCTCGGCGTTCAATTTCGAGGCCTACGGCGAGGACGCGACCACCATCAACCCGGCGCAGAAGCCCGCCACCGAGAAGTTCGTGCGCCAGACGCTGGAGGAAAACGCCGGCAAGGACAATGAAGGCGTCCGCCTCGCACTCTATTTCGAACGCAAGGCCCCCGGCATCTCCAGCTTCTACCAGATCCTGGCCGACCCCGCGCTCTCCAAGGTCCTCCGCACGGCGCTAGCCCTGCCCGAATCCTTCGCGTCGGCCGACATCGACCGTCAGGTCAAGTTTTTCGAGCAGAAGCTCAAGGTCAGCGACCTCTCAAACCCCAAGAAACTAGGCGATTTCCTCAAGCGCTTCACCAGCCTCTGGGAGCTCAACAATCCCACTTCGACGCAACTCCAGTCGACCGGCATCCTGTTTGGCAAGCCGGCGACCTACGGCGTCTCGACCGATCTGATATTCGCCATGCAAAAGCTGAGGTTCTGAGACTATCATGCAGAACGGTCTCTATGTCGCTCTGTCGGCCCAGGTAGCTCTCGAAAAGCGCCTCAACACCATCGCCGACAACGTCGCCAACACCTCGACGGTCGGCTTCCGCGCCACCGGCGTGAAGTTCGAGGACGTCGTCTCCGGTCTCGGCGCCAAGTCGGTCTCCTTCACCTCGCCGGGCGACACCTACCTGTCGACGCAGAACGGCGGCTTGACCCAGACCGGCAATCCGTTCGACTTCGCCATCCGGGGCGACGCCTGGTTCGGCATTGAAACTCCGGCGGGCGTGGTCATGACGCGTGACGGCCGCTTCACCATGACCCAGGAGGGCCAGCTCGTCACGCTCGAAGGCCATCCCGTGCTCGACGCCGGCGGCGCGCCGATGCAGTTGGACCCGCGCGCCGGCCCGCCCGAGGCGGGTTCAGACGGCTCGCTGCGCCAAGGCGACCGCCTGGTCGGCGCGATCGGGCTCTACGAGTTCAATCCCGGACCGAACTTCGTCCGTTTCGGCAACTCCGGTGTCGTACCGGCGACCGCCCCCGAACCCGTGGTCGACCGCATGGCCGCGGGCGTCGCCCAAGGCTTCGTCGAGGAATCCAACGTCAATCCGATCAAGGAGATAACCAAGCTCATCATGGTGCAGCGCGCGTTCGAGAACACCGCGGCCATGATGCGCCAGACCGAGTCCTCGTATTCCGACGCCATCAAGACGCTCGGCTCCAAGTAGGTCGGTAAGTGAGCACACCCCTGCCCGCCATCCGCACCGACAACCAGCCCGCGGTCGACAACAGGCTGGAATCGCTCGAGCGCATCCAGCGCCGTTTCGACGACGACCGACTGCTGGTGCGCCTCGGCGGCCGCGTGACGGAAATCGCGCCGACCCACTACAAGGTCGGCGGCCTCTCTGCCATTGCCCGCCTCGGCGACATCGTCGAGCATCGCGGCCACGGCAGTAGTCGTCGTGGCGAGATCGTCCAGATCGGCCGCAACGAAGTGCTGGTGGCCCCCTACGAGAGCAGCGGCGAAATCGGCGTCGGCGATGCCATCTTCACCCGCGGCCCGATCGCCATCACGCCGCACCACAGTTGGCGCGGCCGGGCCATCGATGCCCTGGCCCGCCCCATCGACGACGGCCCGCCCCTGATACGCAGCGCGCCGCAGGACGGTGCCACCGCCACGCCTCCAGCGGCCCTCGCCCGCCAGCGCGTGGATACCGGTTTCCTCACCGGGGTGCGCGTCATCGACATCTTCACCCCGCTGTGCTTCGGCCAGCGTATGGGCGTCTTCGCCGGCTCCGGCGTCGGCAAGTCGACGCTGCTTGCCATGCTGGCGGCCGCCGACGCCTTCGACACGGTCGTCGTGGCTCTGATCGGCGAGCGCGGCCGCGAGGTGCGCGAGTTCCTCGAGGATACGATCGGTGAGGCCAGCATGGCCAAGACCATCGCCGTCGTGGCGACGAGCGACGAAAGCGCGATGATGCGCCGGCGCGCGCCCGATACTGCAATGCGCGTCGCCGAGCATTTCCGCGACCAGGGCGACCGCGTGCTGCTGGTGCTCGATTCGATCACCCGCTTCGCTCACGCGCTGCGCGAAGTTGCGATCGGCGCCGGCGAACCGCCGGTCGCGCGCGGCTACCCCGCATCCGTATTCACCGAATTGCCCAAGCTCCTCGAACGGGCCGGGCCCGGCATGGAAGGCAAGGGTTCCATCACCGCCATGATCTCCGTGCTCGTCGACGGCGACGACCACAACGATCCCGTCGCCGACTCCGTGCGCGGCATCCTCGACGGCCACGTGGTGCTCGACCGCTCGATCGCCGAGCAGGGACGCTATCCTCCGGTCAATCCGCTTTCGTCGATCTCGCGCCTCGCCGGCAAGGCCTGGAGCCCCGACCAGCGGGTGCTGGTCGGCAAGCTCAAGGCGATGATCTCGCGCTTCGAGGATACCCGGGACATCCGGCTGCTCGGCGCCTATCAGCCGGGCGCGGATCCGGAACTCGACCTCGCGGTCAGGCAGGTGCCAGTGATCTACGAGGCGCTCGGCCAATCGCCGGCCGACGGCCCGTCGCCGGACCCGTTCTCCGACCTCGCACGCCATCTGAAAGCCAAGGATAGAGCCAATGTTCAGGCGGAGTGACCCTGCGAGCGAGCTGCTCGAGATCATCGGATCGAACCAGAAGCCGCCTTCGCTGTTCGAGCGCCTGCGCCTCAAGCGCAGGACGATCATCCTGGCTCCGCCCGCAAAACGGCGGGACCGGCGCAGCGACTTCATCATCGCCGGATTCGGCATCGCGATCGGCCTCGCGAGCGCGATGTTC
This sequence comes from Mesorhizobium sp. SCN 65-20, assembly GCA_001724355.1. Classification (GTDB taxonomy): domain Bacteria; phylum Pseudomonadota; class Alphaproteobacteria; order Rhizobiales; family Rhizobiaceae; genus Aminobacter. The sequence goes on along the minus strand of MEEF01000030.1, from coordinate 7,856 downwards.
CCCTGGTACATTTTCTTCAATCCGGACAAGTTCGGCGTGCGCGCCATGAAGTTCGGCGGCGACGGCGAGAACAACCAGCCGGTCACGATGGCGCTCGGACAGCAGGTCGAGCGGGTCGGAGCGCCGATGTCCGCCGAGGACATTCCGCCGATGCAGCTCGACCTTTTCGCCACCGGTTCGCTGCGCCCCGACAAGGACGACGTCGTCGGAACCCCGGAAAGCCTGGACCAGCCGTTCCCCGGCCCCAAGCTCAACTTCACCCTCGTGCACGTCGCCAACGGCCGTGCCATGGTGCAGGACGGCGCCGGCTTCTGGGTGGTGCAGAAGGGCTCGATCCTCCCAGATTCGAGCCGTGTCGCGGCCATCGAACAGCGCGCCGGCAAATGGGTGCTCGTCACCTCGCGCGAAGACGTGGTCGAGATCACGCACTAACCTCGCCGAGGCTCGCGGCTGCGCGCAAGGCCCGCGCAAGACTGAGCCAATAGTGTCTGGAAATCTGCTCGGAGATTTCCAAATGGACCCCGTCAACCTGTTCGACCTGGCCTCACAGCAGGCACGCTGGCTTTCGGTGCGCCAGACGACCATCGCCGGCAACGTCGCCAACGCCAACACGCCGGGCTACCGCGCCAAGGACGTGGAACCCTTCGAGCGCGTTCTGGACCGTACCCGCGTGGCGATGACCGCGACGCAGGCCGGCCATCTGAGCGGCGGGGCCACCGAAGCAGGCTACGCGGTTCGCGCGGAAGAACCCCAGACGGCCATCCTGCCCTCCGAGAATACGGTCGGGCTCGAGGATGAACTGATCAAGGCCGGGGAGGTACGCCGATCGTTCGAGCTGAACACGGCCATCGTCAAGGCCTTCCACCGCATGGTCATGCTGAGCAGCAAGGCCTGATCGCCATGGATCCGTTGACCGCCGCCCTCAAGATCGCCGGCTCGGGACTGGGCGCCCAGTCCGAGCGCCTCCGCATCGTTTCGGAGAACCTGGCCAACGCCCAGTCGACGGGCAACACGCCCGGCGCCGAGCCCTACCGCCGCAAGACCATCAGCTTCGCCGCAGAACTCGACCGGGCGACCGGCGGCGCGACCGTCGAGGTTGCTGCCATCGGCCAGGACCAGTCGCCGTTCCGGCTCGAATTCGAGCCTGGCAACGAGGCGGCCGACGCCAATGGCTACGTCAAGATGCCGAACGTCAATGTCCTGATCGAGATGGCCGACATGACCGAGGCCAACCGGTCCTACGATGCCAACCTGCAGGTCATCAAGCAGGCGCGCGATCTTATTTCCATGACCATTGATCTTATGAGGAGCCAGTCGTGATCGGCAGCATCAGCCCCCTTGGAAAGCAGGTACTGACCCAGCCGACCGGCCTGGTTCCGCAAGCGGCCCAGGGCGCCACGGGCGAGGTCGCCTCGTCCTTCGCGGCAGCCCTCTCGGATGTCGCCGCGCAGACTGCCGCGACGCTCCGCCAGGCCGAGCAGCTTTCGGCCGCGGGCATCCAGGGCCAGGCCGACACGCGCGAAGTGGTCGATGCGGTGATGAGCGCCGAACAGTCCCTGCAGGCGGCCATCGCCATCCGCGACAAGATCGTCACGGCCTATCTCGAAGTCAGCCGCATGGGCATCTGAGGATCACACCGATGAAAGCGCTCGCCATCGCCGCCACGGGCATGAACGCCCAGCAGACCAATCTCGAAGTGATCGCGAACAACATCGCGAACATCAACACGACCGGCTACAAGCGCGCCCGCGCCGAGTTCTCCGACTTGCTCTACCAGGTCGACCGCATGCAGGGCGTGCCTAACCGCGCCAACTCGGCGATCGTTCCGGAAGGCGTCAGCATCGGCCTCGGCGTCAAGACCTCGGCCGTCCGCAACGTCCACGTCCAGGGCGGGCTGACCAGCACCGGCAACCAGTTCGACCTCGCCCTCACCGGCAAGGGCTGGTTCCAGATCGAGGGGCCCGACGGTGAGACGCTCTACACCCGCGCCGGCTCGTTCAACACCAATGCCACCGGCCAGCTCGTCACCGTCGACGGCTACGTCGTGGTCGGCGGCATTACCGTTCCGCCGGATGCCACCGAGGTCATCGTCAACAACTCTGGCCAGGTCTTTGCCCGCATCGCGGGCCAGACGGAACTGCAACAGCAGGGACAGCTGATGCTGTCGAACTTCGCCAACGAGGCTGGTCTCGCACCGCTCGGCGACAATTTGTTCCAGGAAACCGAGGCGTCAGGCGCTGCCATCGAGGGCATCCCCGGCGATCCCGGTTTCGCGACCATCAAGCAGGGTTACCTGGAAAACTCCAACGTCGACCCGGTCAAGGAAATCACCGAGCTGATCTCGGCGCAGCGGGCCTACGAGATGAACTCCAAGGTCATCCAGGCGGCCGACGAAATGGCCGCCGTCGTCTCCAAGAACATCCGGTGAGCATGATGCGGCAACGCAGCGCCCTCCCTCGCATCCATACCGTCCTTCTCGCGCTCGCCCTCGCCGGCGTGGCGACGGCTGCGGTCGCGCAGGAAGTGGTGCTGGTGCCCAACCGTGTGATCTATCCCGGCGAGACGGTCGCGCTGTCCGCCCTGAAAGAGGTCACGCTCAAGGCCGGCAAGGTGCGGCCGGACGCCGTGGCCACCCGCCCCGACGAACTCGACGGCAAGGTCGCCAAGCGTACGCTGCTTCCCGGCCGCTACGTTTCCGTCAACGCATTGCGCGAAGCCTGGTTGGTGGATCGCGGCGCGTCCGTCCAGGTCGTGTTCGAAGCGGGCCCGCTGGTGATCTCGGCCGCCGCCGTCACGCTTGAGCCAGGTGCTGCAGGCGACGTCGTCAAGGTACGCAACATCGACAGCGGCAAGATATTCACCGGCGTCGTCATGGCCGACGGCTCGATCCGCGTAGGTGCGACATGATCCGCAGGCTGGTTCTCGCGGCAGTCGCCGTCCTAGGCCTCACGACGGCCTACGCCGACGGTCCCGAAGGCACCCCGATCTCCCAGGCCCAGGGTGGAAAGACCGTGGGCGGCGGCGACGGTTTTGGCGGCGCCTATGACGATGGCAGCGGCCGCCTCACGACGCTCAACAGCGGCCAAGGCAACCTCATCAACGTCCGCATCAAGGACGTCGCCTCGCTTCAGGAATCGCGTGACAACCAGCTTGTCGGCTACGGCCTCGTCATCGGCCTGAACGGCTCGGGCGACAGCCTGCGCAATTCGCCGTTCACCGAGCAGTCGATCCGCGCAATGCTCGAAAATCTCGGCATCGCGTCCGAGGACGGACGTGCCCGCGTCCGCAACGTCGCGGCCGTGATCGTGACGGCGAACCTGTCTGCCTTCGTGCAGTCCGGCGCCCGCATCGACGTCAACGTCGCCTCGCTCGGCGACGCGACTTCGCTCGCTGGCGGAACCCTTATCATGACCCCGCTCAAGGCGGCTGACGGCGAGATCTATGCCGTCGGACAGGGCGCCGTTCAGGTCGGCGGGTTCAACGCCCAGGGCGCGGCCGAACAGCTGACGCAGGGCGTGCCCACGGCGGGCCGCGTGCCCAACGGCGCCATCGTCGAGCGCGAGGTCAAGGCACGCTTCTCCGACGAGAACGTGCTCACGCTGCAGCTCTTCAACCCGGATTTCTCGACCTCGGTGCGCATCGCCGACACCATCAACGACTATGCCCGCCATCGCTTCGGCAAGCGCGTCGCCGGCGAGCAGGATGCCCGCACGGTCACACTGCGCAAGCCCGAGGGCATCTCCTCCGCGCGCTTCTATGCCGAGCTGGAAAACCTGGTCGTCATGTCCGACGCCCCGGCGCGCGTGGTCATCGACGAACGCACCGGCACCATCGTCATCGGCAACGAGGTCAAGGTCTCGCGCGTCGCGATCAGCCACGGCACGCTGACAGTCCGCATCACCGAGCAGCCGCGCGTCGTCCAGCCCGAGCCGTTCTCGCGCGGCCGGACCGAGATCGAGGACTTCACAGTCATCGAGGCCGACCGCCCGGATTCCAAGGTGGGCCTGCTAGACGGTCCCAACCTGCAGACGCTCGTCGCCGGCCTCAATCGTCTCGGCGTCAAGCCGGACGGCATCATCGCGATCCTTCAAGGCATCAAGTCCGCCGGCGCGCTGCAGGCCGACCTCGTGGTTCAATAGGTCTGGACATGGCGAACGATCTCTCCTCTCCCCTCGGCAACCGGGCGCTCGCCGCCCTCGCCCTCGTTACCGTGCTGATCGGCAGCGGACCGGCTCACACCCAGGATGTCCGCCAGGTCATGCCTGGCCCGGCATCGTCGGGCGAGCGCATCACGGCCACCGAACAGAGCGAGGTCGAGCGCTTCTGCTCGAACATCGCCGATGCCGCCCGCGACCGCCGCTACGCGCTCCAGGCCGACGAACTGAAGAAGCTGCAGGCCGATGTCGACCAGCGCATCGCCGCACTCGAGGAGAAGCGCAACGAATACGAGACCTGGCTGACGCGGCGCGAGCTCTTCCTCGCCCGCGCCGAGGAGAACCTCGTCCAGATCTACTCGCGCATGAAGCCGGACGCCGCCGCCGAGCGCCTCGCCGAACTCAACGTCGAGCTGGCCTCGGCCATCCTGATGAAGCTCGACGCCCGCAAGGCCAGCGTCATCCTCAACGAAATGGAAAGCAAGTCGGCCGCGGAACTCACCCGCGTCATGGCGAGCGCCTCGCGCCGGGAAGATCCATCATGACCAGAAACGCCCTTCTCGCGGCCTCGCTCGCCGGCCTGCTCGCAGGCTGCACCACCGACCTCAAGGAAATCAACAAGGAGCCAGCCATGTCGGCGGTCGGCTCGGGCATCGAGGATGGCAGCTCGACGATGTACCGTTATCCCGAGGCTCCGGCGACGCCCGTCAAGCGCTTCTCGCTGTGGCAGGACAAGCAGAGCCGCATGTTCACCGACCCGCGCGCCTTGCTGCCGGGCGACATCCTGACCGTGCGCATCGAGATCGACGACCGCGCCCGCTTCAAGAACGAATCCGAGCGCAAGCGCACTTCCAACCGCAGCCTCGGGCTCGGCCTCGACGTCGAATGGGAGGGCACCGGCACCGGCGGCTCGGCCGACGGCAACATCGATTCCGAATCCAAGTTCAGCGGCGACGGCGCCACCGCCCGTTCCGAGAAGCTGAACCTGCTCGTCGCGGCCGTGGTCACCGAGGTCCTGCCCAACGGCAACATGATGATCCGGGGCTCGCAGGAGGTCCGCGTCAACGCCGAGCTGCGCGTTCTCACCATCGCCGGCATCGTACGGCCTTCGGACATCGGGCCTGAGAACACCGTTCCCTACGAGCGCATCGCCGAGGCACGCATCTCCTATGGCGGCAGGGGCCGCCTGACCGAGGTGCAGCAGCCGCCCTACGGGCAGCAATTCCTCGACCAGGTCCTCCCCTTTTAGGCGCCGCCATGTCGACCGTGGAACAGCCCAATCCCGAAAAGACCGGCCCGTCGCTGGTCGTCCAGATCGGCATCCTTGTCCTGATGACCTCGGCGGCCATCGGCATGGGCTGGCTGTCGGGCGGTTATCTGCAGGGCGAAAGCAAGCCGGCGGAGAAGCCTGCCGCAGCCGCGCAGGCGCCCGCACACGCCGCGGAGAACGGGCAGCCCGCAAGCACCGGAACCGTCGTTCAGCTCGCCCCCATCACCGCCAATCTGGCCGCCCCGGAAAACATGTGGGTGCGCCTGGAACTGTCGCTGGTCCTGACCGAGCCGCTGCCCCTCGAGGTCACCGAAAAGGTCCACCAGGATCTGCTCGCCTTCATACGCACCGTCACCATCCACCAGATCCAGGGCGCGAGCGCGCTCCGCCATCTCAAGACCGACCTCGACGAACGCGCCGCCATCCGCAGCGACGGCAAAGTCAGGGAAGTGCTGATCAGAACGTTGCTGTTCGAATGAAGAAGTTCCTGACCGCCGCAGCGATTCTCGCCGCCTCCGTCCTGCCCGCGGGCGCGCAGCAGCTGGACCTCAGCGCCCTCGGCAACCCCGACGGCGCCACCGTCGGCTACATCATCCAGATGTTCGGCCTGCTCACCGTATTGTCGGTGGCGCCGGGCCTGCTCATCATGGTGACGAGCTTCACCCGCTTCGTCATCGCCTTCTCGATCCTGCGCACCGGCATCGGCCTGCAGTCGACGCCGGCCAACCTGATCCTCATCTCGCTGTCGCTGTTCATGACCTTCTACGTCATGGCGCCGACCTTCGATCAGGCCTGGCAGAACGGCGTCAAGCCGCTGATGGACAACCAGATCACCCAGGCCGAGGCCGTCGACCGCATCTCCGACCCCTTCCGCACCTTCATGATGCGCAACGTCCGCGACAAGGACTTTGCGCTCTTCGCCGACCTCGCCCGCGAGCGCGGCCAGACCGTGTCGGAAGAGAAGGTCGACCTGCGCATCCTGGTCCCGGCCTTCATGATCTCGGAAATCCGCCGCGGCTTCGAGATCGGCTTTCTGATCGTTCTGCCCTTCCTCGTCATCGACCTCATCGTCGCCACCATCACCATGGCCATGGGCATGATGATGCTGCCGCCGACAGTGGTTTCGCTGCCCTTCAAGATATTGTTCTTCGTGCTTATAGACGGCTGGAACCTGCTCGTCGGCAGCCTCGTGAGATCGTTCACGTAGCGCGGCAGTCTGCGCTGGATTGACCGGCGCCCCGCTGCCTTCGCCAAGAGCGGCGGCAAACGCATCCACACATACAATGCAAGAAAAATCAGCAGGTTAACGCAGGTTAACCATGTTGCTTAGAGCTTTGATAGCAACTCCCCGCCAGATTGCCCCCATGGCGGGTGACCTTCCCTGAAGCGCTCATTGGCATGATGCCTCTCCGCCATACCGGCCGATCCGGTATGTCCCTTACATTCGCATTCCTAGGGGCGTTTTTCCCATGTCTTCCATCAATACCAACGCGTCGGCAATGACGGCGCTGCAGACCCTGTCTGCAACCAACAAGAACCTCGCAACCACCCAGGGCCGCATCGCCACCGGCATGCGCGTCGCCGAGGCTTCCGACAACGCGGCCTACTGGTCAATCGCCACCACCATGCGCTCCGACAACAAGGCCAATTCGGTCGTGCAGGACGCGCTCGGTCTCGGCGCCGCCAAGGTCGACACCGCCTACGCCGGCATGAAGAGNAGGTCGTCGACAAGATCAAGGAAAAGGTGCTGCTGGCCAAGGCCACCGACAGCGCGACCGAGCGTGCGAAGATCCAGGGCGAAATCGCCACCTACCAGGCGCAGCTCAAGGACAACATCGCCGGCGCCAGCTATGCCGGTTCCAACCTGCTCAAGAATGGTACGGCCGCGACCGACCCGACCAAGCTGAGCGTAATTACGTCCTACAATCGCGGTGCCGGCAATGCCGTCACCACTGGCACGATCGACATAGCATTCACCGCCACTCGTCTGATCAATTCGGATCCGACTGCGGCGACTGCCAACAAGGGTATCCTGGACAAAGTCAGCACGGTCTCTCAGAGAAGCATCCTCAACCTCGATGTTACGAAGCTCGGTGCAGACGCGACGGCCACTCCTCCCCTTTTGGTTGTTCCCGGTGCCACCGAGGCCGATCAGTTCAACAACATGCTGACCGACATCGAATCGGCGCTCAGCTCGATGTCCACGGCTGCCGCCGAACTCGGCGCGTCCAAGGCCCGCATCGATCTGCAGAAGGACTTCGTGTCCAAGCTCAGCGACTCGATCGACCGTGGCGTCGGCCAACTCGTCGATGCCGACATGAACAAGGAATCGACCCGTCTGCAGGCCCTCCAGGTCCAGCAGCAGCTCGGCATCCAGGCGCTGTCGATCGCCAACGGCAACACCCAGAGCGTTCTGTCGCTCTTCAGGGGCT
>MEEF01000029.1 GCA_001724355.1 Mesorhizobium sp. SCN 65-20 | reverse complement strand
GGCCTTGCGCGACTGCCAGGCGCCGCCGCCGAGCTTGTCGAGCTGCGCCTCGGCCGAATCCGAGCCGTAGCGCGACAGGAGCTCGATGTTCTCGACCGGCAGGAACAGCCTGCCGTCGGCGGCATAGTGGATCTCTAGGCAGTCATGCGGTGCGTCCGCTGCCTCGATGGTCTTCAGCCCGACGAAGCGGCCGATGCCATGGTCGGCGTGGACGACGATGTCGCCAGCCGACAGCGACGACGCCTCGGCGATGAAGTCGGCGGCACGCTTGCGCTTCTTCGAGCGCCGGATCAGGCGGTCGCCGAGGATGTCCTGCTCGGCGACGAATACCAGGTCGCCCGCCTCGAAGCCGGATTCGATCGGCAGCACTGCCAGACCCGCCTCGCCCGGCTTCAGCGCCTCGACGCCTGCCAGGCTGTCGACCCGCTTGAGGTTGCCGAGATCGTGCTCGTCGAGGATCTGCGCCAGGCGGTCGAGCGAACCTTCGGTCCAGCCTGCGACGACCACGCGCCGCTTGGCCGCGCGCTGGTCGGCGATGTGACGCGCCACCACGTCAAACACGTTGGCATTCGGGTCGGCGCGCTCCTCGGCAAAGCTGCGGCCGGCGTGCGACCCGGCATGCAGCACCCTGCGGCCGCTGGTGAACGGCGTGTCGAACGGCGTCAGTTCGACATTGGCCTGATCGGCCAGTGCGGTGGTCACCTCCTCGGGCGACAGGTACATCAGCCCGGGCGCGACCGGCTTGTAGGGCACGGTATCCTTGATGCCGCCACCCTCGGCCTGCTTCCGACGCGCGTCGTAGTGGTCGAGGATCAGCGTGTGGCGCTCGCTCAGCGCTTCGCGCGCCAGGTGGTCGAAGACGACCGGCGCCTCGGGCAGGTATTCGAACACCGTTTCCATGTGCGGATAGAAGAACGGCAGCCAATGCTCCATGCCGGCAAAGCGCCTGCCTTCGGAAACCGCGGCATAGAGCGCATCGTCGCGCGACGGCGCGCCGAAGGCTTCGATGTAGCTGCGGCGGAACTTGCTGATCGTTTCCGGCGTCAGCGCCACCTCGCTCATCGCCTGCAGCACCACCTGGTTGCGGCTGCCGGTCGTACGCTGGGTGGCCACATCGAAGGCGCGGATCGTCTCCAGCGTGTCTCCGAAGAAGTCGAGGCGCAGCGCATCAGCGGCACCCGGCGCATAGAGATCGAGGATGCCGCCGCGCACGGCGAATTCGCCGACACCGCGCACCGTCGGCACACGCTCGAAGCCGGCACGCTCAAGCCGGCCGACCAACGCGTTCATCTCCACCTGGTTGCCCGGCTTGGCGCGGAACTCCTGCGCCTCGATGGCCATGGCTGGCGGCACACGCTGCAGCAGCGCATTGGCGGTCGTCAGCACGACGGCCCGGTGCGGGTTCTTGCGGAGCGCGATGATCGCGGCCAGGGCATCGAGCCTGCGGGCCGCCGCATCCGCTCCCGGTGACACACGGTCGTAGGGAAGGCAGTCCCATGCTGGCAGTTCCAGCACGGGCACGTCGGGCGCCACGAAATTGAGTGCTTCGACGATCTGCGGCAGGCGCTGGCCGTCGCGCGCCACGAACAGCAGAGGGCCGTCCGGCGCCATCTCGGCGGCCGCAATGGCAATTGCGAAGGCCTCGTAGCCATCGGCCACGCCATCGACGATGAACTGTCCGGCGCGACCTCCAGGCAGGCCGATCGATTTCAGCAGGCTCATGATTTCGCTCAGATAGTGAAGGCGTCACGCGACGCCAAAATCTGCCTGTAGACGGGGGTATCCACCGCTGCCGGCACCGGCGCCTCACCGATGATCCAGGACAACAGCTCCTTGTCGGTGATGTCGAGCAGTGCCTCGTAGAGGTCGAGTTCCTCGTCGTTCAGCTTGTCGATCCGCGTGTCGGCGAAATGGCCGAGGATCAGGTCCATCTCGCGCATGCCGCGGTGCCAGGACCGGAACAGAAGCTTGCGCCTGCGCGTGTCCAGGCCTTCGCTCGAGCGTGTGGTTCCGGTCATTTCGGCAGTTCCTTTCGTGTCGAGGCGCATATAGCGTGGATAGCCGCCCCTGTCAGCCTTTGCCCCGGCAAGTCGAGCGCATAAGCTGACATGATGCGGCCTTCCCTCCTCGATCCCCTGTTCTCGCCCATCACGACGCTAGCCGGCATCGGGCCCAAGGTGGCCACGCTGGTCGAGAAAGTCGTGCCGGCGGATCTCGGCGACCGTTCGGCGCGTGCCGGCGACCTGTTGTTCGTGCTGCCTAACAGCGTCATCGACCGGCGCAACCGCCCGGGTATCGCCTACGCCGCCGAAGGGGCAATCGTCACGCTGGAGGTGCGCATCGACCGCCACCAGCCGGCGCCGCGCGGCAACCGTTCCGTGCCCTACCGGGTCTTTGCGCATGACGACACCGGCGAGATCGCGCTGACCTTCTTCCACGCCCATGCCGCCTATCTCGAAAAGGCGATGCCGGAAGGCGAGAAGGTCATCGTTTCGGGCCGCATGGAGTGGTTCAACGGTCGCCCGTCCATGGTCCATCCGGACCACATCGCGCTCGCCAGCGAAGCCGACAAGCTGCCGCTGGTCGAGCCGGTCTATCCGCTGACGGCGGGTCTCTCTGCCAAGGTGCTGCGCCGTGCCATCGGCCAGGCCATCGAGCGTGTGCCAGCCTTTCCTGAATGGCTCGACGCCGATGTCATGCGCCGCCAGAGCTTTCCCAGCTTCGCGGCAGCACTGCAGCGAGTCCACAATCCTGCCGATCCGATCGACGCTTCGCCCGAAAATGCCGCCTGGCGCCGCCTCGCCTATGACGAGTTCCTGGCCGGCCAGGTGTCGCTGGCACTTGTCCGCGCTCGTGTGCGCAAGCTGCACGGCCGTCCGCTCACCGGTGACGGACGCATTGTCGATGCCCTCCGCAAGGCCCTGCCCTATGCGCTGACCAATTCGCAGGAACAGGCCCTGGTCGAGATCAACGCCGACCTGGCAAAGCCTGAGCGCATGCTACGCCTGCTGCAGGGCGATGTCGGCTCCGGCAAGACGGTGGTGGCGCTGCTCGCCATGGCCCGTGCCGTCGAGGCAGGCGGCCAGGCAGCACTCATGGCGCCGACCGAAATCCTCGCCCGCCAGCATTTCGCCGGCATATCCCCGCTGGCCGAACGCATCGGGCTCAAGGTCGCCGTGCTCACCGGCCGCGAAAAGGGCCGCGAGCGCGCGCAGATCCTGGCAGGTCTCGAAGGCGGGGAGATCGACATCGTCATCGGCACGCATGCGCTGTTCCAGGAGGCTGTGGTGTTCCACGACCTGGCGCTCGCCGTCATCGACGAGCAGCATCGCTTCGGCGTGCACCAGCGCCTCGCCATGAACGCCAAGGGTCAGGCCCCGGACATGCTGGTCATGACCGCGACGCCGATTCCTCGCACTCTCGTGTTGACGGCCTTCGGCGACATGGACGTCTCGCGCCTGACCGAAAAGCCTGCCGGCCGCCAGCCGATCCGCACCGTCACCATGCCGCTCGACCGCATCGACGAACTGGTCGGCCGCATGCGTGACGCTGTCGCCGAGGGCCAGAAGGTCTACTGGATCTGCCCGCTGGTGGAAGAGTCCGAAGAGATCAAGCTGATGTCGGCTGAGGATCGCTTCGCCTCGCTGCAGCCGGTATTCGGCGACAGGATCGGGCTGGTTCACGGCCGCATGAAGGGCGCCGAGAAGGACGAGGCCATGCGCGCCTTCAAGGAAGGCGAAACGCGCGTTCTGATCGCCACCACTGTCATCGAAGTCGGCGTCGACGTGCCCGACGCCACCATCATCGTCATCGAACATGCCGAACGCTTCGGCCTCGCCCAGTTGCACCAGCTGCGCGGCCGCGTCGGCCGCGGTTCGAAGCCGTCGTCCTGCGTGCTGCTCTACAAGGATCCGCTCGGCGAAACCGCCAAGCGCCGGCTGTCGGTCATGCGCGACACCGAGGACGGCTTCCTTATCGCCGAAGAGGACCTCAAACTGCGCGGCGAAGGCGAACTTCTCGGCACCCGCCAGTCCGGTACGCCCGGCTTCCAGGTCGCCCGCATAGAGGCCCACGCCGACCTTCTCGAAATCGCCCGCGACGACGCGCGTCTGATCCTAACCCGCGACCCCGAGCTTCAGACCCCGCGCGGCGAAGCGCTGCGCCTGCTGCTCTACTTGTTCGGACGCGACGAGGCGGTGAGGTTGCTGAGGGCGGGCTGAGGCAAGGTTCCGACCGGCGGATTGCCCAACGGCCCGTCGATCGCCTTGCCCTTGACGGCCGCCTTCTGCTTCGTGTCGGGCGTCACGAGGCCGGCCGAGACGATCAGCTTGGCGCCATCCTCGATGCTCATGTCGAGCAGCACGACCTCGGACTTCGGCACATACATCAGGAAGCCCGTCGTCGGGTTGGGCGTGCACGGCATGAAGACGGCCATCAGCGGATCGCCTTCCTGGTCCAGCTTCTCGTTGATTTCGCTGCGCTTGTCGCCGGCGACGAAGACGATCGACCAGACGCCCTTGCGCGGGTACTCGACCATGCCGACGGTGCGGAACATGTCATTCTTGTCCGACAGGGCCGTCTCGAAAAGCTGCTTCAGCGCTTTGTAGAGGCCTCGAACCAGCGGCATCCTGCTCAGCAGGTGCTCGCCGAAGGAGACGATGGCGCGGCCGATGAAATTGGCGGTGAGGAAGCCGATCAGGGTGATCAGCACCAGCGCCACGATCAGTCCGAACCCTGGCACCCTTATCGAAAGATAGGTGTCCGGATTGTAGGTCGCCGGGATGTAGGGCTTCACCCAGGAATCGACCCAGCCGACGAACGACCAGACGATGTAGACCGTCAGCGCCAGCGGCGCGCAGACGACGAAACCGGTGAGGAAGTAGTTCCTCAACCGTGTCATTGCCGAGGTTTTTGGCAGTTCCGACATAGCCCACCGCTGCGCATTACTTGCTCGGCAACATTAGCCGCGCGTCCTGCGGTTTGGAAATAGCCAGTTGGTAGCAGCAGCCTCAGGCCGCTGCGTCGATTGGCTGTATCTTTGCTAACTCGCCGGCGAGTCTCCTGCCCTGGGTTTCCAATTCGTAGCTTTGCTGGAAATTCATCCAGAACTCGGGAGTCGTCTTGAAGAACCTTGCAAGCCGCAAAGCGGAATCAGGAGTAATTCCGATCTCTTCCTTGACGATGCGCTCGATCCGCGTGCGCGGCAGATTGAGCTTCTTGGCCAGCGCTCCCGCGCTCATGCCCAGCGGCAGCAGGTACTCCTCCCGCAGGAACTCCCCAGGATGGATGGGACGGGCAAATCTCAGCGTCATATCAAGCTCCATGCCTAGTGATAGTCCACGATCTCGACGTCCTCGGCACCCGCCTCCGTCCAACGGAAACATATCCGCCATTGGTCGTTGATCCTGATCGAATACTGTCCAGCCCGGACTCCCTTGAGAGCCTCCAGATGGTTGCCTGGCGGCGAGCGTAGATCCCTCAAGTCCGTCGCATTGGCTATCGCCCGCAACCGTCGCTCGGCACGGGCGACAAGATCGGGCGGAAACCCTTTGGGTGCCCTGCCCGCGGCAATCGCCTCAACTGTCTTGCCCCTGAACGAGACGATCATGCAGCACCCTGGCCGCCAGTATCATAGACAGATACAGGCGTGCGGGTCAATCCCCGGGTATCATCCACTGATACAATTGAAAGGGTAGCTACTCCACCGTCACCGATTTCGCCAGGTTGCGCGGCTGGTCGACGTCGGTGCCCATGAACACGGCTGTGAAGTAAGCCAGCATCTGGACCGGCAGCGCATAGATGATCGGCGCGATGAATTCCGGCACGTCGGGCAGAACGATCGTCTCCATCGTGTTGATGGTTGCGTGTGCTGCGCCCTTCTGGTCGGTGATCAGGATGATCTTGCCGCCGCGGGCCGCCACTTCCTGCATATTGGACACCGTCTTTTCGAAGATGCGGTCATGCGGGGCGATGACGATGACGGGCATGTTCTCGTCGATCAGCGCTATCGGCCCGTGTTTGAGTTCGCCCGCCGCATAACCCTCGGCATGGATGTAGGAGATTTCCTTGAGCTTGAGGGCGCCTTCCATGGCGAGCGGGAAGTTGGTGTCGCGTCCGAGATAGAGCACGTGCTTGTAGGAGGCGAGCTCGCGCGACACCTTCTCGATCTGCTTGTCGAGCTTGAGCACCTGGGCGGCGTAGCGCGGCGCCTCCGACAGGCTGCGCACCAGCGACTTTTCTTCTTCCGCAGAGATCGTGCCACGCTCGGAGGCCGCACGAATGGCGAGCGCCGCCAGCACCGACAGTTGGCAGGTGAATGCCTTGGTCGAGGCGACGCCGATTTCGGGACCAGCCAGCGTCGGCAGCGTCACGTCGGATTCGCGTGCGATCGTCGATTCGCGCACGTTGACGATGGCGCCGATCGGCACGCCTTCCTTGCGGCAATAGCGCAGCGAAGCCAGAGTGTCGGCGGTTTCGCCCGACTGCGACACGAAGAAGGCAGCGCTCTTCTTCGATATCGGCATCTCGCGGTAGCGGAACTCGGAGGCGACATCGATGTCGACCGGCAGCCGCGCATGGCGCTCGAACCAGTACTTGCCAACCAGCCCCGCGAGATAGGCGGTGCCGCAGGCCGATACGGCGATGCGGTCGATATCGGCAAAGCTGAAGGGCAGGTCGAGGGGCTTCGAGACGCCTTGCGTGAAATCGAGATAGTGCGCCAGCGTGTGCGAGATCACCTCCGGCTGCTCATGGATCTCCTTCTCCATGAAGTGTCGGTGATTGCCCTTGTCGACGAGATAGCTGGTGCCGACCGACTGGCGGCGCGGCCGCTCGACGGGGTTGCCGGCCATGTCGTAGATCTGGAACTCGGTGCGGCGCAGCATCACCCAGTCGCCGTCCTCGAGATAGGTGACCGAATTGGTGAAGGGTGCCAGCGCGATCGCATCCGACCCGAGGAACATTTCGCCTTCGCCGTGGCCGACAGCCAGCGGCGGGCCGTTACGGGCCCCGACGATCAGGTCCTCGTCGCCCTGGAACATGATGGCGAGCGCGAACGCGCCGTTCAGGCGCTTGAGCGAAGCGTAGGCGGCATCCACCGGCTTTACGCCCTTCGCCAGTTCGCGGGCGATCAGATGCGCGACCACCTCGGTGTCAGTCTGCGAAGTGAATTGATAGCCGTCAGCCGTAAGCTCCTGACGCAGCTCGGCAAAATTCTCGATGATGCCGTTGTGGACGATGGCCACGCCATTGGAGAAATGCGGATGCGCGTTGGTTTCGTTCGGGATCCCATGGGTGGCCCAGCGAGTGTGACCGATGCCAATGGTTCCGTCCAGCGGCTCGGCCTTTAGCCGGCGTTCGAGATTGATCAGCTTGCCCTCGGCACGGCGCCTCGCCAGCGCACCATGCTCGATGGTGGCAACGCCGGCGGAATCATACCCGCGATATTCGAGCCGCTTCAGCGCGTCGACGATCAATGGCGCGACCTGCGTCTGGCCGATTATTCCGACGATCCCACACATGGGTGCCCCCAATCCTATCCCACGAACCCTTTCGGCCTTGTAGGCAGAGGTTAGGTCAAGCGGAAGTCACATTCCGTTTCGCAACGTATCAGCGACGGGCGATCGCGCGGACCGCTTAAGCCCCGCAACTGCTGACGCTCATTCCGCCGCGGACTTCTTCTTCGCCTTGGCGGCCTCGGCGAAGCGCTCGCGCAGTTCCTTGCCCTTGCCGGGCATCGTCTTCTGCCGTGCCCTGCCGAAGGCGAGCGCGTCTTCCGGAACCTCTTCGGTGATGACGCTGCCCGAGGCGATGTAGGAGCGCGCGCCGATCGCGATCGGCGCCACCAGCGAGGTGTTGGACCCAATGAAGGCGCCTTCGCCTATGTCGGTGAAGAATTTCGAATAGCCGTCGTAATTGCAGGTGATCGTGCCTGCGCCGATGTTGGCGCCGGCGCCGACGCGTGCATCGCCGATATAGGTCAGGTGGTTGACCTTGGCGCCCTTCTCCACGACAGCCTTCTTGACCTCGCAGAAATTGCCGACCTTGGAGTTCTCGCGAAGGTCGGCACCCGGCCGCAGGCGGGCGAAGGGCCCGACTTCGGCGTTCGGCCCAATGCTTGCCGATTCGAAATGACAATAGGCGTGGATCACCGCCCCGCCGGCGACCTTAACGCCCGGCCCGAACCAGACATTGGGCTCGACCAGAACATCGGTGCCGATTTCCGTGTCGTGCGAAAAATAGACCGTCTCAGGTGCGATCAGGGTCGCACCTTCGAGCATCGCCCGGCGGCGGCGGCGGTTCTGCCAGATTGCTTCCGCTTCGGCGAGTTCGGCGCGGTTGTTGATGCCCAGCACGCTCTCGAACGAAGCTTCAGTCGCCACCACGGCCAGTCCCGCCTTGTCGGCGATCTCGACGATATCGGTCAGGTAGAACTCGCCCTTGGCGTTGGAGTTGCCGACCTGGTCGAGCAGCTTCAGCGCTTCTTTGCCGGCTATCGCCATCAGCCCTGCATTGCAGAAGTCGATCTTGCGCTCTTCCTCGGTGCAGTCCTTGTCCTCGCGGATGGCAACCAGCCTGCCGTCCTTCTCGATCAGGCGGCCATAACCGGTCGGGTTCGGCGGCCGGAACCCGATCACCACCACCGCTGCCCCTTCGGCCAAGCGCGTCCGCGCCGCAGCCAGCGAATCGGCCTCCACAAGGGGTGTGTCGCCGAACATCACCAATATGTCGTCGTAACCGCGGGATATGGCCTGCCGCGCCGCCAGCACCGCGTGGGCGGTGCCAAGGCGCTCGGACTGTACGAAGATTTCCGCTTTGGGAGCAAAGCCTTCCGCAGCCTTCCTCACCTCGTCGCCGGCATGTCCGACCACCAGGGAAATGTCCCCGGCGCCGGCTGCCTCTGCCGCGCGGGCCACATGCGCCACCATCGGCAGCCCGCCGATCCTGTGCAACACCTTGGCGTGGCTGCTCTTCATGCGCGTGCCTTCGCCGGCAGCAAGGATGATCGACAGGCAGCTACGTGTGGTCATGGCGTCGTCCGGATTGGAGAAAGGCGGCTGGAATCGGCCACCTTTCTATCACCGCAAGCATTGCGGTCCAATGCGCCGGAATTCCGGCGCTTGCTAGCCGAGTTGCCCCAGGATCGGGAAGCGCTCGAGCAGCCAGTAGGACGCGGTCTGGATGCCGCCGGTGAGGAAGAGGATGCCGGCCACGACGAGCAGTCCGCCGATCACCTTCTCGACCTTGCCGAGATGGACCCGGAACTTCGACAGGAAGCGCATGAACCTGCCCGAAAAGAGTGCAGCAAGCAGGAACGGAATGCCGAGCCCGAGCGAATAGATGCCGAGCAGCAATGCGCCCTCGCCGACCGTATCGCGTCCGCCGGCGAGCGTCAGGATCGGGCCGAGGACGGGACCGATGCAGGGTGTCCAACCGAAGGCGAAGGCCAGCCCCATCGCATAGGCGGCAAGGTTGCTGGCCGGCTTTCCCTCGGTCCTGAAACGAGCCTCGCGCGACATCATCGGGATACGCAGGACACCGAGGAAATTGAGGCCCATCAGGATGATGAGCACACCCGCGGCCATGGCGAGTTCCTGCTGCCAAATGCGCAGCAGCTGCCCAATGGTGGAGGCCCCGGCCCCGAGGGCGACGAACACGGTGGTGAATCCCAGCACGAAGGAAGCGGAAGCTGCGAGCAACGCTCCGCGGGCCCGCTTCGGCGTCGCGGCCGCACCACCCGCCTTGAAATCCTCGACGGACACGCCTGCCATGTAGCAGAGGTAAGGTGGGACCAGCGGCAATACGCAGGGGGAAAGGAACGACAATGCTCCTGCCCCCAATGCAGTCAGATAACCAACGTCCAATAACATTCCATGCCGCTCCGCCGATATTCAGCGGCCGCATATACCGTCCTTGCCGTGACAGCACCAATCACCATTCCGTGGCATTTCCGCGCGCCGGCAAGCCTCGCAAGCCAGGATGCAGCGGGCGGGATCGCCGATCGGGCAATCTGACATCGCGTGGTGCATCGTTCCGAGGTGCAACGACGCCGATTTCCTCGGGGACCTATCGCCTACGCATTTGTCCGCAACGAGCATTTCACTACTGGCGCGCGGCATGCGCGTGTTGCCGCGCCAACATGGGGAGCCGCGGTCCAGCGTTGCCTGCGGTTCGCATCATCGAATACGGCTTTGAACAACGCTTTTTTCCGGTTGACCCGGAAAGGCACTCTCCCTATGTTCCGGCGCAATTTCGAGGCCCCCTCGGCCTTCGGGAGCGCGTAGCTCAGCCGGTAGAGCAACTGACTTTTAATCAGTAGGTCCAGGGTTCGAATCCCTGCGCGCTCACCACCAAACTCTCTTTTATTTCAATGCGTTAACCGGCTCAGTCAATATGAGCGGATGCGCTCTGTGCGGAACCTTGCGAATAGTCTATCCGCACAGCGTTCATCGGATGTTCTAGCCAACGCCCGAGTTCGTACAGCCTCAGGTCCTTGCTCCACGCGCAAACGCCGCCACATCGTGGTGATTGTCCCACACCTGCTCTTCATAGGACAAGATCGTCCCGCCGGCTCGAGTGATTACATCGGCAATCCATTCCCGACTCGCGATCGATATCCCAAACCGCTGGTCTTGGCTTTGAGGATGCCGATGGGAATCGTTGGCGAGAGGATAGTCGGCATAACCATGGCCCGTGGCATCGTACTCTCGGAGCATCTCCTGGACTGCATCAACACCGATTCCCAGGAAGTCACTGCTTGACCGGGCATCAGCTGCGAGACGGTTGACGACAAACCTACCATGGGACGAGACGACGGCCACCCCATTTCGGGTCAGGTGACGCACCACGAAGGCTAGAAAGTCGTTCGTAGCCGGCGCAGGAAGGTGGGTGATGAGGGAGCCCACCCAGATTAGTTCGAATTTCTTCCCGTAGTCGAGCTTGAGGAAGTCAGTGCCCGCAGCTAGAGGCTCAGCATGAAACTCTTCCGAGCAGAATTCGGTGCCGTCAGTATCGATGTCGCAAACATAGATTTTCGCGTCGGGAAAGGCCGCACGTAAAACGCGTGTCACCCGACTGTGGCCGCAAGGCAGATCGAGGATGGTTGAGGGGGCATCTAGCCCATGCAAATTCAGCGCGCGCCTGATTGCCTGGAAAGCTGACACACCAACTGATAGATAGTGATCATCATTGTCCAACATGGTGTCTCTATAGGACACGGCAGTTTGCAGATCTTTCCAAGGATAATCGGCCGGAAGAACCAAACTTCTCTTTTTCATCGGAACTCCTTGGATGGATAATTCTAATCCCGGAGATGTGTGCGGAGAGTGGCCTCTACGCAAACCGATGTTCGCCCTCGCACTGTGTCCTAGCGGTCGGGAATCGTTTCACCGTTCCGACCAGATGTCCCAGCAGCTCTGCATGCAACGACAGGATGCAACGACAGATCACACAATGCTAATCACGTTTCATAGCGCTGCCTTGCACGACACTTCGCGGCGACAGGGGGCAAGCAAATCCGGTATGACGGCCGCTTGCGGCAGCGGCGGGTCATGCGTGTCGAACGCGACGACCGGCGCTATCACGACGTGCGCCCCGGCGATTCCCTGATCGGCCATCGCGGTTACCGCGACTATCGGTCCGGCTGTCGTCGCCACACACCTGACGAAGGCAGCCGTGGCGAGACCCGCCCTCACAAAGGCGCGGGACGTTTCGTTTCGACGAGCTGAACGTCGGATTCCGCGCATATCCTGCGGATGCTTGCGATGTCGCATTGGTCGGTGATGAACGTATCCATCTGCGACAGATGGGCGATCCGCACGGGCGCGGTGCGCTCGAATTTTGTGCGATCGGACACGAGGATGACGTGGCGCGCATTGGCGATGATGGCCTGCGCTACCTTGACCTCGCGGAAGTCGAAATCCAGCAAAGCGCCGTCGTGGTCGATGGCGGATGCCCCGATGACAGCGTAGTCGACCTTGAACTGGCGTATGAAGTCGACCGCGGCCTCGCCCACGATGCCCCCGTCCGAGCCACGGACCACGCCGCCCGCGATCACCACTTCCATGTCAGGATACACCCGCATCCTGTTGGCAACGTTGATGTTATTGGTGATTACCATGAGGCCCTTGTGGTCCAGCAGCGCCTTGCTGACCGCCTCCGTGGTGGTGCCGATGTTGACGAACAGCGATGCGTTGTCCGGGATGATGCGGGCCGCCGCCTGGCCGATGGCATCCTTCTCATCGGCGGCGATCTTGCGGCGCGCTTCGTATTCCAGGTTCTCGATGCCCGAGGGGAACAACGCGCCACCATGGATGCGGCTGAGCAACCGCTGATCGCAAAGGTCGTTGAGGTCCTTGCGGATGGTCTGTGGCGTAACCTGGAAATGGGCCGCCAGATCCTCCACCAGCACCCGGCCATTGTCCTTTGCCAGTTGGACGATTTCGGACTGGCGCGGCGAAAGATACATTGCTGGCATTCCCCTAATTTCGTTTTGCCGAAGGTTAGGGGAAAACGAAACCGCTGAAAAGGCACCCCGAAAGCTAAATCAAGATGCCCGGCTCGGGCGAGGCCGCCAGTCTAGCTGCGGGCGAGTTCGGCGATCACATCGAAAGCACGGTCGACGTCGGCTTCGGTCGATTCGAACTGCCCGACCTGGAAGCGGATCACCGCGCGTCCGTCGAGGCGCGTCTGGGTCAGGTAAATCCGGCCGTCGCGGTTGATCCGCTCGACAAGATCGAGATTATGCCCGTCGACGTCGACCAGACCAGTGGGAACGTGCCGGAACGAGAACAGTGACAGCATCGGGGCGCTGGTAATCTCGAAATCGGGCTCGTTCCCTAACTTCTCGGCCAGCCTCCGGCTCCACGAGACGTGATTGCGGATCATTGCCCTCAGGCCCTCAAGCCCATGCGCGCGCAACAGGAACCACAGCTTCAAGGCCCGGAAGCGCCGCCCGAGAGGCACCGACCATTCCGAATAGTTGATGATGCCGTCGCGGCCATGCGTCTTGAGGAAGTCTGGCCGGATCGCCAGCGTCCGCACCAAGCTGTCCGGATCGCGGATGAGGTGTATCGAGCAGTCGAATTTCGCGCCCAGCCACTTGTGCGGATTGAAGACGATGGAATCGGCGCTTCCCACCCCCTCCCAGTAGTGGCGGAACTCCGGGCAGATCATGGCCGATCCGGCCCAGGCGGCGTCGACGTGGAGATAGAGGTTCTCGCGTTCCGCAATCCTGGCGACGGCTGCGATCTCGTCGGTGCCGCCGACACCAGTGCCGCCGACGCTGGCGACAATTCCCGCCGGCAGGAAGCCCGCAGCACGGTCTTCGGCAACCGCGCGCTCGAGCGCTTCCGTCACCATGGCGCGGTTGCTTCCTGCGGTCGGGATGCGCACGAGATTGTCCTCGCCGATGCCGGAGACCCAGATGGCCCGATCGATCGAGGTGTGCACCTGGTCGGAACTGTAGATGCGCAGCCTGGGCTGTCCTGCGAGCCCTGCCTTGTTGCCCTGCCAGGCGAGCGCGCGTTCACGCATGGTCAGTACGGCAGCAAGTGTGGCCTGCGACGCGGAATCCTGGATCACCCCAGTGAAGCCGTCAGGCAGGCCAAGCGCCTGACGCATCCAATCGACCATCCGGGTTTCAAGCTCGGTCGCCGCAGGCGAGGTCTGCCAGAGCATGCACTGGGCCGCAATCGAGCTCACCAGATGCTCGGCGACCACGGAAACCGGCGCGGAATTGGCTGGGAAATAGGCAAAGAAGCGCGGATGTTGCCAGTTCGTCATGCCGGGCACGATCGTCGCCTCGAAGTCGGCGAAGATATCCTCCATTGGCTCGGCCTCTTCCGGCGGACTGGCGGCGAGCGCAGCAAGGATGCTGCCCGGTTCGACATCCGGCCGCACTGGCCGGTCGCGCAGCCCGGAGCGATAGTCGACGCCCCATTCCGCCGCCTTCACCGACCAATGGCGAAACTCGTTGCTGTCCATATTGGTCCTCCCCCTGGGGACGCGCAGGTCGGCTGCTACTCCGGAAAGTCCGGCAGGCTCTGGAAGGCCACCTTCAGCGCATTCGACCAGCCGTCTGAAATAGTCCGATAATATGGATCGTCAGCGCCGATGCGCTTGTTCAGCTCCACGTCGAACGCATCCTTCTTGTAGAAGAGAAGGTCCAGTGGCAGGCCGACAGAAAGATTGGATTTCAGTGTGGAATCAAAGGATACGAGCAGAAGCTTCACAGTTTCCGCGAAGCTCATGGTGCGGTCGTAAGCGCGCACGATGATGGGCTTACCGTATTTGGTCTCGCCGATCTGGAAAAACGGCGTGTCCTCGCTGCTCTCGATGAAATTGCCTTCCGGATAGATCATGAACAGGCGCGGCTCGCTGCCCTTGATCTGGCCACCCAAGATAAAGGAGGCGTTGAAGCTGGAGTCGGCGGTCTGGCCCACCGGCGCCGAGTTGGCGATCACCTCCTTGACCGTGTTTCCGACAAGGCAGGCGGCCTGATACATCGACGGCGCTTCGAACAGCGTCGGCGCGCGATCGGTGACCGCCTTGGTGCGCTCGTCGAGCAGGCTCACCACGGATTGCGTGGTCGCGAGGTTGCCCGCCGACATCAGCACGATCACCCTCTCGCCGGGCACTTCCCAGACCTTCATCTTCCGGAAGGTGGAAATGTTGTCGATCCCGGCATTGGTGCGCGTGTCCGACATGAACACCAGGCCGCGGTCGATCTTGAGGCCAACGCAATAGGTCATCTGTTCCCGTCCGGCGCATTCTCCATGCCGGATTACTGCTCCACCGTGATGTGGACTGCAAGTTGTTCCTCGGCGCGGCCGATCAGAATGCCGGAGATGGGCATGGCTTCGCGGTAGTCGCGACCGACGGCCACGCGCACGTAGCGCTCGTCCGGGGAAATGCAGTTTGCCGCGTCGAAGCCGACCCAACCGAGACCCGCCACATTGGCCTCGGCCCAGGCATGGGTAGCCACTTGTTCGACCCGGTCGTTCATCATCAGGTAGCCGCTCACATAGCGCGCAGGGAAGCCCAGCAGGCGCGCGCCGGCAGCAAATACATGCGCATGGTCCTGGCAAACGCCAGCACCCTTCACGAGGGCTTGCTCGGCCGTCGTCCGCGTGTCGGTCGTTCCAGGCTCATAGACGATCCGCTCTGCTATGAGCGCCATGAGGCTATGCAGCCGCCCGACCTCGTCGCCCTCGCCCACGCCCGCTACGAGGTCCCTGATGGCGGGCCCGGGAGCTGTGAGTGGCGTCTCGTGCTGGAAAAGCCAGAGTGGGGCGAAACCGCGATGCAGGCCCGATACGCCTGAGACATCGTTGGTCTCCACCTCGCCTTCGGCAAGGATGCTGATCGTGTGCGGGTCGCCGTCGACGCTCAGCAGCCGTGTGTCGTTGCCGAACTGGTCAAGGAAGCGCACCTCCTCGCGTGCACCCTCGATGCGCAGCGTCCAGGTCAGCATCGTCTGCGCGGGGCCGCTGGCGGGCCACAAGCGCAGCCGCTGCAGCCCGTAGCGGACCGGCTGGTCGTAATTGTATTCGGTGCGATGGGTAACCTTGAGGCGCATGCCGCCCACCCGTTCAATGGAAACCGAAGTCCTGTGCCACCTGCTCGCCGAGCCGGTTGTTCTCGGTGATGAAGTCGGCAAGGAACTCATGAAGGCCGCTTTCGAGTATGTCCCCGATCTGGGTGCCGCGGAGCCGCGCATAGGTGCGTTCCGCGATCTCGTGGCTCGGATGGCGCGCGCTGTAGTCGTCGGCCAGGAACCTCAGATGCTCGGCGATGAACCGGTAGCTGAAGGTCAGCGAACGCGGCATGCGGACGTTGAGTATCAGATACTCGGCGATGCTTGTCGGTCTGTAGTCGGCTTCATAAACCCACCTGTAGGACCGGTGCGCAGCGACCGAACGCAGGATCGATTCCCACTGATAGTTGTCGAGCGACGAGCCGACCCAGGAGATCGAGGGCAGCAGCACGTAATATTTGACGTCCAGGATGCGGGCGGTATTGTCGGCGCGCTCGACATAGGTGCCCAGTTGCGCGAAGTCGAAGATCTCGTTGCGCAGCATGGTGCCGTAGAACGAGCCGCGGATGATCGCGGTCTCGCGCTTGATCGCGTCGAGCACGGTCGGCAATTCGCGCTGGTCGATCGGTTCAGCCAGCATGCGCTTGAGCGACATCCAGCCTTCGTTGATGCTCTCCCAGGTCTCGCGCGTCAAAGCAGTGCGCACCATGCGGGCGTTGTTGCGCGCGGTCTCCATCGCAGCAAGCACGCTGGACGGGTTCGCCATGTCGCGCATCAGGAAGTCGGCGACATTCTCGGCGTTGTAGTCGCTATGCTTCTCGGCGAACGCTCCGGCCGCGCCCGCCGAGAGCAGGACCGAATTCCATTCGTCCGAGGCGTTCTGGGTGCGCGTCAGCGCGATCCGCAGGCCCGCATCGATCAGCCGCGCCATGTTCTCGGCCCGCTCGATGTAGCGGTTCATCCAGTAGAGCCCGTTGGCCGTGCGTCCGAGAAGCATGGAGTTTCAGCGTCCCCCTCTAGTCATCCAGCACCCAGGTGTCCTTGGTCCCGCCTCCCTGCGAGGAATTGACCACCAGCGACCCCTCCTTGAGCGCCACGCGCGTCAAGCCGCCGGGCACGATCTGGATGCGGTCGGACACCAGCACGAAGGGGCGCAGGTCGACGTGTCGCGGCGCGAGCCCCTTTGCCGTCAGGATCGGGCAGGTGGACAAGGACAGCGTCGGCTGGGCGATGTAGTTGGACGGGCGCGCGGCGAGTTTTTTGGAAAACTCCTCGCGCTCCTTCTTGGTCGCTGCCGGCCCGACGAGCATGCCGTAGCCTCCGGACCCGTGAACCTCCTTGACCACCAGTTCGGCGAGATGCTCCTGCACGTATTTCAGGCTGTCAGGCTCGGAGCAGCGCCAGGTCGGGATGTTGCCGAGGATCGGCTTGCGGCCGGTGTAGAACTCGATGATCTCGGGCATGTAGGAATAGATCGCCTTGTCGTCGGCGATGCCGGTGCCGGGGGCGTTGGCGATGGTGATGTTGCCGGCCCGGTACACATCCATGATGCCGGGCACGCCAAGCGCGGAGTCGGGCCGGAAAGTCAGCGGATCGAGGAAGGCATCGTCGACGCGGCGGTAGAGCACATCGATCTGCTTGTAGCCCTCCGTCGTCCGCATCGCCACATGCCCGTCCACGACGCGCAGATCCTGGCCCTCGACCAGTTGCACGCCCATCTGGTCGGCGAGGAAGGCATGCTCGAAATAGGCGGAATTGAAGCTCCCGGGCGTGAGCACGGCAATGGTTGGCACGCCGCTCACGTTGCTCGGCCGCACCGCCGACAGCGACTGGCGCAAAAGCTGCGGGTAGTTCTCGACCGGCTGGACCTTGATGCGCTGGAACAGCTCGGGGAAGAGCTGCAGCATCGTCTCGCGGTTCTCGAGCATGTAGGACACGCCCGATGGTGTGCGCGCGTTGTCCTCGAGAACGTAGAATTCGTTCTCGCTGATGCGGACGATGTCGACGCCGATGATGTGGGTGTAGACTCCCGCCGGCGGCTTGACCCCGATCATCTCGGGCAGGAACGCCTCGTTGGTGGCGATGAGTTCGCGCGGGACGCGCCCCGCGCGCAGGATTTCCTGGCGATGGTAGATGTCGTCGAGAAAGGCGTTCAGGGCCTGGACGCGCTGCTCGATGCCCTGCGTCAGGCGCCGCCACTCGTTGCCGGCAATGATGCGCGGCACGATATCGAAGGGGATCAAACGCTCGGAGGCGTCGCGCTCGCCATAGACGGCGAAAGTGATGCCCGTCTTGCGGAAGACGCGCTCGGCATCGCGCATTTTTTCGGTAAGTCGAGCGGGATCCTGGTTCTTCAGCCAGCCGTCGTAGGCTTCGTAGGGTTTTCTCAATCCGGCTTCGGCCGGGAGCATTTCGTCGAACGCGACCACGCTACGCACTCCCCTCTGAAGGTCAGTGAAATGACCTTGCGGGAGAAAATCAAGCGCAATCGCCTATTTGGAGCGCAGCCGGCTGCACATTCGCAATATTGCCCATGGTTTCGGCACGAAGACCGGGCATTGGGCGCGTCGTGCCCGAATGCGGACCTAGAAGGCGCGGAATGTGACCGTGGTGAAGGTGTCCTTGATGTTACCGATCGAGTGGACTCGCTGGTTGACGAAATGGCCGATATCGACCTCGTCGTCGACGTAGAACTTGGCGAGCAGATCGTAGTTGCCTGCCGTCGAGTAGATTTCCGAGGCGATCTCGGCATCGGCGAGCGCGCTCGCCACTTCATAGGCCTTGCCCAGTTCGCATTTGATCTGCACGAAAAAGGTCTTCATCGCTTCGTCCGTTCGGGCTGCCGTTGATGGCGGTCTTGTTGCAGAACGCGGCGACGCTTTCAAGGATGCATCCTGGACAGATCGCCCTCAAGGGTGAAACCGCGAAGTCCGCCTTGGCGTATGTTACAATGCCAGCATGGCGCCCGCCATTGCCAGGTGCCGAACGGGAGACATGGATGCGCCCGGCCGCGATACTGCTCGCACCACTGTTGTTCGCCTTCCCCGTCCTTGCCGGCGACGCCGAGATCAAGGCGGCGCAGGACAGCATATCAGCCCAGCTCCAGGCATTTCGCGCGGGCGACGACGCCGGCGCCTACGCTTACGCCGCACCCAATGTGAAGCGCATCTTCCCGACGCTCGACAGCTTCATGGACATGGTCGCCGGCGGCTACAGTGCCGTCCATCACTCGCAGAGCTACAGCTTCGGCAAGGTACAGGAAATGAGCCAGTCCGCGATCATCCAGCAGGTGCTGATCGTCGGGCCGGACGGCAGGGACTACGAAGCCATCTACACGCTCGAGCTTCAGTCGGACGGAATCTGGCGCATCACCGGCGTCAGCCTGCGCGCGGCAAACTCCGTTAGCACGTAGCCCTCAGATTTGCGCCTCGATGAGGAAAGGCCCTCGCCGCGCCAGCGCGGCATCGAACAATCTTGCGAAATCCTCGCAGGTCGTAGCTGCCGCGGCCTCCACACCCATTCCCCGCGCAATCGAAACCCAGTCGATCGCCGGTTTGTCCAGGTCGAGCATGTAGCGGGCGTTGCGGCCGATCTTGTCCACGCCAACATTGCGCATCTCGGCATGGAGGATGGCGTAGGTACGGTTCGAGAAAATGACGGTGACTATGTCCAGATTCTCTCGCGCCTGGGTCCACAGTCCCTGAACTGTGTACATGGCGCTGCCGTCGGCCTGGAGGTTGATTACCTTGCGGTCCGGGCAGGCGACGGCTGCCCCTGTCGCCAGCGGGATGCCGTCGCCGATGGAGCCACCCGTCGTCATGATGAAGTCATGCGGCGTCGAGAAGGCCGAGAGTGGAAAGTAGCGCCGGCCCGACGTGATCGCCTCTTCCACGACAATCGCGTTCTCGGGCAGCTTGGCCGCGACGGTGACGGCCACCGCATCGTCGGTCAGCGGGCCTGTTGGCACGCCCGCTTCCATCGGCAGGGCAAGCGGCACGATCCCCTTGCGTTTCACGCCGAGTTCCTCGCGTAGGGCGTCAAGTGCGGCCAGCAGATCGTCGCCATGCCGGGCGAGCGTCAGCAGGGTGCAATCCTCGCGCACCAGCCGGCCCGGCTTGCCGGGATAGGCGAAGAAGGCCACCGGCTCCGGAGCACCGACGAGGACCAGCACATCGATGTCGCGAAGGACCTCCTGCGCCATGTCTATCGGATAGGGAATGCGTGGCGGTGCAGTCCGCCCGCGTCCCCGCTGGGTGTGGGCGACAAGCACCTCATTGAACAGCGTCACGTCGCACTCGCTGGCGATGCGCCCGGCAAGTTCGAGCCCGTCGGCCAGGGCCGCCACCCCGCTCAGCACCATTCCCACTCGGCCAGGGTTGGTGCGGATAGCCTTGGCAACATCGCGCACGACATCGACATCAGGTGCCCGTGGCGGATCGATGACTACCTTGGTGAGCGCCGTTTGTCCGGTCGGCTCGCCCCAGGCAGCGTCGGCAGGAAGGATCAAGGTCACCACACCCGGTGGCGTCAGCGCGGCGCGATAGGCTGCTTCCGCGGCGGTCCCGACGTCGTCGGGACCGCTCACCCGTCGCACCCAGTTCGACATCGGCCGTGCCAGGCTCTCTATGTCGCTCGTCAGTGGAGCGTCCAATGGCAGATGATACGAAGCATGGTCGCCGACGATGTTGATCATCGGCGTCCGGGCCCTCCTGGCGTTGTGGAGGTTGGCCAATCCATTGGCGAGGCCAGGCCCGGTGTGCAGTAGCGTGGCTGCCGGACGGCCGGCCATGCGCGCATATCCGTCGGCCGCCCCCGTCACCACGCCCTCGGCAAGGCCCAGAACGCAGCGCAATTCCGGCTTGCGGTCGAGCGCTGCAACGAAGTGCATTTCCGACGTACCGGGATTGGCGAAGCAGACATCGACGCCACTAGCCAGCAGCACGTCGGTCAGCACGTCGGCTCCGTTCCTGTGCATCGTTCGTCCGCTCATCGTCTCATCCCTCGTGTTCCGCCGCCATCTTCGCCGGATACGGGTACGGCGCAATCCACCTACGCTCACGTCGTGGTGATGCCACCCAGCTCGACCCGCCTCGTGATGCCGATTGCATCAAGGAACGCCTGGTCGTGGCTCACCACCAGCAGCGCCCCGTCATAGGCGCGCAATCCGGCCTCCACGGCCTCGATCGAGTCGATGTCGAGGTGGTTGGTCGGCTCGTCGAGGATCAGCAATGGCGGTAATGACTTGCCGCCGAGCACGCAGGCGAGCCCTGCCCGCAGCAATTGTCCGCCGCTCAGGCTGCCGACGACCTGCAACGCCGCATCGGCGCGGAACATGAAGCGCGCCAGCGCGGCACGGCATGCATTCTCGTCCGCCTCGGGATTGATGCGGCGGAAATTGTCCCGGATCGAAGCGTTTGCATCGAGCAGACCGACCTGCTGGTCGAGCATGGCGTAGTCGGTCAGCACGGAGACGCCGCCTGCCCACGGTTCGAGCTCGCCCGAGATCGCCTTGAGCAGCGTGGTCTTGCCGGTACCGTTGCCGCCGCTGACGGCAATCCGCTCCGGCCCCGTCAGCATCATCGAAAAGTCAGAGATGACAGGTTTGCCCGGCTCGTAGCCCGCAGTCAGGCGATCGATCCGCATCACTGCCTTGGTGGACGGCAATCCCGTCGACGGAAGCTTAACCGAGATCGACTGCAGCACTTCGATCCGCTCGCGTGCGGCCGCGGCATCTGCTTCCGCCTCGACGCGCCTTCGTTCCGTCAGGCGTATGTTTTCGCCCGAAGTGTTTTCGGCGCGGTTCTTCAGGCCGTTCATGAGGATGCGCGGCATGTCGCCCTTGGCGGCCTTGCGCTTGCCGGCGCCGTCCTTGCGCGCCTTGCGCTCGGCCGTTGCCTGCGCTTTCTGCGCGATCTCCGACACACGCCGCTCGGCGTCGACAAGATTGTGCTCGGCGGCCGCCAGTTCGATCGCCTTGCGCTCGCGGTAGTGGCTCCAGCTGCCGCCGTAGCGCGTGGCCCCGACGGACGTCAGCTCGACGATGGCGTCCATGGTATCGAGCAACTCGCGGTCGTGGCTGACGACGATTGCGCCAGCGCGCCAGCCAGCCAACAGGTCGACCACCGCCTTCCGGCCGTCACGGTCGAGATTGTTCGTCGGCTCGTCAAGCAGGATGAAGTCAGGCTCACCGAAGACCAGTGCCGCGAGCCCGGCGCGCGTGCGCTGGCCGCCCGACAGAGCAGACAGCACAGTGCCCGGCTCTGCACTCAGCCCGACACGGGCAAGTGCAGTCTCGATGCGAGCCTCCAGCGTCCAGTCGGCACCGGCCAGTTCATCGACATCGGCAAGCCCGGCCTCGGCACGGCGCAGCAGATCAAGCCCGGACGAAGCCCCGAACAAGTTCGCAATGGTTTCATCGGGAGACACCTGCGCCGCCTGGCGCAACAGCCCAAGCGTTCCGCTGACGGACAGCTTGCCCGCCTGCGGCTGCAGCGAACCTGATATCAGATGCAGAAGCGTCGACTTGCCGACGCCATTGCGACCGACAAGCCCCGAGCGGCCGGTTTCGAAGTTCAGCGATAGATCGGAAAAGAGTGTCCGGCCGTCAGGCGTGGACCAGGCAATATTCGACAGAGAGATTGATGCAGGCATGGAATTCCCCAATGGCAAAGCGGTTCGGCGTTGCTGTTGGGTAAAAATCCATCGATGCACACATCCTGTTGAAATTGCGGATACCGCCCAGATAGTCGGCTTTTCCTGTTCGTTCAAGACGCTGAGAAAATGACCGCGCCGGCGTCCCTCCCTTCAGGCCTCGGCGAAGAACCCACTCAGTGCCTTCAAGTCCACGTTGCCGCCGCTGAGGACGATGCCGACGCGCTTGCCCGCGCAATCGACGATGCCGTCGAGCGCCGCCGCCGCGCCCAGGCAGCCTGTCGGCTCGACGATCACTTTCATGCGCTCGGCGAAGAAGCGCATGGTCGACACCAGTTGCGCGTCGTTGACGGTGACGATGTCGTCGACCTTGGCCTGGAGGATCGGGAAGTTGTGGTCGCCGACGAAGGTAGTCAGCGCTCCGTCGGCGATCGACTTGGGTGGCGCGATGCGCACCACCTCGCCCTTCCGCAGTGACTGCTGGCCGTCATTGCCGGCCCCCGGTTCGACGCCGATGACGCGGCAGCCGGGCGCGAGCGCCTTGGCGCTGAGCGCGCAGCCGGCGAGCAGGCCGCCGCCGCCGAGCGGCGCAATCAGGATGTCGAGCGGCCCGACCTCCTCGATCAGTTCGAGGGCCGCCGTGCCCTGGCCGGCAATGATGTCGGGATGGTCGAAGGGCGGAATGACGGTCATGCCGCGCTCCTCTGAGATGCCACGCGCAATCGCCTCGCGGTCGTCCTTGTAGCGATCGAAGAACACGACCTCGGCGCCATAACCCCTGGTGGCCGCGACCTTGATTACGGGCGCATCGGCCGGCATCACGATGACCGAGGGCGCATCGAGCAGCGTCGCCGCATAGGCGAGCGCCTGGGCGTGGTTGCCGGAGGAAAAGGCAACGACGCCCTTTCGCCGCGCTTCGGGCGATAGTGCGGAGACGGCATTATAGGCCCCGCGAAACTTGAAGGCGCCCGCCCGCTGCAAATTCTCCGCCTTGAAGAACAGCTCTCCGCCGGCCTTGGCATTGGCGGTGCGCGAGGTCAGCACGGGCGTGCGATGCGCCTCGCCCGAAATGCGGGAAGCCGCAACCTTGACGTCTTCGAATGTCGGAACGCGCGGCAAAATGGTCATGGGGACTCTCCTTGAATGGGCGGCACCATAGTCGACGCCGGCTGTTTCCATAAGCCCGCACCTGCCTTCACCGCTTGCGCCAGCGCTTGACTTTTCCTGCGCATGTTCCCTTTATGTTCTCTTCCATTCTCGCCAGATCGACCTCGATGGAACGCGCAGCCACCATCCTGCATGCCGACCTCGACGCCTTCTACGCGTCGGTGGAACAGTTGCTCGACCCCAGCCTGCGGGGAAAGCCGATTGCCGTCGGCGGCGGGGTGGTGCTGGCGGCGTCCTACGAGGCCAAGGCATTCGGCGTGCATGGTGGCATGCCCGGCCGGCGCGCCCGCCAACTGTGCCCCGGACTGATCTTCGTCGGCGGCAATTTCAGGGAGTATCAGCGGCTGGGCGACGCGGCGATCGCGGTGCTCGGCGATTTCACGCCGCTGGTCGAGCGCATCTCCATCGACGAGGCCTTCGCCGACGTCGCCGGCTGCACCCATCTCTTCGGCTCGCCCGAGGAAATCGCCCGCAAGATCAGGCACAGGGTCCGCGCCGAACTCGGCCTGCCGATCTCCGTCGGCGTCGCCCGCACCAAGCATCTCGCCAAGATCGCCTCGCAGGTCGCCAAGCCCGATGGTCTCGTCGTCGTCCACGAGGGAACAGAAATCGCCTTCCTGCACTGCCTGCCCGTCGGCCTGATGTGGGGCGTCGGCCCTGTCACCGAAACGCGCCTGGCTGAGGCCGGCATCACCACCATCGGCGAGTTGGCCAACGCCAACCGGCATGTGCTCGAGCGCCTGCTCGGTCCCGCCGCGGGCGAAAAACTGTCGGCACTCGCCTGGAACCGCGACCCGCGCCCACTGCAACCGCATCGCCGCGCCCATTCCGCCGGCGCCCAGTCGGCGCTGGGCATGAAGCCTGCCCGGCCGGATGTCTACGTGCCGGCGCTGCGCCACCTTGCCGACCGCGTCGCCTCGCGTCTTCGGGCCAAGTCACGTCCGGGCCGCACGGTCACAGCCCGCGTCCGCTTCGCCGATCTGCGATCGGTGACGCGCTCGATCACGCTCGACGCGCCGGTCTCGGCCACAGCGATGATCGCAGAGATCGCGGAGGAACTGGTACGCGGCGCACTCGCCCAATATCCCGGCGAGCGCACCATCTCGCTCCTGGCTATCTCGGTCTCCCATCTCGAGGAGCATTCGGGACTGCAGCTCGAACTGCCGCTGGGCCTCGCCGACGACAAGCACCGGCCGGGCACGCAAAAAGGCCAGGCGCGCTGGGGTGCCGACCGCGCCATGGACGCAATCCGCGAACGTTTCGGTTGGGAGGCCGTAGGTTACGCCTCGGTGGCGCTCGGGCGCGCAGGTTCGGTGCCCGATGCCTTCCGCAAACTGGCCGAAAAGGAACTTTGAGTTCAGCCCTTGTGCAGCGGAATGTCGCCGCGCGCCCAGCCTTCGCTGATCTCGGCGGTCCGGTCGGCAAATCGACCGGCCTCGATCGAGGCGCGGATCTCGCTCATCAGGTGCTGGTAGTAGGACAGGTTGTTCCAGGTCAGCAGCATCGCGCCCAGCGCCTCGCCCGAGCGCACCAGATGGTGCAGGTAAGCGCGGCTGTAGTCGCGCGCGGCCGGGCAATCGCTTTCCTCATCCAGTGGGCGCGGGTCGTCGGCGTGGCGGGCGTTGCGCAGGTTCACCTTGCCGCGCCTCGTATAGGCTAGGCCGTGGCGTCCGGCACGCGTCGGCATCACGCAGTCGAACATGTCGATGCCGCGCGCCACTGACTTGATGATGTCGTCGGGAGTACCCACGCCCATCAGGTAGCGCGGCTTCTCTTGCGGTAGCTCCGGACAGGTGATGTCGAGCATGTCGAGCATCACCTCCTGCGGCTCGCCGACGGCCAGGCCACCAACCGCATAACCCTTGAGCTCCAGCGCCTTCAGCGCTTGCGCCGAGCGCACACGCATGTCGGGAATGTCACCCCCCTGCACAATACCGAACATCGCCTTGCCGGGCTGGTCGCCGAAGGCCGTCTTGCAACGCTCGGCCCAGCGCAGCGACAGCTCCATGGCGCGCTGGATTTCCTTCGGCGTCGACGGCAGTGCCGTGCATTCGTCGAGCTGCATCTGGATGTCGGAATCGAGCAGGCCCTGGATCTCGATCGAGCGCTCCGGCGACATCTCGTAGGGCGCGCCGTCGATATGCGAGCGGAAGGTCACGCCCTTTTCGGTGATCTTGCGCAGCTTCGACAGCGACATCACCTGGAAGCCGCCGGAATCGGTCAGGATCGGGTGCGGCCAGCGGGCGAAATCGTGCAGTCCGCCGAGCTTGGCCACCCGTTCCGCGCCGGGCCGCAGCATCAAATGATAGGTGTTGCCCAGGATGATGTCGGCGCCGACGCCGCGCACCTGGTCCATGTACATGGCCTTCACCGTGCCGCCGGTGCCGACGGGCATGAAGGCCGGCGTGCGGATCGTGCCGCGTGGCATGGTGATCTCGCCGCGCCGCGCCTTGCCGTCGGTCGCGAGCAGCTTGAAGGTGAACTCAGAACTCATTGGTCGTCCCTGAACAGCAGGCTGGCATCGCCGTAGGAATAGAAGCGATAGCCGCTCGATATGGCATGCGCGTAGACCTCGTGCATGCGTTCCAGCCCGGCAAAGGCCGAGACCAACATGAACAGCGTCGAGCGCGGCAGATGGAAATTGGTCATCAGCGCATCGACGAACCTGAAGCGGTAGCCCGGCGTGATGAAGATGTCAGTCGGGCCGGACCAGGGGGCGAGCGTGCCGTCGGCGCGCGCAGCACTTTCCATCAGCCGCAGCGATGTGGTGCCGACTGCAACCACCTTGTTGCCCCGCGCCCGCGCCGCGTTCAGCACCTTGGCCGTTTCGGCGGACACATGGCCGATTTCGGCATGCATCTTGTGGTCGGCGGTGTCGTCGGCCTTCACGGGCAAAAACGTGCCGGCGCCGACATGCAGAGTCACGAACTGCTTTTCGATGCCGCGCGCCTCGAGCGCCGCAAACAGCTCCGGCGTGAAATGCAGGCCGGCGGTAGGGGCAGCCACCGCGCCCTCTTCGCGGGCATAAACGGTCTGGTAGTCCTTCCGGTCGCGCTCGTCGTCGGCGCGCTTGGAGGCGATGTAAGGAGGCAGCGGAATGTGGCCGACGGCATGCAGCGCCTCGTCCAGCGCGGGGCCGGAGAGATCGAACGCCAGCAGCGCCTCGCCGCCCTCGCCTTTCTCCAGCACGGTCGCGTCGAGCTGACCAAGCATGCAGGCCTCGGCACTGTGGCCGAACTGGATGCGGTCGCCGACGGCCACGCGTTTGC
Organism: Mesorhizobium sp. SCN 65-20; assembly: GCA_001724355.1. Classification (GTDB taxonomy): domain Bacteria; phylum Pseudomonadota; class Alphaproteobacteria; order Rhizobiales; family Rhizobiaceae; genus Aminobacter. Next base: position 8,595 of record MEEF01000029.1, on the reverse strand, counting down.
CGGGCCGCATGAAGGCGAGCCAGCGGTCCGGGGCGGTGCGCATGTGCAGCGTCGCATCGACATGCGCCACCGCCTCGCCGCGCACGCGTACACCCTTGAGCTGAGCCGGGATGACGCGCGTGTCGTTGAGGACAAGCACATCGCCGGGGCTTAGAAGCGACGGCAGGTCGCGCACAGAAAGATCGGCGAGCGCCTCGCCCGGCCGTACGCACAAGAGCCGCGCGGTGTCGCGCGGTTCGGCCGGACGCAGCGCAATTCGCTCCTCAGGGAGCTCGAAATCGAAAAGGTCTACACGCATCAGTAAATTCGGATCATCAGCGCGCCGGCGAGCAGCAGCATGGCGCCGACGATGCGGCCCATGGAGAGTTCGCGCACGGCAACGCCGAAATAGCCTGCCTTGTCCACCAGCATGCCGGCAAGCAACTGGCCCGCGACCAGGAAGGCCATCAGGGCTGCGGCGCCGATGCGCGGGGTCAGCAAGACGCTGGAGGTGACATAGACGGCGCCCAGTGCTCCGCCGGCCACGAACAGCCACGGCGCCGGCGCCTTCCAGTCGATAACCAGACCTTGCGACCGCGTGGTGAAGTAGGTGACCAGGCCGAGAACGATCGCGCCCGACAGAAAGGAAATCGCAGCTGCCGCGACGGGCACACCAAGCCCGCGCGCCAGCTGCGCATTTATGGGAGCCTGAATGGCGACGAAGGCGCCCGCCAGAACGCCGAGAAGCGACCAGAGAGCGCCTGCCATGCCTTACTCCTTGACGTCGGCCGCGACCTTCATCGAGACGATCTTGTCCGGATCCTGCACCGGCTCGCCGCGCTTGATCTTGTCCACGTTGTCCATGCCCTCGATGACCTGGCCCCAGACCGTGTACTGGCGGTTCAGGAAGCCGGCGTCCTCGAAGCAGATGAAGAACTGCGAGTTGGCGGAGTTCGGGTTCTGGGCGCGGGCCATCGAGCAGGTGCCGCGGGCGTGGTTCATGTTGTTGAACTCGGCCTTCAGGTCCGGCTTGTCGGAACCGCCCATGCCGGCGCGCGACGGGTTGAACGACGACTTGGTCGAGTTGCCGTACTGGACGTCGCCGGTCTGGGCCATGAAGCCGTCGATGACGCGGTGGAAGACGACGCCGTCATAGGCGCCCTCGCGGGCCAGTTCCTTGATGCGGCCGACGTGACCGGGGGCCAGGTCGGGGAACAGTTCGATGACCACCTTGCCCTTGGTGGTTTCCATGATCAGCGCGTTCTCGCGATCCTTGATCTCGGCCATTGTGAAAGTCCTTCCTTGCTTCAGGTTATTTCTTGTCCGCAGCGATGCGGACCTTGATCATACGGTCGGGGTCGCTGACCGACCCGTTGTTGGCCGCGTCACCCTTCTTGATGGCGTCGACCAGTTCCATGCCGCTCTCGACGTCGCCGACGATGGTGTACTGGCCATCGAGCGAGGATGCGGTGTCGAACATGATGAAGAACTGCGAGTTCGCCGAATTCGGGTCCTGAGAGCGCGCCATGCCGACTACGCCGCGCTTGAAGTTCTCCTGCGAAAACTCGGCCTGAATGTCCGGCAACTTCGAGCCGCCCATGCCGGCGCGGTTGGGATCAAAGCCGTCCTTCATATCGCCGAACTCAACGTCGCCGGTCTGGGCCATGAAGCCTTCGATGACGCGGTGGAACGCGACGTTGTCATAGTCGCCCTCGCGCACCAGCTTCTTGATCTGCTCGACGTGCTTGGGCGCCAGATCGGGCCGCAGCGCGATCGTCACGTCGCCGTCCTTGAGCGTGATGATCATGGTGTTCTCGGGATCGGCGGCGAAGGCCGAAACCGAACCGGCGAGCAGGCCGGCGAGGACGACGAAGGACGAAGCAAGCTTCCTGAGCTGCATGGATCGGTACTCCGGGATTATTTCGCGAATTTTGCGTTGAGCGCCTCGGCAACCGCCTCGGGCACGAACGGACGGATGTTGCCGCCCATGGAGGCAATCTGGCGGACAAGTGTGGCGGTAATCGTGCGGACCGAAGGGCTCGCCGGCAGGAAAACCGTCTGCAGCTCAGGCGCCATGGTCTCGTTCATGCCCGCCATCTGCATCTCGTAGTCGAGGTCGGTGCCGTCGCGCAGGCCGCGGATCATGATCGAGGCGCCCTGCTTGCGCGCGGCGTCGATGACCAGGCCGTCGAAGGCCACCACCTTGATGCGGGCGCCATCCTTGCCGAACTCCGCCTTGGCCGCTGCCTCGATCAGTTCCACGCGCTCCTCGAAAGAAAACAGCGGCTTCTTGCCGGGGTGGATTCCTATGGCGGCGTAGACGATGTCGGCAACCGCCAGCGACGCCTTGAGCACGTCGAGGTGGCCGTTGGTGAGGGGATCGAAGGATCCCGCATAGATGGCGATGCGATCTGTCATGCGCTGCTTCTAGAACATCGGCGGAGAAGGTGGAAGCGGCCTCATCCGGAAGTTCGCTTCTCCGTTGCCGCACCGAATGAATGCCGCATGAACGCGGCTATCAGGAGCCGTTCAAGCCGACGTGATTATACAGTGATCCCAGGAGATGAAACCAAAAGCCGTTTAGTCCGTTGTTTCCAGGCAGGAGAACAGCGCCATGATGATCTACATGCTCGCCGCGGCCATGACCCTGGCCATGCTCGTCGCCACCGCCTTTGCCCTCCACCAGGAAGCAAACAAGGTCCGGACAAAGGTACAGACCGCACGGGTACAGCTGCCGGGGTGGCGCAAGCCGCGACAGCAGCGCTAGTTCCTATTGAGTTCCAGTTCCGACAGAGTTTTCCGCCCCTCCAGGCAAAAGCGGCGCTCGTGCGCCGCTTTTTTTCTTTAATAAGCGCCGCCAGATCGTTGTTCTGGCGGTAGTTTTTGGCGATCAGCCTTCCTCGGGAACCACGTCCTCGGCGGCTGCCTCGTCGCCCTCTTCCTCGCCCTGTGGCTCGGAAATCCGCTCGACCGAAACCACCTTCTCGCCTTCGGCGGTGTTGAAGATGGTGACGCCCTTCGTGGCGCGGCTGGCAATGCGGATGCCGTCGACCGGAACGCGGATGACCTGGCCGCCGTCAGAAACCAGCATGATCTGGTCGTCGCCGCCGATCGGGAAGGTCGCAACGAGCTTGCCGATTTCGCCGACCTTCGACACGTCGGTGGCGCGGATACCCTTGCCACCCCGGTTTGTCAGGCGGAAATCATAGGACGATGAACGCTTGCCATAGCCATATTCCGTGACCGTCAGCACGAACTGCTCGTGCTCGCTCAGGAACTGATAGCGCTCTTCGGAGATATCGGCTTCCTCGCCGACCTCCTCGTTGGTCAGTGCGATGTCCTCGTCTTCGCCCGCTGCCGCGCCGGCCGCGAGCCGCCGCTCGGCGACCGACCGCTTGAGATAGGCCGCCCGTTCCGCCGGGCTCGCCTCGACATGCTCGATGACCGCCATCGAGATGACGCGGTCGCCCTCGCCCATGCTGATGCCACGCACGCCGACCGAATTGCGGCTCTGGAACACGCGCACGTCATCGACGCGGAAGCGGATGCACTGGCCGGAATCGGCGGTCAGAAGCACGTCGTCATTGTCGGTGCAGGTCTCGACGCCGAGGATCTCGTCGCCTTCTTCCTCGAGCTTCATGGCGATCTTGCCATTGCGCTTGACGTCGACGAAGTCGCTGAGCTTGTTACGGCGAACGGTGCCGCGCGTAGTGGCGAACATCACGTCCAGCTCGCCCCAGCTTGCCTCGTCCTCGGGCAAAGGCATGATCGTTGTGATGCGTTCGCCCTGCTGCAGCGGCAGCAGGTTGATCAGCGCCTTTCCGCGCGATTGCGGGTTGCCGATCGGCAGGCGCCAGACCTTCTCCTTGTAGACTATGCCGCGCGACGAGAAGAACAGCACCGGCGTGTGCGTGTTGACCACGAACAGCCGCGTGACGAAATCCTCGTCCTTCGTCGACATGCCCGAGCGGCCCTTGCCGCCGCGGCGCTGCGCCCGGTAGAGCGACAGCGGCACGCGCTTGATGTAGCCGGAATGGCTGACGGTCACGACCATGTCCTCGCGCGGGATCAGGTCCTCGTCTTCCATGTCCGAGCCGGCGTCGGTGATCTCGGTACGGCGCGGTACGCCGAACTCGTCACGCACGGCGACCAGCTCCTCCCTAACGATCTGCTGGATGCGCGCCCGCGACGACAAGATGTCGAGATAGTCGCTGATTTCGGCGCCGATCTTGTTGAGTTCGTCGGCGATTTCGTCGCGACCCAGTGCCGTCAGGCGCTGCAGCCGCAGCTCGAGGATGGCGCGGGCCTGCTCTTCGGACAGGTTGTAGGTGCCGTCGTCGTTGATCCGGTGGCGCGGATCGTCGATCAGGCGGATCAACGACTCGACGTCGGATGCCGGCCAGCGTCGCGTCATCAACTGGTCGCGCGCCGTCTGCGGATCGGGCGCGGTACGGATCAGCTTGATGACCTCGTCGATGTTGGCGACCGCGATTGCCAAGCCGACCAAGATATGCGCCCGGTCACGCACCTTCTTAAGCAGGAATTTCGTACGCCGGCTGATCACCTCCTCGCGGAAGGCCACGAAGGCCTTCAGCATGTCGAGCAGCGTCAGCACTTCCGGCTTGCCGCCATTGAGCGCCACCATGTTGGCGCCGAACGACGTCTGCAGCGGCGTGAAGCGATAAAGCTGGTTGAGAATGACCTCGGCGCTGGCATCGCGCTTGAGCTCGATGACGACGCGATAGCCCTGGCGGTCGGACTCGTCGCGGATGTCCGAGATGCCTTCGATGCGCTTGTCGCGCACCAGTTCGGCCATCTTCTCGATCATCGTCGCCTTGTTCACCTGATAGGGAACTTCGGTGATGACGATCGCCTCGCGGTCGCCTCGGCTCTGCTCGATATTGACCCTGCCGCGCATCATGACCGAGCCGCGGCCCGTCGAATAGGCGCTGTAAATGCCCGAGCGCCCAAGGATCAGGCCACCGGTCGGGAAATCCGGTCCGGGAATGATCTCCATCAGGTCGGACAAGTCGATCGCCGGGTTTTCCATGACGGCGATGGCGCCGTTGCAGACCTCGACGAGATTGTGCGGCGGAATGTTGGTCGCCATGCCGACGGCGATACCGCCGGCGCCATTGACCAGAAGCGCCGGGAAGCGCGCCGGCAGCACGCGCGGCTCCTGGCCAGACGCGTCATACGTGTCCTGGAAATCGACGGTGTCCTTGTCGATGTCCTCGAGCAGCTCGTGCGCGACCTTGGTCAGGCGCGCTTCGGTGTAGCGCATCGCCGCGGGCGGATCGCCGTCGATCGAGCCGAAATTGCCCTGACCGTCGATCAGCGGCACGCTCATCGACCAGTCCTGGGCCATGCGCACCAAGGCGTCATAGATCGAGGCGTCGCCGTGCGGGTGATACTTACCCATCACGTCGGCGACGGGACGCGCCGACTTCACGTATTTGCGGTTCCAGTGGTAGCCGCTCTCATGCGAGGCATAGAGGATGCGGCGGTGCACCGGCTTCATGCCGTCGCGCACGTCGGGCAGCGCGCGGCTCACGATCACGCTCATCGCGTAATCGAGGTAGGAGCGCTGCATCTCCTCCATGATGGAAATCGGCTCGATGCCGGATGGGCCTTCGGGCCCGCGCGGTGATTTCTGGTCGGTCAACTTTGATCACGCATGTTGGGAATCATTTACCCCTTATATAGGATCGCAGCCGCGAAGACCAATTTCAGCGGCGCTTTTCCAACGTTGATTTCGCTCGTAATTTCAAATAGATAGGCCGAACGATCAAATCCGCGACAGTGTGTCGGCCCGGGCAGGCGATGACTTCCGGGGGGCAGCAGCGCAATCGGCCGCATTGGCTCTGGCGTCGGACCTCACCGCGGGTTAGCCTGCATTCGCGATGGGGGATGCCGATGCCGCATTTCGACAGCATTTTCAACGCCTTCGTGACCATTCTGGTGACGATCGACCCGCCGGGCCTCGCCCCTCTGTTCCTCGCAGTCACGCGCGGCATGAACCGCGAAGAGCGCAAGCAGGTGTCTGTCCGCGCCAGCATCATAGGCTTTGCCGTGCTGGCGCTGTTCTCGCTTGCAGGTGCTGCGATCCTGACCGTCTTCGGCATCACGCTGCCCGCCTTCCGGGTCGCCGGCGGCTTCCTCTTGTTCTTCATCGCCTTCGAGATGGTTTTCGAACGCCGGCAGGACCGCAAGGAGAAAATCTCGGACGTGGCGATCACCAAGGACCACATCCACAACATCGCCGCCTTCCCGCTCGCCATCCCGCTGATCGCCGGCCCGGGTGCGATTTCGGCAACGGTGCTGCTGTCGGGCTCGTTCAATGGCTGGGTGGCCCAGGCCACTCTCGTCGGCATCATCTTCATCTGCCTGGCCCTCACCTATGTCGTCTTCGTGCTCGCGGAGCGCATCGACCGCTTCCTCGGGCAGACGGGCCGCTCGATCCTGACGCGCCTGCTCGGGGTGATACTCGCGGCACTTGCCGTGCAGTTCGTCGCCGACGGCATCAAGGCGCTGGTTGCCATGTGAACAGTCGGATTTGAAGGGCGGCCGCACTTCCGGTAAGTTTCCCCTCCACGCTCAATCCAACGAGAGCAAGGTGAGCAACGAACGCACTTCGCACTGGGACAACATCTACGGCACCAAGACCGACGAGCAGGTCAGCTGGTTCCAGGAACGCCCCGAGCCGTCGCTGACGCTGCTGGCGCTTGCCGGTGCAACACAGTCATCGGCGATCATCGACATCGGCGCGGGTGCCTCCCACCTCGTCGACGCGCTTCTGGCCGACGGGTTCGACGACATTTCCGTACTGGACATCTCCCGGACCGCTCTCGAGACGGATCGCGGCCGGGTCGGCCAGGCCGCGGCGAAGGTGGCGTGGATCTGCGCCGACGTGACCGACTGGAAACCGGACCGCGGTTACGACATCTGGCACGACCGCGCGGCCTTCCATTTTCTCACCGCCCCTGCCGACCAGGCGGCCTATGCAGCCAACCTCGGACGGGCGCTGAAGCCCGGCGGCCACGCGATCATCGGGACGTTCGCGCCGGACGGGCCGGAGAAGTGCAGCGGCCTGCCCATCGTCAGGCACGACGCCGGCAGCATCGGCGCCGTGCTCGGCGGTGAATTCCAACTGGTCGACAGCCGGCGGCACGAGCACAGGACGCCGTGGGACAGCGTCCAGCATTTCCAGTTCAGCACGTTCCGCAGAAGCGTATGAGTACCCTGCCCGCGATCAGGCGAGCAGGTTCTGCCACATCATGTAACCGGCTACGGCCACGATCATCAGCGCAAACAGGACGTTGAGTGCACCCTTGCGCTTCTGCAAGTTCAGCGCCGCGCGGGAACCCGCAGCGCCGCCGAAGATGCCGCCCGTGATGAAGACGAAGGCCAGCGGCCAGTCGACCAAGCCGGACAGGGCGTAGGAAACCGCGGTCGTCAGGCCGAAGGCGGCAACTGCGACGAGCGAGGAGCCGATGGCATTGATCATCGGCATGCCGGTCGAGGCGACTAGGCCGGGCACGATGAGAAAGCCGCCGCCTATTCCGAAGAATCCTGAAAGCAGGCCCGTGCCTCCGCCGAAGCCCATGACTTTGGTTGCGTTGTCGCGCGTGCAGGCGGCGTCCGGGTCGCCAGCCTGATGCCGGCGGCGAAACATCAACCCGCCGACCACGAGCATCAGCACGGCAAACAAGAGCAGCAGGTGCCGCCCGTCGACCGCCTTGCCGAGCGACGAGCCGAAGAAGGCGCCAAGCACGCCGGCGACGCTATAGATGCCCGCGCAGCGCCATTTCACCGTGCCCTTGCGGGCATGGGTGGCGAGGCCCGTCATGGCGTTGGCCGCCACGGAAACCGCGCTCGTGCCGATGGCGAGATGGGCGCTAGGCACGCCGACGAGGTAGACCAGCAGCGGAACCGCGAGAATGGACCCGCCGCCTCCGAACATGCCGAGGCTCAAACCGACGACGCCGCCCGATAGCGCGCCCAAGACATATTGCACCGGTTCCAGGAACATGGCCGGGCCCTTCCATTGGCAATTTCGAGAGAGCCGGACGGCCGCCGCCGTCCGGTGTGGCATCAAGCCGGGACGGCAGTCGACCGGGTGGCAGCCAGTCGGCCGAGCCACATGCCCAAGAACATCATCGGCAGGAAAGCGTAGGCGCCAGCCGCGCCGAGCGTAACCGCTGTCAGCGCCGGCCCCGGGCAGAAGCCCCCGAGCCCCCAGCCGATGCCGAAGATCGCAGGCCCGACAATGATCCGGCGGTCCACGTCCGTCTTCGACGGCAGATGGAACGAACTCCCGGCCACGGGCTTCGGAAGCCTGAAGACGAGGCGGTAGCCTATGAAAGCGGTCACGACCGCCCCGCCCATGACAAAGGCGAGCGACGGATCCCAGGTGCCCAGGAGATCGAGGAAATTGAGCACCTTGGCGGGATCGGACATGCCGGACACGACGAGACCGATGCCGAACAGCAGGCCGAGCGCGAGATTGACGAGGAAGGCGTCACGACACGAAAGTGGAGAATCTGTCCGACTTTTAAGAACGTATCCGGAATTCAGGTTGGTTTAACCGTGGATGTCGTTGCTTTTTCGGCCCTG
>MEEF01000028.1 GCA_001724355.1 Mesorhizobium sp. SCN 65-20 | reverse complement strand
AGCTTTCGCCGGCGAACCGGCCACGGCCTTGCGCATTGCCCTCGGCGTCGTACCAGGTCGCCTGCAGCACGGCGTCAAGATACCAGCCCTTCTCGGCGATGCGGGTCCAGTAGCCGCCGAGCGAATAGCCGTTGACCGATGAGGTACCGGCCGGGCCGCCGAGCACTGCATCGACGTCGGCGGTGATGCGGCCGACGCCGATGTAGAAGCCGGCGATGTCACGCGAGCCGTCCTCGTTGAGGCGGCGCAGCAGGTCCATGCCGGCCTGCAGGCCATACATGTCGAAGTCGTAGGAGGGGCCGTGCTCGACGATGTTCTGGACCGCGCCTGCGGGATTGGTGGCGTCGAAGTCGACCGAGCCGGTCTCGCCGAACAGGCGGCCCCAGGCGGCGCGAGTGGGCTGCATCTCGGCCGCGACCGCTGCGGGCACCGCGCAGCCGCCGTCCTTGGACGGGGCCTTGCAGATGATCGGCTCCACCGGCTGCACGGGGGCGGGATAATCGTCGCCGATGCGGTCGTGATAGGTGCCGAGCGTGCCCAGCCCCAGCCGGTTGGCGAGCGCGGGCAACACGATGTCGACCGGCACCTCGTTGCGGTAGTCGGGGATGGGCGGCGGCACGGGGCCGGGGGGGACTGGGCCGGGCGGGACCGGACCGGGTGGCGTCGGGACGATCCGCGAGCGCAGGAACCAGCTTTCGCCGTTGGAAGTGCCGCCGCGATAGAGGCTGTACTCGAACGCTCCAGCCGCGACGCGGTTGGCGAGGGCAAAGGCGCCCGGAACGGTGGTCCCGCCATTCTGCGCGTCAACCACCAAAATGCCGTCGGCCACCGTCAGCGCGCCGGGGCCGGTGGTGTTGGCGATGGCCAGGAACGAGTTGCCCGTCGCCGTGCCGCCATTGATGACCAACCTGTCAGATGGCGCACCATCGGTGTCGAGATAGCTGTTGAGACCGATCGTTCCGCCCAGGCCGACATAGTTCTGTGTCGTCAGCGTCTTATAGCTTGTAAGCAGGGTCGGGTCGCCGACTGGCGCGACAACATCGATGAGGCCGGCGTTCGTCGTCTGCTGCCTCACGTTCGAACTTGCCGTCATGGTCCAGATGCCTGTCGGGTCGACGGAGACATTGGTGACGTCAAAGGCGGCGCCCGTCCATTGAGATCCTGTCGCCAGACTGATGTTGGCGATGCTCAAAGGTGCGACGAAGGCATCACCGGTGAGGATGCTGCCACCGGAAGCATTCAATTGCACGACGGTCTGCTGAAATCCCACGGCGTTGTCGAACACTTGCAGCAGAGTGCCTCCGCCGCCGGTCACGACCGCAGCGTTGCTGACGGTGAGGTTCAGCGGCCCCTGTGCGGCAATGCCGGTGTCCTGCTCGCTGATCAGGCTGCCCCCTGACAAATTCACGGTGTTCATGCCGGCAGCGCTGAAGTTCAGCGTCGCAAGGCCGGTCGTGTTCGCACCCGTAGCCAACACGGTCGAATTGGTGAGATCGATCAGCCCCGGCGCGCTGTTGATGAACAGCGCTGCACCTCCGCCGGATGTCGTCACAGTCGAGTCGCGGCCGAAGACCTGGCCGTTTCCGTCGACCCGAATGCCGAACGAATTCGTACCGGTCGTTGTGATCGTGTTGTTCGTCATGTTGACGATGCCGCCGTTCGCGGCTTCGGCACCGGTTGCCCCATTGCCCGAAGTCACGTTGATCGTCGTGCCGGCGCTGTTGATCGTCCCGCCGAAGGCAAACAAGCCGGCGATCGGGCTTGCACCAGTTGCCCCGAAAATCGCGCCGACGGACGCGTCTGCGGTGATCAAGTTTGCGGTCTGCAGTGTATAGAAGGTCTGGTTCTGGGCCGCGTTGATGTTGATCGTACTGTTGCCCGAGATGGTGACGGTGCTTCCCGATGTGGCCCACGCACCGGCTGCAGCATTTGGTCCGGTGACGGTCAGGTTTTCCAGCGAGATGTTCCCGTTATTGAGGGCCACGACGCCCGTGCTGCCGGCCTGTCCGGCGACGCCGGCGCCGTTGAGATTGATGGTGAGACCGCTGCCGATCGTCCCGAGCGGGACAGACGTGTTATCGACCGCGACGCCGACACTGCTGGTACCGTTGATCTGGAACGTGGTACCGGCTACCAGCGACACGATCCCGCCGTCATGCATGTAGACGCCCATCGCTCCGCGTCCGGCAGTCGTCACCGGGATCAACGCGTCGGCGTTGACGCGGCTGCCCGCACCGGAGGCGCCGAGCGCAACGGCATTGAAGCCGCCGCCAGTCGCAATCGACGTGCCTGCGTGCAGGTTGATGGTGCCGCCGGTCTCCGCGATGGCGCCGTGACTGCGTAGGGTGGGAGAACCCGTGACAGTGATGCCGGTGGCGTCAAGCGTGCCACCGATCGCGGCGAGACCTGCGCCGAGTCCATTGATGGTGAAAGTACCTCCCGACAGGGTGATGTTGGCTCCGGTGCCGTCGGCGAGCGCGCCGTGGGCGAGAGTCGTGATGTTGGTGTTGGTCGCGGTAATTGAGGAGCCGGCACCCGTGGCGTGAAGTGCGGGAGCGCCTCCCCCGCCTGTGGTCGTGACAGATGATCCCGAGAAGATTGTGATGTTGCCGCCGCCCTCGGCACGTGCGCCGTCAGCAGCTGCCCCGCCGCTAACGACCGTCAGAGGGCTGGAACTGAGGATAATGCCGCCGTTGAGGGCGTACAGGGCGTAGCCCGCCGGCGGAGCGAGCACGCCGGTATTGATCGTGCCGCTGGCGGTTTGGGTCGTCCCGTTGGCGATCACTTGCTGGGCAAGTGCCTGCGACGAGACGGAGGCAAGAAGCAGCCCCGCCAGGACTGCCAGCGGTCTTCGCAGGCAATCGGCAGGTGACTGGCCGACTTCGGCAGCATGACGTGCATCGCAAATCTTGTGCCCGGCGCAGTTGCCAGGGGGGATAGAAGTCAATGCAAAGCTCACGACGCCCTCTCCGGTCGCAAGCCCCCACCTCAGCCAATTATAGTTGTGATCCCTAATATTCGATTGAGCAAGCGCGTTTGAGCCTGAACCTGCGGGCTTTTGAATGTTGTTTTGCCGAAGCTATGAGATGCGGCGCTCGAAGGAGTGCTGCGCCATAAGGCTCAAGCTCCGGCGACGGGCGTTGATCGAAGTTTGGCCATCATTTCCTGGACCCGGGAGCCGGCGAGGCGGGGCGATCGAACCTTGGCAGTGGGCGCCGAAGTCATTGATTGACTGCATCGACGTTTTTTGCGACACCGCCGGCCAAGTAGTCGCTCTTGTTGGGACGACGGCTTCCGGGCGAGGCCTCCAGCTTCCTCGGCACCGCCGCCGAGGTTCCCAATTCGGGTGCGGTTGTATTTTGCGCATCACGCGCCGCAGGCGGGCCAGTTTGACATGAACGCTGATTTTTCCGAACGTCGCGTGAAGATGGTGGACGGCCAGGTTCGTACCACCGACGTGACCGATCTCGGTCTCCTCGACGCAATGCTGTCGGTGCCGCGCGAGGCGTTCGTCGATAGCAACCAGCGCGAACTGGCCTACATCGACGAGGACCTGCGCTATGCGAGCGCCGCCGACGGTGCAGAGCCGCGCTACCTCATGGAACCGTCGCCGTTCGCCAAGCTCGTGCAACTCGCCGAGATCAAGTCCAGCGACGTCGTTCTCGATGTCGGTTGCGGCACCGGCTACTCTTCGGCGGTCCTGTCGCGGCTCGCGAGTTCGGTCATCGCGCTCGAATCGGACGCTGAACTTGCGGCCCGCGCCACTGCCACGCTCGCTTCACTCGGCTACGACAATGTCGTGACCGTGACGGGCAAGCTTTCCGAAGGCTATGCTTCGGAGGCGCCCTACGACGTCATCTTCATTGGCGGCAGTGTCGAGCAGTTGCCGGACGGACTTGTTTCGCAACTCAAGGAAGGCGGCCGGCTGGTCGTCGTAGAGGGCAGCGGCAATTCCGGCGTCGCGCGGCTTTTCCTTAAATCCGGCGGCACCGTTACTGCCAGACGCGCGTTCAATGCGGCAGTTAAGCCACTACCCGGCTTCAATCGCACACGGGAATTTGAGTTCTAAGCGCCTTTTTCTTGCAGCGCGCCCGGTGCCGTGATGTTCTAAGGACCGGACGACTGCGCCTGATTCCTGACCGATCCGGTCTGGAATCGGCGCGATTGGCCGGTTTCGGCGAGGGGCATGGCTGCCTTCAGGCAGTTCGCCGCAGATGAATGAGGGACGCGTAGTGTCGTTTTTCCGCAAGAGCTTGTTTGCCGTGGCCTTGGTCTCCGCTACGGCGCTGTCGCCGTTGTCGGCCGAGGCCGAAACCATCCTCGGCGCCTTGACCAAGGCGTACCAGAACAACTCGACCCTGAATTCGGCCCGGGCAGGCGTGCGCGTCACCGACGAGGACGTCGCGATAGCCAAGTCCGGCTGGCGCCCGACCATCGCGGGCGTCGGCAACATCGACTACGAGTCGCGGCGCTTCCGCAACACAACCGCGAACATCACCACCGGCCAGTTCGGCGTCGAGATCAACCAGACGCTGTTCGACGGCTTCCAGACCAAAAACAACGTCGCAGCCGCCGAGGCGAGCGTGCGGGCCTCGAACGAGAGCTTGCGCAACACCGAGCAGAACACGCTGTTCAACGCTGCGGCCGCCTACATGGACGTCATCCGCGACCGGCGCGTGGCCCAGTTGACCGAGCAGAACCTTCAGTTCCTGACCGAGCAGGCGCGTGCGGCCCGTTCGCGCTTCGAGGTGGGCGAGGGCACGCGCACCGATGTGGCGCAGGCCGATGCCTCCCGGTCAGATGCCATCGCCCAGCTGAGCTCCGCCCGGGCGCAGGCGCTTTCGAGTGCCGCGGTCTATCGCGAGATCGTCGGTGACCAGCCCAACAACCTGCAGGCTGCATCGCCGCTCGCCAAGCTCCTGCCCAAGAGCCTCGACAGTGCGCTTGCCGAGGCCGCGGGCGATCATCCGGCGATCCTTGCCACCGAGTATCTGGTCGATGCCGCCGGCTTCAGGGTCAAGTCGGCCGAGGGCCAGTTGTTGCCGCGCGTTACGGCAGGTGCCGGGATATTCCAGAACTACGCCAACACGTCTCCTTCGCTCGATTCGGACGGCAATCGGAGCTCCGCCAATATCGGTGCAACGCTTACCGTGCCGATCTACCAGGGCGGGCGCGTATCGGCGCAGGTGCGGCAGTCCAAGGAATCGCTCGGTCAGGCGCGCATCGAGGTCGACGTCAGCCGTGATCGCGTGCAGGCGGCGGTGACCTCGGCGTGGTCGCAGTATACGGCCGCGGTCGAGAGCGTGTCGGCCAACCGCGAGTTGGTGGCGGCCCAGCAACTCGCGCTGAACGGCGTGATCGAAGAGCGCAACGTCGGCCAGCGCACGACGCTCGACGTGCTCAATGCCCAGGCCGACGTTATCACCGCCCAGATCAACCTGGCGACGTCCGAGCGCGACGCGGTGGTGGCGAGCTACGCCATCCTGTCGGCGATCGGAAATCTGTCGGTGGACCGGCTCGGGCTGCGGGTGGCCAAGTACGAGCCCAAGGAGCACTACAACGCAGTCAAGGACAAGTGGATCGGCCTCAGGACGCCCGACGGCCGCTGATCTCTGCTAGACATTTTTCCCGGGCGTCCGCTTCAGCCAAGCGGGCGCCCGTTTTCGTTTAGACGGCGAGCCGCCCGGTATTCTGTTGAAATCAAAGGAGTGCCCCGATTGGGGATTCTCTAGCGGGAATCCGTCCGCTACGCTGAAGACCTGATTCGAAGCCCGCCAAGGCGGGCGGGACGACAACCGGTCACAAAGGCGGCGGATGTGACGATGGCCCAGGCTAGCACCGTTCAACGGGAACCCTCGATGGAGGAGATTCTCGCCTCGATCCGTAGAATCATCGAAGACAACGACAGCGGGCGGCGCCCATCGGTCGATTTCGGCCAGGTGAAGCCGGAGCCCGAAGACGATCGCGGCGACCGCAACGTCATCGAGGTCGAGGCATTCCGCGCCGAACTCCAGGCAACCAAGCCGGCAGGCGTCGAACCCAAGCCCGAAGCGCACGTAGCGAAGCCGGCAACGGTGGCCGTCAAGCCGGAACTGCCGAAGAAAGAGGCGGCGGCGACCTGGCCATCAGCCGAGCCGGCGGCACCGACGGTCCCGGAGGCACCCGTGCCCGCGGCCGAGGTGGCCGTGCCGGCACGCCCGGTAGCCTCGGCCTGGACGCCGGTTTCGACCAGGGCGGTCGAGCGCATGGAGGAACTGGCGGGTCCGGCGCCCGAGGAGCCGGCGCAGGCGCCGGCACCGAAGATGCCGGAGCCGATCGTCGTGGTTGGCGACCCCGCGGCGGCAAAGCCGGCGATCATCTCCGAGCAGGCCGGGCGCCAGGTTTCCGCCGCGTTCGGCGAGCTCAACGAGGCCTATGCCGCGCGCAACCGCAAATCGTTCGACGAGATCGCCGCGGAGATGCTGCGGCCCATGCTGCAGGACTGGTTGGACAACAACCTGCCGATCCTGGTCGAAAAGCTGGTGCGCGAGGAGATCGAGCGAATCGCGCGCGGCGCGCAATGAAATCGCCCGACGCGACATGAAAGCGCCGCCTTCGGGCGGCGTTTTCGTTTCTGCCTGCGGCGGGCCGTGCTGTTGACTTGGCCGCACCCATCCGATTTACACCGGACCATCAAATCCGGACCAAAACGGAACCAATTCCGATGCTTGAGAAGACCTACGACGCCAAATCAGTCGAACCCAAGATTGCCAAGACGTGGGAAGAGGCCGATGCCTTCCGGGCCGGTGCCGGCGCGCCCGAAGGGGCTGAACCCTTCACCATCGTCATTCCGCCGCCCAATGTGACCGGCTCGCTGCATATGGGCCACGCGCTCAACAACACGTTGCAGGACATCCTCGTCCGCTTCGAGCGTATGCGCGGCAAGAACGTTCTGTGGCAGCCGGGAATGGACCATGCCGGCATCGCCACCCAGATGGTCGTCGAGCGCAAGCTGATGGAGAAGCAGATCCATCGCCGAGATCTCACCCGCGAGGAGTTCGTCGAGAAGGTCTGGGAGTGGAAGGACGAATCCGGCGGCATGATCTTCAACCAGCTGAAGCGGCTGGGTGCGTCCTGCGACTGGTCGCGCGAGCGCTTCACCATGGACGAAGGACTGTCCAAGGCCGTCATCGAGGTGTTCGTCACGCTGCACAAGCAGGGCCTGATCTACAAGGACAAGCGCCTTGTGAACTGGGACCCCAAGCTCCTTACCGCGATCTCCGACCTCGAGGTCGAGCAGCATGAGGTCAACGGCAATCTCTGGCATTTCCGCTATCCGGTGGAAGGCAAGGTCTACGACCCCGAGGATCCCAGCACCTACATCACGGTTGCGACCACGCGGCCCGAGACGATGCTCGGCGACAGCGGCGTTGCCGTTCATCCCGAAGACGAGCGTTATGCGGCACTCGTCGGCAAGAACGTCATCCTGCCGATCGTCGGCCGCAAGATCCCGATTGTCGCCGACGAATACTCCGATCCCGAGAAGGGAACCGGTGCGGTCAAGATCACGCCGGCGCACGACTTCAACGACTTCGAGGTCGGCAAGCGCCACGACCTGGCGCAGATCAACATCCTCACCGTCGAGGCGAAGATCAACATCGTCGACAACGACGAGTTCCTCGAAGGCGCGGAGCGCACCGAGATTCGCGAGGGCGTCTGGGCGCAGTTGCAGGGCCTCGACCGCTTTGCCGCGCGCAAGCTCATCGTCCAGATCATGGAAGAGGGCGGTTTCCTCGACAAGATCGAGCCGCACAAGCACATGGTGCCGCATGGCGACCGTGGTGGCGTGCCGATCGAGCCGTTCCTGACCGACCAGTGGTACGTCAACGCCGCCGAGATGGCCAAGCCCGCGATGAAGAGCGTGCGCGAGGGCCGCACCAACTTCGTGCCCAAGAACTGGGAAAAGACCTATTTCGACTGGATGGAGAACATCCAGCCCTGGTGCGTGTCGCGCCAGTTGTGGTGGGGCCACCAGATCCCGGCCTGGTATGGCCCGGATGGACAGGTCTTCGTCGAACGCACCGAGGAAGAGGCGCTGGACTCCGCGATCCAGCATTATTTGGCGCTCGAAGGCCCGTGGAAGGCATGGGTCGAGGAGCAGCTCGAGAATTTTGAGCCCGGCAAGATCCTGACCCGCGACGAGGACGTGCTCGACACCTGGTTCTCGTCGGCGCTGTGGCCGTTCTCGACGCTGGGCTGGCCCGACAAGACGCCCGAACTCGACACCTACTACCAGACCGACGTGCTGGTGACCGGCTTCGACATCATCTTCTTCTGGGTGGCCCGCATGATGATGATGGGCCTGCACTTCATGGAGGAGGAGCCGTTCCATACGGTCTACGTCCATGCGCTGGTCCGCGACAAGAACGGCCAGAAGATGTCGAAGTCGAAGGGCAACGTCATCGACCCGCTGGAGCTGATCGACGAGTACGGTGCCGACGCGCTGCGCTTCACCCTGGCCATCATGGCGGCGCAGGGCCGCGACGTGAAGCTCGACCCGGCACGCATCGCCGGTTACCGTAACTTCGGTACCAAGCTGTGGAACGCCACGCGCTTTGCCGAGATGAACGGGGTAAAGCGCAATGACGAGTTTTGGCTGAACGACGCCAAGCTGACGGTCAATCGCTGGATCCTGACCGAACTGACGCGCGCTTCGCGCGAGGTCACCGACGCGATCACCACCTACCGCTTCAACGAGGCGGCGGGCGCGGCCTACCGCTTTGTCTGGAATACCTTCTGCGACTGGTATCTTGAACTCTTGAAGCCGATCTTCATGGGCGAGGACGAGGCCGCCAAGGCCGAGACCCAGGCAGTCGCAGCCTTCGTACTCGACGAAATCTACAAGCTGCTGCACCCGATGATGCCGTTCATGACGGAGGAACTGTGGGCGCACACGGCAGGCGAGGGCAAGGAACGCTCGACGCTGCTGTGCCATGCTGCCTGGCCGGCACCCGATTTCGAGGACGCCGCGGCCGCCGCCGAGATCAACTGGCTGGTCGATCTCGTCTCGGGCATCCGCTCGGTGCGTTCGGAGATGAACGTGCCGCCGGCCGCGATCGCGCCGCTGGTCTTCGTCGGCGCCAACGAGGTGACGCTGGAGCGCCTCAAGCGCCACCAGTCGGCGATTGCGCGCCTGGCACGCGTCGGCGAGATCACGCATGAGGCGGCGGCCCCCAAGGGCTCGGCGCAGATCGTCGCCGGCGAGGCGACCGCCTGTCTGCCGCTCGGCGCACTGATCGACCTCTCGGCCGAGGCTGCACGCCTGCAGAAGGAACTGGCGAAGACCACCGAGGAGATCGCCCGCCTGCACAAGAAGCTGTCGAACGAGAAGTTCGTGGCAGGTGCACCGGAGGAGATCGTCGCGGCGGAGCGTGAAAAGCTCGAGGAATACCGCCTCACGCAGCAGAAGCTGGACACGGCGCTCGCCCGCGTGCGCGAAGCCGGCTGACGATTCGAAACGATACAACCTGTCGCAGCATGCCGCTGCGGCAGGCTTATTCTGGCGTGTTGGGTATAAACATGCCGCAACGGCAGTTGCCGCAAATGCAACTGTTTTGCGCCCGATTGTTGCCATAATGTAACAAGGCGCTCCAACCCCCTCAAAACAGGCGATTTTGATCCGGCGGTTTCGGAAATTCCTGGAATTTCTGCTTTCGCCTGGTGAGAAAGCACCAAAATTGACGTTTGCGTAAGCGGAAGCCTTTTGCCCGCCGGCCGGCATGACTGCCGACGCGTCCGGTTGGGGAAAAATCAATGTTGCGTGACTAGAACGAAATCGTTCAATTCTGGCCGCGAGAATTTCGGGAGAGGGCTTTCATGAACAAGACGCGTCTCAAGGCGCTGCTGGGGGCAACGGCGCTGACGATTGCTGCGGCAGGTGCGGCAAACGCCGGTGGTTTCAATCGAGGCACGGCGGATACGGATATTTTGTTTGAGGAGGGTAACGCCGCGAGAGCCGGCTTTACGGTTGTTACTCCGAATCGGAGCAAGGATACCTATAGGCCCGCAGGATCGCCTGTGAGTTTGCCGGCTTCTGGTTTTGAAAACCCGACTTATGTCATCCCGTCAGTAGCTGCGAAGTATAAAGTAAATGACGCGTTCGCATGCGCGGCAACCTATACGACGCCCTTCGGGGGGCACTCAGATTATACCAAGTTCAGAGTCAACGGTGCGTTGATCGGCTTTGATCCGACGACGATTGCGACTACCGCCTCTTCCGAGCAGGAATTTTTGACTCACGAATTCGGAGCAACTTGCGCTTATGGGGTCGATGCGGGCCAGGGTCGTTTCAGCCTCCTCGGTGGCGTTTATTACCAGACGCTCGAATTTGAGCAGTGGGTCGGTGGGCCTAGCCGGCCGCTTAAGTTCAGCCTAACAGACGGGCAGGTCGGCTATCGTATCGGCGCTGCCTATGAGATCAAGGAAATCGCCCTGCGGGCGCAGGTCATGTATCGTTCCGGGGTAGATATCGACGCCAGCGGCGATCTCAGCTTCACCAGCAACGGTGTCTCGCGAGGTCCGGCTACCGGCTGGGGCAAGTTCCCGCAGAGTTTCGAAGCTAAGGTGCAGACGGGTGTCGCCCCCGGGTGGCTTGCTTACGGCTCGGTCAAGTGGACCGACTGGAGCGTAATGCAAGTCATCAATTACAATACGCCGCTGAGCTCCATTGACCAGACGTTGAACTTCTTTTGGCGCGATGGGTGGACACTGACTGGCGGTGTTGCTCATGGGTTTACCGATACGATCGCTGGGACTGCCAATATCAGCTGGGATCGGGGCGTGGGGACCGGCCACGACCTTTCAACGGACATGTGGTCATTTGCTGTCGGCGGTTCATATAAGCCGAGCAGCAATGTCGAAATTCGCGGTGGTCTTGCTCTACTCTATTTTGCAGCGGGATCGCAGGATTTCCGTCAGGTAGGTCCAGGTGTGGACGCTCCGGCGCCCGGAATCTACACCGCCGAGAGCGACATTGGCTACGCTGGGAACCTCTCGATGAGCATCAAGTGGTAGCGTCCGCAGCGTGAACTAGTACAGCCGGGCCTCGCGCCCGGCTTTTTTGTGGCCGGTGTTCCGTTTGCGGTTGGGTAACCACGTGTGGCAGCGGAGACACGCATTGTGACGATTCCGCAACACTTTTTCTGCAAGCTTTCGGCTATGTAAGTGGGCGGGGCAATTGCCCACATCCCGCCATAAACCCGGCGCACCCCGGACAGGTCTTCGGACCGCGACGGGAAAATGGCGCGGAAAGCAAAGCAAGCCGCAAAAAGCGGCAGGAATGGAAATGGACGCCAAGGCGATTTTCACGGTCGATCTGCCGCTGTGCCACCCAAGGGTGGGGCGGGCGCCGTCGCGCCGCCGTTTCGCGGCCTCGGTCAAGCTTTCGTCGCGCGGGAACTTCGGGCCGGCGGCCGGCTACTTGCCGCGCAAGGAAACAGCAGGATTCGGACAGTATCGCCGCTCCAATGAAGCTGGAGCCGGTCTTGGCCGTACTTTGGCCGAAAATCCGGAGCATCTTCCGGGTGTCACTCCGGACATAGCGCCCTATCTAGAGGAATCGCGGTCCGGAGCCGAGACTGCGGAGAGGGCGAAGGACTGGAAGTCGTCGCCGACCAACGAACGGTCGGCCGGCGCAACGTGGAAATATGCCCAATCCGTGGCGGCGATCCGCGACGGTGCGGTTTCCCACCCAGGTGGGGCGGAAGAAATGCACGGCCATGCGGATTACTGAGTTGGTGAAGGCATCTGCGTATTCGGCGCTCCTGGCAGCCGCGCTTTTCGGCGCCGCCGGCAATGCGCTGGCCTTCGACGACAAGGTGTTCGACGACAAGACCGGCGTGAAGCCGCAGTCCAACCCCTGGGCCGTGTTCCAGTTCGGCTACTCGGCCTACAAGAACGGCCACAAGGAGCAGGCGGTCGAGGCCTATCGCTATGCCGCCGAGAACGGCCAGATCGGCGCCACCTGGAAGCTCGCGCGGATGTATGCCGAGGGCGACGGCGTGACCCAGAACGACTACGAAGCCTTCAAGTTCTTCAGCGAGATCGCCGACCAGGACGTCGAGCCGGGTTCGCCCGAGGAAAGCTACGTCTCCGATGCGCTTGTGGCGCTGGGCGGCTACATGAAGAAGGGCATCCCGGGCAGCCCGGTGATGCCGGATTCGGTCGCCGCGCAGGAATATTACATGCGCGCCGCCGCCAACTACCGCAACCCGACCGCCCAGTACGAGATGGGCAAGATGTTCCTCAAGGGCGAGGGCGGCATGAAGGCAAGCGTCAGGCAGGCCGGCCGCTGGCTGCAGCTCGCCGCCGAGAAGGGCCATGCCGGCGCGCAAGCGACGCTCGGCAACCTGCTGTTCCAGAGCGGCAAGGTGGTGCGCGGGCTGGCGATGATGACGGCCGCGCTCGAACGCGCCTCGCCGTCGGATCAGGTCTGGATCAGGGGCATGCAGGAAGAGGCTTTCGCCCTTGCCGACGAATCGGATCGCCGCACAGCGATCTCGCTGGCCGACGACATCCTGACCAAGGGCAGTCAGTAAGCCATTTCTCTCAGATGCTGACTAGGCGCGAGGCAGGTGCTGCAGCCGGCAGTGCGTGCCGCTCAGCCGCCGTTCACCCTCTTCATCAGCGCGATCGCGCCTTGCGGGGCGCGAACCTTGCCTTCGGTGATGAAGAAGACGAAGACGTCGCGCGGCTTGACGGGCGCGTCCGTCGATGCGTCGGCGCGCGGCAGATCCGCCGGCACGCCACCCTCGGCCCATAATTTTGCCCGCGCCGCCCATTCGTCGAGCGCCTTGGGCGTGTAGCAGTCCGGGTTGTCGTCGCTGCCGGTCTGCAGTCGCGCATAGACGAAGTCCCCGGTGACGTCGGCGATCGCAGGGTAGGTGGCGTGGTCGGCGTAGACGATGGCGACGTTGTGCTTGCGCGCCAGCGCCGCGAATTCCGGCACGACGAAGCTCGCATTGCGGACCTCCACGGCATGGCGCAGTGCGATGCCATCCTGCTTCTCCGGCAGGAGCTTCAGGAAGGCCTCGAAGTCGTCATGGTCGAACTTCTTGGTCGGGGCCATCTGCCACAGGATCGGACCGAGCTTTTCACCCAGTGCGGTGATGCCCTGGGTGACGAAGCGCGTGACCGATTCGCCGGCCTCCGCCAGCACCCGGCGGTTGGTGACGAAGCGGTTGCCCTTGAGCGTGAAGACGAACCCGTCCGGCACTTCGCGGGCCCATTTGAGGAAGGTCGGTTCCTTGAACCCAGAATAGTAGGTGCCGTTGACCTCGATCGCCGGCACCTGGCCGCCGGCGAACGTCAGCTGCTTCGCCTTGCTGAGCTTTTCGGGGTAGAACGTGCCTTCCCAGGGTTCGAACGTCCAGCCGCCCATGCCGGCGCGGATTTTTCCTGAAGCAGTCATCACGACCTCCGGTTGAAATAGCTAGCTAGTTAGCTATAATTCGGGCGATGCCGATCATCAACATGCATCAGGCGAAGACCGGACTGTCAGACCTCGTCGCACGCGCCGAGGCTGGCGAGGAGATTGTCATTGCCCGCCGCAACAAGCCAGCGGTGAAGCTGGTGCCGCTGCACGCTCCTGACATGAAGCCGCGCGTACCGGGAGCGCTGGCGCTTCCGGACAACGTGGCGAAGGCCATCGACTGGTTTGTGCATGCGCCAGACGACTACATCAGCAAGGAAGACATTGCCGCGTACTACAAGGATCATCCTGGCGAATGGGACGAAATGCGACGGCGGGTCGGCTTCGCCGAGGACAAGCAGGCCGAGTTCGACCTGAAAGGTCTGAGGGAGGCCGTTGAGGCAGGGAAGGAATACACGATCATGCAGGACGGAAAGCCAATTGCGACAGTCGCGCCTGTCGAGAAGAGGCGACGCGTGCCCGGCGCCCTCAAGGGCTTGATGCACCTGCCTGACAGTTTCTTTGACCCATTGCCTGATGACGAACTCGACGTCTGGCAAGGTGCGCGCGATCCGTCGCACGAAAAATGAGACTGCTTCTCGATACTCACACATTGGCATGGTGGCTCGAAGACAGTCCCAAACTTTCGCGGCGCCTCGCTGAAATGCTCGGCGATACCGATCACGAAGTCTTCGTAAGTGCCATCTCTGCCTACGAGGTTGCCCTGAAGCATCGGCTTGGAAAATGGCCGGAGGTTGGACCGCTCGTCTCAGGCTTCGAAGAAATCGTTCTGGAGCAGGGCTTTTCGCTCCTCACGATCGCCGCAAAGCACGCAACACGCGCCGCTCTCTATGAGGTCGAGCATCGCGATCCGTTCGACCGAATGCTGGCCGCTCAAGCCGAGCTGGAAGGGCTCGCTCTCGCCACGAACGATACGCATTGCTTGCGCTTCGGCATAACAACGATTTGGTAGTCGCTCACTCTGCCGCTTCCCGCTTTCTTGCCCCGGGCCGGCGCTCCAGCAGATCCTTGAGGAACTGGCCGGTATAGCTTCGCGGCTCGGCGACGATGTTCTCGGGCCGGCCGACTGCAACGAGTTCGCCGCCGCCGTCGCCGCCCTCGGGGCCGAGGTCGAGCACCCAGTCGGCAGTCTTGATGACCTCGAGATTGTGCTCGATGACGACGACAGTGTTGCCCTGGTCGACCAGTTCGTGCAGCACCTCGAGCAGCTTTGCCACATCGTGGAAATGCAGGCCCGTGGTTGGCTCGTCGAGGATGTAGAGCGTCTTGCCGGTGGCGCGGCGCGACAGTTCCTTGGCGAGCTTGATGCGCTGGGCCTCGCCGCCCGACAGCGTGTTGGCCTGCTGGCCGATGTGTATGTAGCCGAGGCCGACCTGGTTGAGCGTCGTCAGCTTGTCGCGCACGCCCGGAACGGCCGAGAAGAACTCGACGCCTTCCTCGACGGTCATGTCCAGCACGTCGGCGATCGACTTGCCCTTGAACAGGACTTCCAGCGTCTCGCGGTTGTAGCGCTTGCCGTGGCAGACATCGCAGGTGACGTAGACGTCGGGCAGGAAGTGCATCTCGATCTTGATGACGCCGTCGCCCTGGCAGGCCTCGCAGCGGCCGCCCTTGACGTTGAAGGAGAAGCGGCCCGGCTGGTAGCCGCGCGCCTTGGCTTCCGGCAGCCCGGCGAACCAGTCACGGATCGGCGTGAAGGCGCCGGTATAGGTCGCAGGGTTCGAGCGCGGCGTGCGGCCGATGGGCGACTGGTCGATGTCGATCACCTTGTCGACGAATTCCAGGCCCTCGATACGGTCGTGCTCGGCCGGATGCTCGCGCGAACCCATGATGCGGCGAGAGGCGGCCTTGAACAGCGTCTCGATCAGGAAGGTCGACTTGCCGCCGCCCGACACGCCGGTGACGGCGGTGAAGGTGCCCAGCGGGATCTCGGCAGTGACGTTCTTGAGGTTGTTGCCACGGGCGCCGACGACCTTGATGCGCTTGTTCTTCTTGAGTTCCCGTCGCGTGGCGGGCGTGGCGATCTCCAGTTCGCCCGACAGGTACTTGCCGGTGATCGAATTGGGATTGGCCATGACCTGCTGGGGCGTGCCCTCGGCGATGATCTCACCGCCATGGATGCCGGCGGCGGGGCCGATGTCGACGACATAGTCGGCGGTCAGGATCGCGTCCTCGTCATGCTCGACGACGATGACGGTGTTGCCGAGATCGCGCAGGTGGCGCAGAGTGTCGAGCAAACGGTCGTTGTCGCGCTGGTGCAGGCCGATGGACGGCTCGTCGAGCACGTAGAGCACGCCCGTCAGGCCCGAGCCGATCTGCGAGGCGAGCCTGATGCGCTGGCTTTCGCCGCCCGACAGCGTGCCGGAATTGCGCGACAGCGTCAGGTAGTCGAGGCCGACGTCGTTGAGGAAGCGCAGCCGCTCGCGGATCTCCTTGAGGATGCGCACCGCGATCTCGTTCTGCTTGTCGTTGAGCAGGGCCGGCAGTTCCTCGAACCAGGCGTTGGCCTTGCGGATCGACTGCTCGGTGACCTCGCCGATGTGCTTGCCGCCGATCTTGACGGCGAGCGACTCCGGCTTGAGTCGGAAGCCCGAACAGGCGGGGCAGGGGGTGGCCGACATGAAGCGCTCGATCTCCTCGCGCATCCAGGCGGATTCGGTCTCCTTCCAGCGGCGCTCGAGGTTGGGGATCACGCCCTCGAAGGTCTTGGTCGTCTTGTAGGAGCGCAGGCCGTCGTCATAGTTGAAGGTGATTTCCTTCGTGCCGGTGCCGTGCAGGATGGCGTTCTGCGCTTCCTCCGAAAGCTCGCGCCAGCGGTCGCCGAGCTTGAAGCCATAGACCTTGCCGAGCGCTTCCAGCGTCTGGGCGTAATAGGGCGAGGTCGACTTCGCCCAAGGGGCGACAGCACCCTCGCGCAGCGAGACGTGGTCTTCTGGCACGATCAGCGCCGGGTCGATGGCGCGCTGGCTGCCGAGCCCGTCGCAGGACGGGCAGGCGCCGAACGGGTTGTTGAAGGAGAACAGGCGCGGCTCGATCTCGGGGATGGTGAAGCCCGAGACCGGGCAGGCGAATTTCTCTGAGAACAGAATGCGTTCGTGGGTTTCGTTCGCGGACTTGTTGATCGCGTCCGCGCCGGTCAGGCTGGCGTCGAGAGGTTTGTCGGCGAATTCGGCGACCGCAAGGCCCTCGGCCAGCTTGAGCGCGGTTTCCATCGAGTCCGCGAGGCGCGTGGCGAGGTCGGGACGGACGACGATGCGGTCGACCACCACGTCGATGTCGTGCTTGTACTTTTTGTCAAGGGCCGGCGCCTCGCCGATCTCGTAGAAGGCGCCGTCGATCTTGACGCGCTGAAAGCCCTTCTTCTGGAGCTCGGCCAGTTCCTTCTTGTACTCGCCCTTACGGCCGCGGACGATGGGGGCAAGGATGTAGAGGCGGGTGCCTTCGTCCAGCGCCAGCACGCGGTCGACCATCTGCGAGACGGTCTGGCTCTCGATCGGCAGGCCGGTGGCTGGCGAATAGGGCACGCCCACACGCGCAAAGAGCAGGCGCATGTAGTCGTAGATCTCGGTGACCGTGCCGACCGTCGAACGCGGATTGCGCGAGGTCGTCTTCTGTTCGATGGAGATGGCCGGCGACAGGCCGTCGATCTGATCGACGTCCGGCTTCTGCATCATCTCCAGGAACTGGCGGGCATAGGCCGAGAGGCTCTCGACGTAGCGGCGCTGTCCTTCGGCATAGATTGTATCGAAGGCGAGCGACGACTTGCCCGAACCCGACAGGCCGGTCATGACGATCAGCTTGTCACGCGGCAGGTCGAGATCGACGTTCTTGAGATTGTGTTCGCGCGCACCGCGAATGGAAATGTACTTATGATCGGCCATTGCCGCGCCGCCGCCTCAAATCTGGAATTGCTCGGAGTGGCGGGCTTGCCCGGCCATCCCCTCATGTAGGTATTTCCGGCGCCCGTTCGAGAGGCGTCGCCATGCACACCGCACAGCGTTTAAGCGCCTTTGGCGCTCGCGGGCAAGAGAAAAGAACAAAGGCTGAACGGGCTCCTGACAACGGTATGGCAGGAGCGGGCGGGCAGCGGACAGCAGCTAGCCGACTTCCGATCACATTTTTCGTCTCTAACAATGTTGTGGTTGACGCGGCGGAATCAGGGATGCAAACTTCAATGGTCGCCCGGTGCCGAGCCTCCTTGATGGCTCCTCACCATGCTAAGGTCGGTCTGCGAGACGCCACAGACACGCGAGTTGAGCACCAGGCGGACGATTGGCACAACTGACGTAGGAGCAGAGCATGACTCCACCGGACAGTCCCAAAGGGTTCCGCTAACGAGACGGAACCGCGACAGGCGCAGGTGCCTGGCAATTCCTGAGTGAAGAGCCCCGCAGACCGCGGCCCGTTGTTCCCCTACAATCAGAAACTACAGTCGGATCGCTGGCCGTGCGCCACGAGCATCCGAGAGAGCAAAGCCGGTAAACCGCTCCCGGCAGTCAAGGGTATACCCCGACAAAAGGCCCCGTGCGCTCCCCGGAGCGGCGGGGCCATAATTTTGCGCGGAGTAGATCGTTCTTTGCGGCGCCCCGGGCGCTTCCCGGTCCGGGGCTTTGATGTTCCCCTTGAACATAGATAGGTTTGTTCTGAACTAGAGCGTTCGGCCCGACGACAATTTGGGCGCGGGGAGGGCTGCATGACCGGGCGGCAAACGCAGCTGATAGGCTTGATCGGGGGAATGAGCTGGGAGTCCAGCGCACTCTACTATCGGTTCGTCAACCAGGCGGTGCATCGCAGGCTCGGCGGGCATCACAATGCTCGCTCGCTGATGTTCACCCTCGATTTCGACGAACTGAACGATCTTGCCGCCAAGGGCGACTGGGATCAGGTTGCCGCTGTGGTTTCCGGCGCTGCGCAGAATCTCGAGGCCGCTGGCGTGGCATTCGTCATGCTGACGGCGGTGACGCCGCATTACGTTGCCGACAAGATAGCTACAGCTCTGAAGGTCCCACTGCTGCACATAGCCGATCCAACCGGCAAGATGCTGCAGGCTGCCGGGCTGCGGCGGGTCGGCCTGCTCGCCACGCGCTACACCATGGATCTGGGCTTTCTCGCCGATCGGCTCGAGAAGCGCTTCGACCTCGAGGTTCTGGTGCCGCCGGACGAGCAACGGGCGCAGTTGCATCGCATCATCATCGAGGAACTGACGCTCGGCGTGGTCAGGCCGGAGTCCAGGGAGGTTCTCCTGCAGCTTGCTCGCGATCTCGCGGCAAGGGGAGCTGAAGCGATCGTCGTCGCCTGCACGGAGTTGCCGCTGCTGGCGGCCACGGAGGAGTATCCGATCCCAGCTTATGACGTGGTGAAACTCCACGCCGAGGCTGCGGTCGACCTGGCGCTGGCTGGCGATACGCTGCAAGGCGGGCAAGGGGCGGAGCGATGACCATGCCGCCCGTGCCGGAGACGATCCTGGAGGCGCTTTCGCGCCATCCCGCGGCCGTGCGTGCCGGGCTGCTCGATATTCGAGCCCTGATCTTCGAGGTTGCAGCAGAAACCGAGGGCGTCGGCCCGCTGACCGAGACGCTCAAATGGGGCGAGCCGGCCTATCTGACCGAGGCGAGCGGCAGCGGCTCGACGGTGAGGCTGGGTGCAACCAGGTCCTTTCCCGGCAGGTGCGCGGTGTTCTTCAACTGCAACACGACGCTTGTCGAGACATTCCGCTCGCACCTTGGCGGCGAACTGGAATTCGAGGGCAACAGGGCGGTCATTCTTCCAGCCGAAGCGACTATCCCTGAGGGCGCACTGGCATTCTGCCTGCGCACGGCGTTGACGTATCACCAGCGGAAGAGTTTTCGCGCGTAGACGGCTGGGCGCTGGCACTTGCAGCCGTCAGCCGGCGCGGCAGCGCAGGGTCTGGCGTGGCAGTTCGCCGAACTCATCCCGGTAGGCTGCCGAGAAACGGCCGAGGTGGGAAAAGCCCCATTTGAGCGCCGTGTCGGCAACCGATGTCGCCGCATCGCCCTGCAACAGGTCATAGCGGACCCGGCGCATGCGTTCCTTCTGCAGCGCATGCATCGGCGAAAAGCCATAGGCGGCCTTGTAGGCGAGCTGCAGGGTGCGGCAGTTGACGCCTGCCGCCTCGGCGATGTCGAGCAGGCCGACGGGATCCGCAGCATGTGTGCGGATGAACTCCTCGGCCCGCCTGACGTGGCGCGGGGCGGCGGCGTAGCAGCGGCCGTCGAGGAAGGGTCGCAGATTGCCCGGCTGGGCCTCGACGAAGAACTCGAGCAATTGCTGTTCGCGCAGAGCTCGCGTCAGCTCGGCGGCGGGCGATGTTTCGTCCTCCGCAGCGTGGAAAAGGGCATCGACGAAGCCGCGCCAGGCCCGCATTTCCGGTCGCGTCAGGTCGATCTCGGGATCGAAGCTGACAGCATCCGGCAGCTCGCGCTCGAGCAGCCGCTCAGCGAATGCCTGGAACTGCGTCCGGCGGATCTGGATCAGAAGTTGCCCGCAGCCCTGCCACCAGCGCATGCGCGTTGCCCAGTGCGGGTTGAGGACGGATGCTGCGGCTTGATGTGTGACGAACTCCTTGCCGCCGTTGCGGATGGTCGCGGAGCCGGCGACAGGGATCTGGATCAGGTAGAAATGGCCGAGCTCGCCCGGGTCGATCAGCACGTCGGCGCCATAGCTGATGTAGTTGAGCGAGATCATGTCGCCGCGGACATGATGATGGGCAGCGCGGAAGGGACGCCGGTCGCCGATGATGTCGAGCCGGTGGTTGCAGAACTTCTGGGCTACCCGCTCCCTGGCGCAGTCGAGGTCGTCGGACTGAAACAGGACATGTCGTGAAAGCGGGGCCGCGCGTGTTGCCACGTCCGTTTCCATTGAAAGATCGTAGCATAGTTTGTTTTGCGGCCAACTGAGGCTTGAAATGCCGCAGGCTGGCAAAACGATTATTTCGTTTTCTGGATAGTCGGAACGTTTGCCGGATAGCGTTTTGCACCGGCTGCGGCATTCTGCGCGTGGAGGACCGGGACCTTTGTCCCGCAAAGGGAGGAAATTTCATGTCTAAAGATCTCGCCAAGGGCATCACCCAGGACGGCAAGGGTTTTGCCGGCAAGAGTTGGAACATCCTGGGCCAGGTGTATTTTCCGAAGGCCGTATGCGACTCGACCTTCGCCTTCGAGACCAACAGCGCGCCCGGCCAGTTCGTGCCCGTGCACATCCATCCGACCCAGGACGAGTTCATCCTGGTGCAAGAGGGCGAACTCGACCTCAAGCTCGACGGCGAGTGGGTGAAGGCCAAGGCGGGCGACCTGGTGCGCATGCCGAGGGGCATTCCGCATGGCTACTTCAACAAGTCTGACAAGCCGACGCGGGCGCTGTTCTGGGTGTCGCCGGCCCGCATGCTGGAAGACCTGTTCATCAAGCTCGACAACATGACCGATGTGGCCGAAGTGGTGAAGGTATCGGCCGAGCACGAGGTCAACTTCCTGCCGCCGGAAGCCAACGACTAGGCGCACACGAAACTCTGAAAAAGACGATCGCTTGAACGCAGGCCGGACCGGCCTGCGATCGGATTGGCGCGTCCATCAACAGTGAATGCCGGCTGCCCGCCGGCGAGGACCTCCCGACCCTTGGTGCGGGCGGAACGGCGGGCCGTCGCCAGGAAATCAGGAGGAGCACATGGTCAGGAAGAAGAAGGTGTGCGTGATCGGCGCCGGCGTCAGCGGGCTGGTGGCGGCCAAGACGTTCCGCCAGCACGGGCACGACGTGACCATCGTCGAGCGCAGCGGTGATCTCGGCGGCGTGTGGGAGCCGGCGCGCTCCTATCCCGACGTGCAAACGCAGAGCCCGAAGGATCTCTACCGCTACACCGACATGGCCATGCCCGAGGAGTTTCCGGAGTGGCCGAAGGGCGTGCAGGTGCATGCCTATCTCGCCGACTATGCGAGCAAGCATGGACTGCCCGGTGTCATCCGGTACGGCGTGACTGTCACCGGCATGGAGCGAGGCGGCGAGGGCGGCTGGACGCTGACACTGCAGGACGAGAAGGGCAGGGCCGAGAGCGAGCATTTCGACTTCGTCGTCGTCTGCACCGGCAATTTCAGCGCCAAGAACATCCCGGAATTTCCCGGCAAGGACGCGTTCGCCGCCGCCGGCGGCACAGTGATGCATTCGAGCGAATACACCGATCCCGCCATCGGCAAGGGCAAGGACGTGGTGGTACTCGGCTTCTCGAAATCGGCCACCGACATCGCCGTCAACGCTGCCCAGAAGGGCGCGCGCAGCGTGACCATCGTCTATCGCGAACCGATCTGGCGCATCCCCTACTTCATCGGCGGACTGATCAACTTCAAGCGCATCCTCTATATCCGCGCCCAGGAGAACATGTTCCCCGGCTGGGGGCTGAGCGCCTTCGGGCGGCTGAAGCATGCGATCGCCAAGCCGTTCGTGTGGGCGAACTGGCGGGCGCTGGAAAGCCTGCTGACCATGCAGCTCAAGCTCAACAAGGCGGGCATGCGCCCGAAGGTGCCGATCGAAGAGGAGATCAACTGCTCGGTGCCGATCGTGACACCCGGCTTCTTCGAGATGATCCGCTCAGGCAGGATCAAGGCAGTGCAGGGCACGTTCGATCACTACGAGAAGGGTAAGGTGGCGCTGACCAATGGCGAGGCTGTGAAGGCCGACGTGGCGGTGCTGGCGACCGGCTGGAAGATGGGCATCCCATTCCTGCCCGAGGACGTGCGCCGCAAGCTGATCGACGACGACGGCCAGTACCGGCTCTACCGAGTGATCGCCAATCCCGACATTCCTGATCTCGGCTTCGTCGGGTTCAACTCGTCCTTCTGCACGGTGCTGTGCGCCGATCTCGCGGCCAACTGGCTGGTGCGCTACGCCGACGGCATGCTGGCCAAGCAGCCCACTTTGGGGGAGATGCGCGACAACATCGACATGATGCTGAGGTGGAAGCGCAATGAGCGGCCGGCCGCGGGTGTCTACGGTGGGCTCTGTGTCGCGCCCTATCACTTCAGGCATTTCGACGAACTGCTCGAGGACATCGGCGCCACGGTCAGAAAACGCAATCCGCTGGCCGAGCGGTTCGCGCCGCCGAATGCCGACGCCTTCGGACGCTATCTGCGGTCGGCGCCGGCCTACAGCGCGAGCTAGGAGTCATCGCGGCTCGGGACCTTGCCGAGGGGAAATCTATTCGGCGGGTCCGGCAAACAGGATCAGATTGCCGTCGGGGTCGAGCACGACGAAGGTCCGTGCGCCCCATGGCTCCTTGCGCAGCGGCTGGTGGAACGGCACGCCTGCGGCCTGGAAGTCGAGGAAAAGCTGTTTGATCTCGGCCGCGGTGTCGACCGTAATCGACGCCGACAGCAAGTGCTCGCGCGCCCTGATGTCGCCAACGAAGACCGGTTCACAGACGAGCCTGAGAGCAAGTCGCGCAGTGTCGCGCACCACCTGGCCGTAGAAGGTCGGCTCGCCATAAACGAAGTCGACGGTGAAACCGAGCTTTTCGGTGAAGAACTCGCAGGATGCTGCGACGTCGGCGACGAAAAGCTGTGCCGATACCGAACTGAGGACAGGCTGTCGGACGTGCTCGGATGGTGTCAATGCGTTGGCTCCTGATCTGAGCGCCTGCCAATCGTCAAAACCCTCCCGGCGCGCGACGAGTTCCTGCGCGTCGCTGAGCTTGAAGGCGGCTCGCATGATCTCGCTGTCGCTGTAGTGGCCGAACCGGGGTAACTTGTCCCGGATCTGCGCTGCGACAGGAAAATACCCTTCGCGGTGCCAGCGCACGACCTGCTTGGCCTGTTTCCTGAAATTTTCGAGATTCGACATGGGCGCAACTGGGGTGTCTGTCTATCGCAGGCAGACATTGCCCTTTCGGCTCGCACCGATGCGCCCTACGCAGCGATCAGAGCATGCCCGGTGCAGCCGGGGGTTGTCAACGTCGGCGCCCGGTCGCGTCCGAGAAGCCGAGGTCAGGACGGCAAGCCGGTGCAGCCGTCCGCCATGCTTTGCGTGGCCTGCCTCTTGCCAACTGCCGCCATTAACGATAGAACAAAATAGGAACGAAAATGACTTGTGGACGGCACGAGCTTTTCCGCCGGCAGGGGGCGCGGGCGGGCGGTGCGATGGGCTAATGTGCGCCCTTACATTTTCTTGGAATTTGGTTTCGGACGAGCGCGGAGCGGTGTCATGGCAGGTAGCGTCAACAAGGTCATTCTGGTCGGCAATCTGGGCGCGGACCCCGAAATCCGCCGGCTCAACTCGGGCGAGCCTGTCGTCAACCTGAGGATCGCGACTTCGGAAAGCTGGCGCGACAAGAATTCGGGCGAGCGCAAGGAAAAGACCGAGTGGCACCAGGTCGTCATCTTCAACGACAACCTCGCCAAGGTCGCCGAGCAGTACCTTAAGAAGGGCATGAAGGTTTACATCGAAGGCCAGCTCCAGACCCGCAAGTGGGAGAAGGACGGCGTCGAGCGCTACACCACCGAGATCGTGCTGCAGAAGTTCCGCGGTGAACTGCAGATGCTCGACGCGCGCGGCCAGGGCGGCGATGCCGGCTACGGCGGCGGCCAGGTCGGCTATGGCGGCGGGCAGGGCGGTGGTTATGGCGGCGGTGGCCGTTCCGACTTCGGCCAGTCGAGCCCGACCGACAGCTACGGTGGCGGCAACCGCGGTGGCCGTGGCGGCCAGGGCGGCATGGGTGGTGGCGGTTCGCGCGACCTCGATGACGAAATCCCGTTCTGAGCCACAACTTACCCCGCCGTGGCGGAGTTTCTGTCCGCCGCGGCTCCTTGCGGATCGATAGCCGCCGCGCTAGCTGACATCACAGAACCGGCGAGATGATTGCCGCCGGTTTTCCGATTTTAGCTAGAAGGACGACTTTTCGTGAAAGCACGTGTGAAATGGGTCGAGGACCGCACCTTCGTCGGCGAGTCCGGCAGCGGCCACAAGCTGGTTTTCGGCACTTCCTCCGGCGCCGAGGGCAAGACGCCCGGCCCGAGCCCGATGGAGCTGATGCTGATCGGCACAGGGGGCTGCTCGGCCTATGATGTCGTCCATATCCTCGAGAAGGGCCGCGAGGCGGTCGAGGACGTATCGGTCGAACTCGACGCCGATCGCGCCGAAACCGAGCCCAAGGTCTTCACCCGCATCCATATGCATTTCATCGTCAAGGGCAGGGGGCTGTCGCATGACAAGGTCAAGCGCGCCATCGACCTGTCGATCGAGAAATACTGCTCCGCCTCCGCGATGATGGCCAAGACCGCCACCATCACGCACGACTTCGAGGTGGTCGACACCTCCGCATGATCTGCCTCTGGCGGCCGTAGCCACCATCGCGCAGCATGGGGCATCGTCCCGTGCTGGGGGCTTCCGGCTATCCGGCTCTTCCAGGGTAGGCATTGTCCACCGGCGCCTACGCTATGTCAGAAAGTCCGTCCCGGCTCGGGGCGGACTTTTTCTTTCTCGGCAGATGGGTTGTTGCGCAGCCCACGATTGAATGTCCGCCGTAGCCACGCAAGCAGGGCGCGCGGGTTGTGGTTTTTTCCTCACGCTACGGAACTGTGCATCCCCATGGCGAGTTGAAGGGGGAGCGTTCTCCCGCGCGCCGGTTCGCGCCTCGAGGCGCTTCATTCCCATGGATGGCACCTTCGTACTAGGAGGCGAAGATGAAGCATCAAAGTATCGAACAATTGCAGGCGCTCGCCGAAATCCGTCCCGGTCCTGCAATGACCAGAACCGAGCGGCTGGAACGCTGGGCCGAGTTGCTCGAACGCGACCCTGAACGCCGGCTGGGAACGCTCTCCGGCACCGAGTATGCGCCCAGCGGCACGCGGCAGACCATGCGCGCCAGCGGTTCGCCCATGACCGTCGCCTTCGATGACGTGTCGTTGCGTGCCGCAGGCCTCGGCGACGACAGCTACGGCGAAGCCAAACGGTTCTTCGAGCTATCGGACCGGCAACTCCACGACATCGTCTGCAATTGCCACTTCGGCAGCGCCGTGCGGGCCGGCAATGCCGCACGCCGCGTTCGCGCAGCGATCGGCCTTTGGCCGCGCATCAAGGCATTCTTCGCCTGAGCCGTCCCGGCCGTCCAATCTGGGAAGCGGCGTAGACAACGCTTCCCATGGCTCATAGTTCCACGACTGTACGTCAGGCACAGTCGCGCCGCTAAAGGCGCGCCGCTGCAACGGCCAATCCGGAAGATGTCAATTTAGAAAATTTTCTGATGACGCTTGTCAGAAGCGTCTATTTGGTGGCCAAATGAAATTCATCGTCAAAATGCACTCAGTTCCAGAACAATAGAAATAGAATAATCAACGGAATCGGTACACCAATCAACCAGAACAACAATGCGCGTCCCATGACACGTGCTCCTTGTTTTTCAGTTCATCCTAACGGTTGCGGGACGCGGAAGTTCCATTGCAACGTTTGTTTCGCAGGTCGGCGCGAGCCGCGACGACGGCGTCGCGGAGGGTAGGGCACCGTGAATGGCCGATCTGTCGGTCCCTCTCAATCAAGGAATGGAGCCGGAGCGAACGCATGCCGACATGCAGAGCTGGTGAGAAGCTTCCGGACTTGATCCAACCCATCGCCGTCTTCGACGCCGGGATCGGAAGCTACGCAGCGGTAGCAGCGATCAGGCGCAAGCTGCCGCTCCAGGACATCCTCTATTTCGCCGACCGGGCGAGCTTCCCGTATGGAGACAAATCCCGGCCCGAACTCCTCGCGATCCTCAAGCGTACGCTACGCTTCCTTGATGGCTTCGAGCCTGCGGCTGTCCTGGTAGCCTCGAATGCGCCATCGATCACCGTGCTTGACGAGATCGAGGGAATGAGCGCCCGCCCGGTTTTCGGAGTCCGTCCGCCGATTGCGGAAGCACTTGCCTTGACTGGCACGCGTGACGTGGTGGTGCTCGGCGTCCGCTCGATGGTGGTAAGCCCCGAACTGCGCGCCTACGCACACGCCCAGGCAAAAGGCAGAGCGAGGCAAGTCAAGCTGGTGGACGCGTCGTGCCTCGTCGATCTCGTGGAAAGCGGCGCGTTCCTGTTCGCACCCGACACGACGCGGAGCGCCATCAACTCGTTTCTGGATGAGTTGGACGCGCGCCACCCGAACATCGGCGCAGTGACGCTTTCGAGTACGCATTTGCCGTGGCTGCGTTCCTATCTGGAAAAGGCGCGACCCGATTTGCCGTTCCTGGATCCGCTGGACAATGCCATCGAGGCGATCGTCCGGCATTCTGCGACCGGGACCGGTACGGCGCTTGGGCTGGTGAGCGAAAGCGAGCGCTACAGGGCCGCAGACTTTCGGCAAATGCTTGATCGTCTCGGGATATCGCTGCGGCTTCACGCCGTCCGCGTGTGAAGTCGCAGGCAGGGATACCCCTGAACGCAGATCGCATAAGATAGGTTATGGAACCTTCGGCTTTGCGCAAGGGGAACGGTGGCCCCGCAAGTCGCGTCCTTCGCGCTGGAGCGCCGACGACACTCTGCACTGTGCGGCGCCGGCAGCAATGGCCAGTTGCTAGCGCGCTCTAGGAACTTGCGCCAAGGCGTCGGAAACAATCGAGATTTCGATCGCCATGCCATCATAGGCCGGCTCGACATGCGCAGGCGTTTCCGCCATCACAGCGTCGTAGTCCAGCGGCACGTGCATGTGCGTCAGCACGGCCCGGCTCGGCTGCAGCCGGTCGATCCATTGCAGCGCCTCGGACAGAGACAGATGGCTGACATGCGGCTTGTGCTGCAGCGCATCCACGACCAGCAACTCGAGGCCGCCCATGAGCGCCGCCGTAGAATCCGGAAAATCACTGACGTCGGAGCAGTAAGCGATCGGTCCGATACGGAACCCGAGCGAAACGATGTCGCCATGGATCTGCGGCAGCGGCAAAAAGGTGAGGGGACCCCCCTCTCCTTCCACCGTGAACGGCTGCTCGTGCCGGATCAAGTTCGGACGCACGATCGGCGGATACGAGCTTCCGAGCGGCGTTTCGATGCAGTAGCCGAAGCCCTGTTTCAGGCGTTCCAGCGTGAAGTCGTCGGCCCAGATGTCGACCAGGCTACCGCGCTCGAGCACATAGCCGCGCAGGTCGTCGATGCCGTGGATATGGTCGGCATGCGGATGGGTGTAGACGACGCCGTCGATGTGCCGGACGCCGGCGCCAAGCATCTGGCTGCGGAAATCGGGGCCCGTGTCGATGACGACGCGCGTGGTGCCGGCATCCGAGATGCGCTCGACCATGGCCGCAGCACGGGTCCGCCGGTTGCGCGGATTGTTCGGATCGCAAGCGCCCCAATCGCCGGTGATGCGCGGCGTGCCCGGCGATGAGCCGCAGCCCAAAATGGTGAGGCGCAGCGTATCAGCCATGGTGTCAGGCCGGCCTTGGCATCTTCGTGAACAGGCGGAAGAAGTTGTCGGTCGTGATCGCGGCGATCTCGCTCGCCGAAATACCTATGGTCTCGGCGAGCACCGCTGCGGTGTTGGCGACATAGGCCGGTTCGTTGCGCTTTCCCCTGAACGGGATGGGCGCGAGGTACGGCGCGTCCGTCTCGACCAGGAGACGCTCGCGCGGCACGTCTTTGGCGATGTCGCGCAACTCGGCCGAGTTCTTGAAGGTCAGGATGCCGGAGAACGACACGTAGCCGCCCAGCCCGACGCCGATGCGCGCCAGTTCCGCACCCGAGGAGAAGCAGTGCAGGATGAAGGGGAAGGCACCCTTCCCCGTCTCATCGGTCAGGATCGCCGCCATGTCCTCGTCGGCACTGCGGGCGTGGATGACCAGCGGCAGTTTCGTCTCGCGGGCAGCAGCAATGTGCGTGCGCAAGCCCTGTGCCTGCGCTTCGCGCGGCGCCTTGTCGTAGAAATAGTCGAGCCCCGCCTCGCCGATCGCCACCACTTTCGGGTGCCGGGACAGCCGGACAAGCTCCTCTGCAGTCACGTCGAGTTCCTCGTCCGCATTGTGCGGATGGGTGCCGACCGAGCAGAAGACCGCGTCGAATTCTTCAGCAATCGCAAGGATTTGCGGAAAGCGCTTCACCCGGGTCGAGATGGTGACCATGCGCTCGACGCCGGCCGCCTTGGCGCGCGCGACGATGGCCGCGCGCTCCTCGGCGAAGTCGGGAAAGTCGAGATGGCAGTGACTGTCGACAAGCATTTCCGACAGCCTCAGCCTTCCGGGCTCTGTTCGACATAGCGCGGGAACACCGGCTGGGGCGCAGGCAATGCTGCTCCCGGGACCAGCGCGTGCTTGTCGTCGACATGGACGAATTCGCGCTCGCTGACGTCGAGCAGGTCGAGCAGCTTGGCGGCCGATGCCGGGATGAACGGCTGGCACATGATGCCGACGCGGCGGATCACTTCCGCCGTGGTCCACAGAACCGTTTCCATGCGCGCCGGATCGGTCTTCTTGAGCGCCCAGGGCTCCTGGCCGGCGAAATAGCGGTTGGCTTCCGCCACCACCGCGAAGATCGCGGCAAGAGCATGATGGATCCCCTGCTCCGCCATCGCCTTGCGCGCCGTCGCCAGCGCCGCAATAGCCTGGTCGAGGATCGCCTTGTCAGAGTCGGCCAGCGCGCCGCGCTGAGGCACCACGCCGCCGCAGTTCTTGGCGATCATCGACAGCGAGCGCTGCGCCAGGTTGCCGAGGTCGTTGGCGAGATCGGCGTTGGTGCGGTTGACGATCGCCTCGTGGCTGTAGCTGCCGTCCTGGCCGAACGGAACTTCGCGCAGGAAGAAGTAGCGCACCTGGTCGAGGCCGTAGTGCTCGACCATCGTGAACGGATCGATGACGTTGCCGAGCGACTTCGACATCTTCTCGCCTCGGTTAAACAGGAAGCCGTGGCCGAAGACGCGCTTCGGCAGCTCGATGCCTGCCGACATCAGGAAAGCCGGCCAGTAGACGGCGTGGAAGCGCACGATGTCCTTGCCGATGATGTGCACGGCTGGCCAATAGGCCCATTTTTCGGCGCTCGTATCCGGATAGCCGAGGGCGGTGATGTAGTTGGTCAGAGCGTCGACCCAAACGTACATGACGTGCTTTTCGTCGCCTGGCACCGGCACGCCCCAATCGAAGGTGGTGCGCGAGATCGACAGGTCCTTGAGACCGGAGCGGACGAAGCTCAGCACCTCGTTGCGGCGCTCGTTGGGGCCGATGAAGTCCGGCTGGCTCTCGTAGAGTGCAAGCAGCTTGTCCTGATAGGCCGAGAGGCGGAAGAAGTAGCTCTCCTCCTCGACCCACTCCACCGGCGTGCCCTGCGGGCCGTAGCGGATGTTGTCGGGGCGGAGCTCGGTTTCTTCCTCGCCGTAATAGGCCTCGTCACGCACCGAATACCAGCCGGCGTAGCTGCTCTTGTAGATGTCGCCCTTGTCGGCCATCGCCTTCCAGATCGCCTGGGAGGCGGCGTAGTGGCGCCCTTCTGTGGTGCGGATGAAATCATCGTTCGACGCATTGAGAAGTGCCGCCATCTTCTTGAATTCGTTTGAATTCCTGTCGGCGAGTTCGCGCGCGGAAATACCCTCGCGGTTGGCCGTCTGCAGCATCTTGATGCCGTGCTCGTCGGTGCCGGTGAGGAAGAAGACGTCCTTGCCGTCATGGCGCTGGAAGCGGGCAAGCGCGTCGGTCGCAATCATCTCGTAGGCATGGCCGATATGCGGCTTGCCGTTCGGATACGAGATAGCGGTGGTGATGTAGTACTTGTCGCGGGACATGGGAGGCCGTCGTGAATGTCGGAATGAAATGGTCGCGGGTCAGATAACGCATCGGGCGGCCGATTGCCACCCGGCGGACGAGCTTCACATTCGCATTGCGGCATTCAAGCGGTCGATCATGGCCAATACGTGCTGTTTGCGATCGAGATTGTAGGTTTCCGTCTCAGATAGCGCGTTCTGCGCCTCGTGCCAAGCATCGGACAGGGCCTTGGCACGCGGGAGGTCGGATACCAGCGCGGCGTTGGAGGCTGCGTCGGCCAGCATGTCGAGCGCCCGCCGGTTGAAGATGTCGAACTGAATGGCGCTGTCCCTGCCCGCGACCGCGTCGGCGAGCTTGTGCACGGCGGCGATGCCTGTACGCCCTCCCTGCAAGACACCGTCGAGGGCCTCGGCGATCTCCAGGCCGCCATACTGGCTGAGCAGGATCGCCGACCGGACGCTGCCCCCTGCCCGACCAAGAAGCGTGGCCCGCGCCTGGGGCTCGGCCGGCGCCGGTTGGCCAGCCGCATCGAGGGCCGAAAGAAGGCTGTTGTCGTCGAGCGGCGTCAGCCGGATCGTCTGGCAGCGCGAGCGGATGGTCGGCAGCAGGCTTCCCGGCGCGTGCACGATCAGGATGAACAGCGTGCGTGCAGGCGGTTCTTCAAGGTTCTTCAGCAACGCATTGGCGGCATTGGTATTCATGTCGTCGGCAGGATCGACGATCACGACCCTGTAGCTGCCGTCGTGCGACGTCATCGACAGGAAGCGCGAAACCTTGCGGACCTCGTCGACGGTGACTACCGTCTTGAACCCCTTTGTCTTGTCGTTCTGCGGACGCGTGAGATGCAGCACGCCGGGATGCGCGCCGGATGCGACCTGGCGGAACAATGCCGATCCCGGGTCCGGCGAACCGAGCGTCGCCGGCGCTGCGCGGTAATCCGGATTGCGCAGAAGATAGCCGGCTAAGTGGAATGCGAAAGTAGCCTTGCCGATGCCGGTTGGCCCGGCGAGGATCAGCGCGTGCGGCAGCTTGCCCGCCCGATAAGCGGAGGTCAGCATCGCGGCCGCATGTTCGTGACCGAATAGTGCTGGGTTCTCCGCGGGCTCGGGCACTTCGTCGAGCGTGTCGTGCTGCTCGGGAGCGAGACGTTCGAGCATCAGGCGTCCGCCCTCGCCCGGCTACCGCTCGCCGATCGCGTTTCCAGTGCCGTGAATACTGCTGCGGTGACGTCGTGTTCCACCGCCTCGGCCGGCCTTGCCGCTTCGATCACCACGCAGCGGTCCGGCTCGCTGGCTGCGATCGCCAGATATGCGGAACGTCGCCGCCGATGCACCTCGACCGTCTCCTTCTCGAAGCGGTCGGCGGTCTCCTGGCCGCGGCGGGCGGTGGCGCGCCTCAGCCCCTCCTCAGGATCGAGATCGAGCACCAGGGTGAGGTCGGGCATCATGCCGTTGATTGCCACGCGCTCGACGGCTGCCATGAAGTCCGGGTCGAGATTGCCGGTCACGCCCTGGTAGACGCGCGAGGAATCGAGAAAACGGTCGCAGAGCACGACTGCACCGCGCTCGACCGCCGGCCGGATGACCTGCTCGACGTGGTCGGAGCGGGCCGCTGCGAACAACAGCGCCTCCATCTCTGGCCCGAACGGCTCGGCCGCACCCGAAAGCAGGACATGTCGGACGGCCTCGGCGCCGGGCGAGCCGCCGGGCTCGCGGGTCACGACGATGTCGTAGCGCTTGTCGCGCAGCTTGGCGGCCAGCCGTTCGATCTGGGTCGACTTGCCGGCGCCCTCGCCGCCTTCGAATGTGATGAAGAAGCCGCGCGCCACTCCAGTGCCTTTCTGTTTGTGCCGCTCCGCCGCCGAAACGTGCGTTCGGCATATGTAAGCCAAGATGCTCTAGCGTCGAGTCCCGCTAGGGTCCACGGGTTATCTCAGCCAGCCGATCGCAAGTTCCTTGACGGCATCGAAGGCGCGGCTCTGCAGCGAACCCACGCCGACCGCTTCAGCGGCGTATAGCGGCGTTTCCTGGCTCAGCGTGTCGCCGATCCAGACCTTGAGAGTGCCGATCTGAGTGCCCTTCGCAATGGGGGCCACAACCGGGCCGTCATAGACGATACGGGCTACGAGCCGCTCGCGATTGGCCACCGGCAGGAAAAGCGAAATGGGCTTCGGCGCCACCAGGGCAACGTGGGACTTTGTGCCTCCGAAGACCTGGGCCTCGCCGACGGTTTCGTCCTTGGCAAATATCTCGGTCTTTTCGAAAGCCCGCATGCCCCAGTCGAGGAGCTTGCGCGCCTCTTCGGCGCGCTCCCGGTCCGTCGCCATGCCGGCCATGGCGAGGAACAGGCGCCGGCCGTCGCGATTGATGGAGCCGACGATTGCAAAGCCCTCGCCTTCGGTGAAGCCGGTTGCCAGGCCGTCGGCGCCGAAATCCATGGCGATCAGCGGGTTGCGGTTGCGCTGCAGGATCTTGTTCCAGGTGAAGTCCGGCAGGCTGTAATAGCGATAATACTCCGGATAGGCCTGCCACAGATGCAGTGCCAGCTGAGTGAGTTCGCGCACCGTCGTCTGCTGTCCGGGTGCAGGCAGGCCCGTGGAATTGACGAAGGTGGACTTGGTGAGGCCGATCTGGCGCGCACGTTCGGTCATCTGGACGGCGAAATTGGCCTCCGAGCCCGCCATGCCCTCGGCAAGGATGATGCAGCCGTCGTTGGCCACCTGGACGGTCACGCCCTTGATGAGGTCCTCGATGCGGATCTGGGAGCGCACAGCTGCGAACATGGTGGTCGCCCGCGACGCCGCGCCGCCCGTGCGCCACGCGTTCTCGCTGACGCCGAACACGTCGTCGAGGCTGTAGCGGCCGCTCTTCAGCGCGTCGAACACCACTTCCATCGTCATCATCTTGGCGAGCGAGGCCGGCGTGATTAGCTTGTCGGGATCCTTGGAGAACAGCACCGTGCCGGTCTCGGCGTCGATCATGTAGGCTTGCGCGGCCTTGGTCTCGAAGAGCTGTGCATGGGCCTGAGCCGCGAGCATGAGCGTCGCAAGCAATCCGGCCAGGAGAGCGCGGGGCGCCAATAGTCTTGAAATCATTGAAAAATCTGCCCTGTTCGGCCTCGGATTCCGGTCGAGCCAAGCGAGACTAGCAGGCATCGACCGCTCGGGGCAACCGTGGCCGGCAGATAGCCACAGGTCGCAGACATCGAAGTCTTGAGGTCAGTCGTGGACCGCAAATGCGTCGGGAGCGCCATGCGACCAGGCCGCCTTCAGCATGGCGTCGATCGAATTCCGTCCGTCCGAGAAGAGGTCGACCGAATACCAGGTGCGTCCGTCATATTCGGTCTGATCGATTGAGGTGCGCCCGTACTCGGAGAGAGCCTTGGCCACCCGTTGGGCCTCGGCACCGCTGTCGAAGGTACCGGCCGCCACATAGGCCTCGACTTCAGGCACAGCACTCCGCGGGCCCGGATTGAGCCGCTTCCAGGAGTTGACGATATCGTCGGAGGACATCGCCTGACCTTCCAGTGCGTCGAAGGCACGGGCCGAGGACGAGACGCGCTCGCTCGCGTAGGACAGCGTGTTGGTCGCAACCCGCATCTGCGGTACTGGCGCCCAGCCGTCTGGCCGCTCCGGAGCGATCGGGCCGAATTCCGGCAGCACCACATCGCCGTAGCCGGCTGGCATTGCCATCGCGGGTTGTCCGAACTGGGCCGCCTGCGCGGCAAGCGTATTGGCGGGGACTTCTGCGCGGATCGTCGGAACCGGGGCACTGTCCGCCATCGCGACCGGGAATGCCGCGCCGACCCCTACGCTGGGCGTCGGGCCGTTCATCGCTACCATCACGCCAGCTGGCAGGCCGTCGTTGACGGGATCGCCCATGCCGGGCCCAGGCCTGTAGGAGGCAAGCAGATATTCGTCGTCACGACCGTTGAGCGGCGCGCGGCCGACATATTCGACCTTCACGTCGGCGGTGCCGGTGTGCACGTAGTCGAGCATTTCCGCAGCACGCCTCGACAAGTCGATGACGCGGCCATTGGAATAGGGTCCGCGGTCGTTGACGCGCACGATCACCGAACTCCCGTTCGCCGTATTGGTCACGCGCGCGTAGCTCGGCAGCGGCATCGTCGGATGTGCCGCCGTCAGGTTGGTCATGTCATAGATTTCGCCATTGGCGGTGAGCCGCCCGTGGAAGGCATCGCCATACCAGGAGGCAGCGCCGAGGGCGGCGTAGTCCTTGTCCTCCTTGGGATAGTACCACTTGCCGCGCACCTTGTAGGGCTTGCCGGTCTGGTCGCGGCCGCCGCCGCGCGGCAGGTTCGATGCCTGGTTGGTGACGCGCGGGCTCGCCTTCACGCCATATTCGGATTCGGCGAAATACTCCTTGGACCGCTTCTTGGAGACCATGGACTTCTGGCCCGCGCAACCGGCAACAAAGACTGCGGTTGCGGCCAAGGCCACGACGGTCGCCGTGCGACCGCGACCC
Source organism: Mesorhizobium sp. SCN 65-20 (assembly GCA_001724355.1). Taxonomy (GTDB): domain Bacteria; phylum Pseudomonadota; class Alphaproteobacteria; order Rhizobiales; family Rhizobiaceae; genus Aminobacter. The sequence continues at coordinate 625 of MEEF01000028.1, read as the reverse complement.
GTTCGCTTCGAATGCTGCATAGCCCCTGTAGTCCCCTGTCAATTCTGCTTTTGCGCCGCGCGTAGAATCAGAAAGTCACGGCGCCAAAAATTGAAAAACAGTTCTCGCACACGATCCCCGTCCCCTTGTGCGCAGGAAATGCTTGCCAGCGTATTAATCGACTATGGTTCGAACCGGGCGAGAATATGGCGCAACTGTGGCCGCTGTGCATCAGCAGGTGAAGCGAGGATTGGCAACTGTGCGAACACATTGGCCGACTGCAGAGCGTGCCGGGTCGGCCGATGGACAAGCCGATTGCGCCGCCGCAGCGAACAAGTTGACGTGAAGAGCGCACGGGCGTTACAAGCGCGCACGACGGCTTCGAGAATCCGGTGTTGCGTCCAGCATGTTCATGCAGATGCCGGCATCGACCGAGCCTTGGAAGAGTGGCCGAGCGGTTTAAGGCACCGGTCTTGAAAACCGGTGTGAGTGATTTATAGCGTCTTTTCAGGTCAAGGAGTTAGCAAAGACGCGGGCGGAAAAATGGCACAGAAATGGCACAATCTCTGAATCTTGTGTCGAAGTGCTCTGGATGGGTGGCCGAGTGGTTTAAGGCTCCAGTCTTGAAAACTGGCGTGGGCGCAAG
>MEEF01000027.1 GCA_001724355.1 Mesorhizobium sp. SCN 65-20 | reverse complement strand
ACACCGGCACGTGTGCCGCCCTTCGCGACGCCGACTACACCGAGGCCGCCAAGGCGATCGCGGTGCCCACGCTCTGCGTCGTCGGCGACCAGGACGGCTCGACCCCGCCGGCACTGGTGCGCTCCCTGGCCGATCTCATCCCAGGCTCGCGCCTCAAGATCATCGACGGCGCCGGCCATATCCCCTGCGTCGAGAAGCCGGACGAACTCGTCACCCTCATCCGGCGCTTCCTCGCCCGCCTACCATTGGAGTGAACTTGCCATGAATGCTTCGGCGCCAGCCACGACCAGGTATCGCGAAGGCCTCGCCGTTCGTCGCTCCGTGCTCGGCGACGCGCATGTCGATCGCGCCGAAACGGCCTCGACCGACTTCGACCGCCCGTTCCAGCAACTCATCACCGAGGCCGCCTGGGGCACGGTCTGGGCGCGTCCTACCTGGACCAAGCGCGAGCGCTCGATGGTGACGCTGGCGCTGCTGGCGGCGCTCGGGCACGACGAGGAGGTGGCGATGCACGTGCGCGCCACCGCCAACACGGGGGCGACGCGCGAAGACATCTGCGAAGCCTTCCTTCACGTGGCGATCTACGCCGGGGTGCCGGCGGCCAACCAGGCCATCAAGATCGCCAAGCAGGTATTTGCGCAAATGGACCAGGAGGCGTCCGATGCCCGCTGACAAGACACCCAACGGCAATCCCGAGACGGGTGCCTTCTTCCAGCGCGACCGCCTCTGGCATCCGCCGGCCTTCACGCCGACCTACAAGACCTCGGTGCTGCGCTCGCCGCAGAAGGCGCTGCTGTCGCTCGACAACACCATTTCCGAAATCACCGGCCCGGTCTTCGGCCACGACATGCTCGGTGAGCTCGACAACGACCTGATCCATAACTTCGCCAAGCCGGGCGAGAGCGCCATCGGCGAGCGGATCATCGTCTATGGCCGCGTGCTCGACGAACGCGGCAAGGGCGTGCCGGGCGCATTGCTCGAATTCTGGCAGGCCAATGCGGGTGGCCGCTATCGCCACAAGAAGGAAGGCTACATCGCAGCCCTCGATCCGAATTTCGGCGGCTGCGGGCGCACCATCGCCGACGAGGACGGTAACTACGCCTTCCGCACCATCAAGCCCGGTCCCTATCCCTGGCCGAATGGCGTCAACGACTGGCGCCCCGCCCACATCCACTTCTCGGTCTTCGGCCACGGCTTCGCCCAGCGCCTCATCACCCAGATGTACTTCGAGGGCGACCCGCTGATCTGGCTCTGTCCGATCGTTCGCACCATTCCCGACAGGGCGGCGATCGAGACGCTGATCGCAGCGCTCGACATGCAGGCGACCATTCCGATGGATGCACGTGCCTACAAGTTCGACATCGTGCTGCGCGGCCGCCGTTCGTCGCTGTTCGAGAACCGCCTGGAGGGCAACTGATGGTCCAGTCGCTGAACCGCCTGAAGGAAAGCCCCTCGCAGACCGCGGGCCCCTACGTGCATATCGGACTGACGCCCAACTTCTGCGGCATCCCCGGCGTCTTCGAGGAGGATCTCGGAGCGCGCATGGTCAACGACAAGACCAAGGGCGAGCGCATCACCGTGCGGACGCGCGTGTTCGACGGCACGGGCACCCCGCTCAAGGACGCGCTGATCGAGATATGGCAGGCCGACAGCGACGGTCTCTACAATTCGCCGTCGGAACTGCGCGGCCAGGCCGACCCCAACTTCACCGGCTGGGGCCGCAAGCCGACCGACATGGTATCAGGCGAATGCGTCTTCGAGACGATCAAGCCGGGCCGGGCGCCGTTCAAGGACGGCCGCATGATGGCTCCGCACATCAGCTTCTGGATCGTCGCCCGCGGCATCAATCTCGGCCTGCAGACGCGCATGTACTTTTCCGACGAGGAGGCGGCCAACGCCGAGGACCCGGTGCTCGCCCGCATCGAACATCGCCTGCGCGTTCCGACCCTGATCGCCGAGCACAAGGGAGGCGGGGTCTACGAATTCGACATCCATCTCCAGGGCGACAGGGAAACGGTGTTCTTCGACATCTGAGCCAACCCAGCATGACCGTGTCACCCTTCGACCACCCCTATCTCTCCGGCCTGCTCGGCGACACCGAGACGGCCGGGCGCTTTTCGGCGCAGGCTGAGATCGCGGCGATGCTCGCCTTCGAGCGCGCGCTCGCCGAAGCCGAGGCGGTCGAGGGGGTGATCGGTGCCGAGGCGGCACGGGCCATCGTTACGGCGCTGGGCTGGTTCGAGCCTGACATGGCAGCGCTCGCGACGGGCGTCGCGCGTGATGGCGTCGTCGTGCCGGAACTGGTGCGCCAGCTCCGTGCGGCCGTCGGCGCGCCGCATGGCGCGAGCGTCCATTTTGGTGCCACCAGCCAGGACGTCATCGACAGCGCGCTGGTGTTGCGGCTGAAGCCCGTCCTCGACCGGCTCGACGCACTGCTGACGCAGCTAGTCTCGGTGTTCGGCGAACTCGAAGAGCGCTGCGGCGCCAACGCCCTTATGGGCCGCACGCGCATGCAGGCGGCCATCGAAATCACCACCGCTGATCGCATGCGCGCCTGGCGCGCGCCGCTCGAACGGCATCGCGCCCGCCTTGCCGTGCTGCGGCCGGAGTTGCTGGTGGTCCAGTTCGGCGGCGCCGCGGGCACGCTGGAAAAGCTCGGCGACAAGGCGGAGGCGGTGCGGAAGCGCCTGGCCGACAGGCTCGGTCTCGGCGACGCGCCGCAGTGGCACAGCCAGCGCGATCGGCTAACCGACTTCGCCGGCCTGCTGTCGCTCATCACCGGCAGCCTCGGGAAATTCGGCCAGGACGTGGCGCTGATGGCGCAGGACGGGTCGGAGATCGCGCTGTCGGGCGGCGGCGGATCGTCGGCGATGCCGCACAAGCAGAACCCGGTTGCGGCGGAAGTCCTGGTGACGCTCGCCCGCTTCAACGCCACCCAGATATCCGGAATGCACAACGCGCTGGTGCACGAGCAGGAACGTTCGGGCTCGGCCTGGACCCTGGAATGGCTGCTGCTGCCGCAGATGGCGGTGGCGGCAGTGGCATCGCTGGTGCAGGCGAACGCGCTTGCCCGACAGATCGAAAGCATGGGCGACCGCAGCTAGCCGGCGGCGTCCCCAACCAGACGCGACCAACAGGCGCAGGCCGAAGCCTGCCGACCATGCACAGGCCGCGCGGCAAGAAGGACAGGAAATGCGTACTCAGGTGGTCATCATCGGCTCCGGGCCCTCCGGCCTCTTGCTGGGGCAACTGCTCGCCAACAACGGCATCGACAACGTCATCCTCGAGCGCGTCGACCGAGACTATGTGCTCGGCCGCGTCCGCGCAGGCGTGCTCGAGCAGGGCATGGTCGACCTCCTGGAGGAGGCGGGTGCGGGTGCGCGCATGCATGCCGAAGGCCTGCCCCATGAGGGCATTTCGCTGGCCTTCGACAACCGTCTCCACCGCATCGATCTTGCCGCGCTCACCGGCGGCAAGCGCGTCATGGTCTACGGCCAGACGGAAGTGACGCACGACCTGATGGACAAGCGCGACGCCACGGGCGCGACCACCATCTACGAAGCCAGCAACGTCCAGCCTTACGATTTCGACGGCGACGCACCTTACGTCACCTACGAGAAGGACGGCGTCACCCACCGCATCGACTGCGACTTCATCGCCGGCTGCGACGGCTTCCACGGCGTCAGCCGCAAGTCCGTGCCGGAGGGAGCCATCAAGGCCTACGAACGCGCCTATCCGTTCGGCTGGCTGGGCCTGCTCGCCGAGGTGCCGCCGGCCGACCACGAGCTTATCTACGCCAACCATCCGCGCGGCTTCGCACTGTGCTCGATGCGCTCGACCCACCGCAGCCGCTACTACGTCCAGTGCCCGCTCAACGACCACGTCGAGGACTGGAGCGACGACCGCTTCTGGGACGAGCTTCGCCGCCGCCTGCCGTCGGAAGCGGCCGAACGCGTCACCACCGGCCCGTCCTTCGAGAAGTCGATCGCGCCGCTGCGCTCCTTCGTCGCCGAGCCGATGCGCTTCGGCCGACTGTTCCTCGTCGGCGACGCGGCCCACATCGTTCCCCCGACCGGCGCCAAGGGGCTGAACCTCGCCGCCAGCGACGTGCGCTACCTCTTCTGGGGCCTGCAGGAGTTCTACCGCGAGCGGTCGCAGGCCGGCATCAACGTCTATTCGACCCGTGCGCTGTCGCGCGTCTGGAAGGCTGTGCGCTTCTCGTGGTGGATGACCACCATGCTGCACCGTTTCCCCGACACCGACGACTTCGGCCAGCGCATCCAGGAGGCCGAACTCGACTACCTCGTCCATTCCGAGGCCGCGTCGGCCTCGCTGGCCGAGAATTATGTCGGCTTGCCCTACTGATTGGAGGAAGAATAGGGCAAATCGCATACCTTCCAGGTTATAGGTTGCTCGATTCTTTTCATTTTACATTACCGTTTCGAGCGTGACACTTGCACGATACGGAGATACCGAGACCGGCACGCCCAACAGCGCCGGCTCGCCCGCACGGAGGAAAAATTGAGGAAATCCATTCTGACCGCCCTGGCGGTCCTCGCGCTTTCGGGCACTGCCTTCGCCGACGTCATCAAGGTTGGCGTCGTCGGCCCGTTCTCGGGCCCGTTCGCCATTCAGGGCAAGAACTTCAAGGCCGGCATCGACGCCTGGATGGCGCTCAACGGCAACAAGGTCGGCGACGACGAGATCGAGATCGTCTATCGCGACGTGCCGCAGGCTGATCCCGCCCAGGCCAAGGCGCTGGCGCAGGAGCTGGTGGTCAAGGAAGGCGTGCAGTACCTCGCCGGGTTCTATTTCACGCCCGACGCGATGGCGGTCACCCCGCTGCTCGAGCAGGCCAACGTGCCGCTGGTCGTCATGAACGCCGCCACCTCGGCGATCGTGACGAAGAGCCCGCTGGTCGTGCGCACCTCCTTCACCACCTGGCAGACGTCCGCGCCGATGGCCAAGGTCGCCAAGGAGCGCGGCGTGAAGAAGGTCATCACCGTGGTCTCCGACTACGGCCCCGGCGTCGATTCAGAGAACGCATTCAAGACCACCTTCACCGCCGAAGGCGGCGAGGTCGTCGATTCCATCCGGATGCCGCTGTCGACCAACGACTTCAGCCCGATCATGCAGCGCGTGAAGGACTCCGGCGCCGACGCCGTGTTCGCCTTCCTGCCGTCGGGCCCGACCACGCTCGGCTTCGTCAAGGCCTACAACGACAACGGACTGGCCCAGGCCGGCATCAAGTTCCTCGCCCCCGGCGACCTCACCCAGGAAGCCGACCTGCCGGCGCTGGGCCAGGCGGCCGAAGGCCTGCTGACCACCTTCCACTATGCGGTCTCGCATGACTCGGCCGAGAACAAGAAGTTCGTCGAGGCCGCCCACAAGGCCATCGGCAACCCGGCCGAGCTGTCGTTCCCGGCCGTCGGCGCCTATGACGGCATGCACGTCATCTACAAGATGATCGAGGCCACCGGCGGCGAGCAGGACGCCCAGAAGGCGGTCGACGCCGTCAAGGGCATGGCCTGGGAAAGCCCGCGCGGCCCGGTCTCGATCGATCCCGAGAGCCGCCACATCACGCAGAACATCTATCTGCGCGAGGTCGCCAAGGCCGAAGACGGCACTTACTACAACAAGGAAATCGCGACCTTCGAGAAGCAGGGCGACCCCGGCCTTGCCGCCGCGAAGTAACAGCGATACGTCAACGACAGAGCCCGGATGCCGCACGGCGTCCGGGCCACTGCTGGATTGAACGATGCAAACCGTATTCAGCGTTGGGATCGACGCCCTTGCCTACGGCATGGTGCTGTTCGTCATCTCGATCGGACTCTCGGTGACCATGGGCTTGATGCGCGTGGTCAACCTCGCCCACGGCGCCTTCGCCATGATCGGCGGCTACATCGCCTCCTATGCCGCGCAGACCCTCGGCTTCGGCTATGCCCTGGCGGTGCTGGTCGCCGTCGTCGGCACGATCCTGATCGCCATTCCCGTCGAGCGCTTCCTCTACCGCCGCATCTACGGCGCGCCCGAACTCACCCAGGTGCTGATGACCATCGGCATCACCTTCTGCGTCATCGGCATCGCCAACTACGTGTTCGGGCCGACGCTGAAGACGATCCCGCTGCCCGAGACTCTGCGCGGACCGGTGGACCTCGGCTTCCGCACCATCGCCGCGCACAAGCTGTTCGCCATCGCCTGCGGCGTAGTCGTCGCGGCCGCGCTCTGGTACCTGATCGAGAAGACGTCCTTCGGCGTCAAGCTGCGCGCCTCGGTCGACAATGCCGCCATGGCAGCTTCGCTCGGCGTACGTACCAAGATCGTCTATGCCGTGAGCTTCGCGGTCGCGGTCGGCCTCGCGGCCTTCGGCGGCATCGTCGGCGCCGAGCTTCTGCCGATCGAGCCCTATTACGCGCTGCGCTACATGGTGACCTTCCTGGTCGTCGTCTCGGTCGGCGGCGCGGGATCGATCCCCGGCGCGCTGCTGGCCTGCCTGCTGCTCGGCGCGATCGACACCACCGGACGCTACCTGCTGCCGGAATATGGCGAGTTCTTCTTTTATCTCGCCGTCATCGCAATCGTCTGCGTGTTTCCGCGCGGGCTTCTCGGCAGGAGCAAATAGATGGCTGCCGTCGAACACACCTCCATCGCCAAGCCAGTGCAATCCGCGCGTCCCAACTGGCTCGCACGCGACCTGATCGGCGTTGCCGTCATCCTGGCGGTCGCCGTCCTCGGCTACTTCCTGTTCCCCAACAACCTGGCGCTGCTCACCCGCATCCTGGCGATCGCGCTCCTGGTGCTCTCGATCGACCTGGTCACCGGCTTCTGCGGCGTCGCCACGCTCGGCCATGCCGCGCTGTTCGGCGCCGGAGCCTATGCCGCGGGCATCGCCGCCGTGCACTGGGGCATCACCGATCCGTTCCTGATGATCGTCATCGGCGCCGTTGGCGGGGCGGTCGCGGGCCTCGTCTCCGGCGCCGTCATCCTGCGCGGCCACGGGCTGGCGCAGTTGGTGCTTTCCATCGCCGTGGTCCATTTGTTCCACGAGGCCGCGAACAAGGCCTCGACCTATACCGGCGGCAGCGACGGCCTCGCAGGCATCTCGCCCGATCCGATCTTCGGCATGTTCGGCTTCGACCTCTGGGGCCGCACGGCCTATGGCTTCGCTGTGGCGCTGCTGGTTATCGTCTTCGTGCTGCTGCGTCTGTTGACCAGGTCGCCCTTCGGCATGCTCTGCCGCGGCATCAAGGAGGATCCGATCCGCGTACGCGCCATGGGCGCCTCCGTGCATGGCACTCTGCTCAAGATGTACGTCATCTCCGGCGTGGTTGCAGGCATCGGCGGCGCATTGAACGCCATCTCCACCCAGGTCGTCGGCCTCGACAGCTTGAGCTTCACGCTCTCGGCCGAGTCGCTGGTCATGCTCGTGCTCGGCGGCACCGGCTCGCTCTATGGCGCGCTCATCGGCACCGTCTCCTTCATGTGGTTCGAGGACTTCGTCTCGGCGGCCAATCCGTTCCACTGGCTGACCATCGTCGGCGCGCTGTTGATCGCGGTCGTGCTGTTTGCGCCGCGCGGCCTCTACGGTTCCGCACAGCTGCTGCTCGAACGCTTCAGGGGTGCTGGCAAATGAGCGCGGTCTTCCAAGTCCAGAACCTGAAGAAGGCCTTCGGCGGCCTCGCCGTCACCCAGGACGTCTCGATCACGCTCAACCCCGGCGACCGGGTGGCGCTGATCGGACCAAACGGCGCGGGCAAGACGACCTTCGTCAATCTCGTCACCGGACATCTCGTCCCCGATTCCGGCAAGGTCATCCTCGCCGGCAACGACGTCACCTCGCTCGGTCCGACGCCGCGCGTGCGGCAAGGCCTTGTGCGGTCGTTCCAGGTGACGCGGCTGTTCCCCGACATGACGCCGGAGGAGCATCTCGCGCTCGCAGTTCTGCAGCGCACCGGCCGCTCAGGTACCATCTTCGGCCACTACCAGGCCAAGCCCGACGTGATGGCCGAGGTCGCCGAACTGCTGCATACGCTCGGCCTCGACCACATCGCGACGCGGCGGGTATCGGAGATCGCCTACGGCCAACAGCGGCTCCTCGAGATCGCGCTCGCTTTGGCGCTGAAGCCGAAGGTGCTTTTGCTCGACGAGCCCGCCGCTGGCGTGCCGCAGAGCGACACCCCGCGCATCGAGGCAGCGCTTGCGGGACTGCCCTCCGACCTCGCCGTGCTGATGATCGAGCACGACATGGATCTCGTTTTTCGTTTCGCCAAGCGCGTCATCGTGCTTGCCGCGGGCGCCATCATCTTCGACGGCTCGCCAGCGGATGTCACCAAGGACGCCCGCGTCCGCGAAGCCTATCTCGGAAGCTACGCCAATGACCGCAGCGCCGCTTGAAATCTCCGACCTGAGCGCCGGCTACGGCGCGACCCGGGTGCTGGAGAACGTTTCGTTCTCCGTCCCGGCCGGCTCGCGCCTCGCGGTGCTGGGCCGCAACGGCATGGGCAAGACGACGCTGCTGGCCACCATCGCCGGCCAGACCAAGCGCTACGGCGGCGCGATCCGCCTCGGCGGTACCGACATGAGCAGCATGGAAAGCTCGTCGCGCGCCCGCAGTGGCCTCGGCTACGTGCCGCAGGCGCGCTGCATCTTCCCCTCACTGACGGTCGAGGAGAACCTTTTCGTCGGGCTCAAGGATCGCGACCGCTCGGCCATCGAGGAGGCCTACCAGATGTTCCCGCGCCTCAAGGAGCGGCGCAGGAACCTCGGATCGCAGCTGTCCGGCGGCGAGCAGCAGATGCTGTCGACCGCCAGAACCATCCTCGGCAGGCCGACGGTGCTTCTGCTCGACGAACCGCTCGAGGGCCTGGCGCCCGTGATCTGCGAGGAGCTGATGGCGGCCTTCTCCAAGCTCGCTTCGGGTGGCGAGATGACCGTGCTGCTCGTCGAGCAGCGCATCCAGAGCGCGCTCGACTTCGCCGACCGCGCCATCATCCTCGAACGCGGCCGGATTGCATGGTCGGGCACGCCGGCCGAGCTGTCGGCGCACCCCGAGGTGGTGGAAAAGCTGCTCGGCGTCGGCGGCTTGCACTGAGGCAGGCTTCCTACCCGGCTGCCGCTTCGGCCGCTTCGGCCGCTTCGTGCGGGTGAGCTTCTATCCCCGGCTCCCTGATCCTGAACCAGGTGACATAGAGCGCCGGCAGGAAGAGCAGCGTGATCGCCGTTCCGGCGATGATGCCACCCATCATGGCGTAGGCCATCGGCCCCCAGAACACCTCTCGAGCGATCGGGATCAGCGCCAGGCTCGCGGCAGCAGCCGTCAGCGCGATGGGCCGCATGCGGTGTTCGGTGGCCTCGATCACCGCGTTCCAGGGGTGGACGGCCGTCTTGATCAGGTCCTCGATCTGCACGATCAGGATGACCGAGTTGCGGATCAGGATGCCGATCAGCGCCAGCACCCCCAGCAGCGCCACGAAGCCGAGCGGAGCCCCGCTCGGCACCAGCGCGCCGACCACCCCGATCAGGCCGAGAGGTGCTACCGCCACCACCAGGAATAGCCGCTGGAAGCTCTGCAACTGGATCATCAGCACCGTCGCCATGATGAACAGCATCCACGGCACCACCGCGATGATCGGCCCTTGGCTGTTGGCGCTCTCCTCGACGGTGCCGCCTGTCGCCACCCCATATCCGGCCGGCAGCTCCGCCGCGAACTTGTCGATCGCGGGCTTCAGTTCGGCGACCACCGTGTCGGGCAGCGTGCTGCCCACGACGCCCGCCTTCACCGTGATCGTCGGCATGCGGCTGCGCCGCCAGATGGTGGGCTGCTCCAGCTCGTAGCGCAGTTCGGCGACGGTCGATAGCGGAATGGCCTCGCCGTTGCCGGTCGGTACCTGCAGGTTGCGCAAGGTCTCGAGCGAACGCCTTTCGCTCTCGGCAGCGCGCACCACGACGTTGATCAGGTAGGTCGCGTCGCGCACCTGAGTGATCGCCAGCCCGCCGACCACGCTGTTCAGGGAGCTGGCTATGTCCTGCGAGGTGATGCCGAGCTGGCGCGCCTTGTCCTGCAGTACCTCGACCTTGAGCACGCGCGAGGGTTCGTTCCAGTCGAAGCTCGGCGCCTGCAGCCTCGGGTTGGCCGCAATCACGCTCGCGAGCTGCTTCGAAAGCGTCCTCACCGTCTGGATGTCGGGTCCGCTCACGCGATACTGGACGGGCCTGCCGACCGGCGGGCCGAGTTCCAGCGTCTTGACGAAGGCGTCGGTTCCGACGAACTGCTCGCGCAGGATCTTCTCGATGGCCACCTGCACCCTGTGCCGCGCCTCGAGGTCCTTGGTCACGATGATCGTCTGGCCGAAATAGGGGCTTGAGGGCTGCACGTCGAAGGCCAGAACGAAGCGCACCGCACCCTGGCCGATGTAGGAGCTCCAGTGGTCGACGTCGGCATTGCCCTTGAGCGCGACCTCCTCGAAGCGCTCGACCTGCGCCTGCGTTTCGGCGATCGAGCTGTTCTGCGGCAGGTTCCAGTCGACGATCAGCTCCGGGCGGTCGGACGGGGGGAAGAACTGCTGCTGCACGAGGCTTAGTCCGGCCAGCGACAGGATGAACAGCGCGACCGTCGCGATGATGGTGAGCCAGTGCCGCCGTACGGCGATGTTGAGCACGCGCGAGAAGGCGGCGGCAAAACGGCTTGGACGCTCGTCGTGCTTCTTCATCGTCGGGGGCAGGAGCGTGACCCCGAGAAGCGGGGCGAACAGCACCGCCACGATCCACGACAGAAGCAGCGACACGGCGATGACCACGAACAGCGTGTAGGTGTATTCGCCCGCCGCACTCGTATTCAGCCCGATGGGAATGAAGCCGGCCACCGTGACCAGCGTGCCCGTCAGCATCGGAAACGCCGTCGACGTATAGACATAGGTCGCCGCCTTCCTGAGCGAGTCGCCCACCTCCAGCCGGGCCACCATCATCTCGACCGCGATCATGGCGTCGTCCACCAGCAGGCCGAGCGCGATGATCAGGGCGCCGAGCGAAATGCGCTGCAGCGAGATGCCCATATAGGCCATGACCAGGAAGGTGATCGCCAGAACCAGCGGGATCGACAGCGCCACCACGAAGCCCGCGCGCACCCCGAGGCTGATGAAGGACACCGCGAGCACGATCGCCACGGCTTCGAACAGCGCCCGGGTGAAGCCCGACACGGCCTCCTCGACGATCACCGGCTGGTCGGCCACCAGGTGCACGCCCACGCCCACCGGCAGTTCGCCCGTCACCTCTTCCATCACATGCTGCAGCTGCTCGCCGAATTCGAGCAGGTTGGCGTTGGGCTTCATGCCGATCGCCAGCCCGATCGCCGGTTCGCCGTTGACCCGAAACAGCGACTTCGGCGGGTCGACATAGCCACGGCTGATCGTCGCCACGTCGCTCAGGCGGAAGAAGCGGTCGTTGACCTTCAGGTTGATCGCCCGGAGGCTTTCCTCGTTGACGAATTGCCCGCCGACGCGCACGGCGATGCGTTCCGGACCGGCCTCGACGACGCCGGAAGGCGTGATCGAGTTCTGCGCCTGCAGGCTCTCCACGATCGCCTGCTGGTCGAGACCGAGTGCCGCGATCTGGCGTGTCGAGAATTCGAGATAGATCACCTCGTCCTGCGCACCGATCAGGTCCACCTTGCCGGCGTTGGGAATGGTCAGGATGCGGGTACGGACCGTCTCGACGTAGTCGCGCAGCTGGCGCATCGTCAAGCCGTCGGCGGTGAAGGCATAGATGTTGCCGAACACGTCGCCGAAGCGGTCGTTGAAGAACGGCCCCTGCACACCCTCCGGAAAGGTCGGTCTCAGGTCGTTGACCATGTTGCGGACCTCGACCCAGGTCGGCGCGACGTCGCGCGCCTTGGTCGTCGGCTTCAGGTTCACGAAGATGATGGTCTGGCCGGCGGTCGTCACGCTGCGCGAATAGTCGAGGCTTTCGAGTTCCTCGAGCTTCTTCTCGATGCGGTCGGTGACCTGCTGCGTCGTTTCCTCTACCGAAGCGCCGGGCCAGTTGGCCTGTACCAGCATGGTCTTGATCGTGAAGCTGGGGTCTTCTTCGCGCCCGAGGGTGAGGTAGGCGAACACGCCAGCGACCGTGAAGATCAGCATGAAGTACCAGACCAGCGAGCGGTGGCTCAGGGCCCAGTCGGAGAGATTGAAGTCCTTCACCCTATGCGCCCTCCGGTACCCTGACCTTCTGCCCTTCGGTGAGGCTGTTCACGCCGGCCGTCACTACCCGCAGGCCGGGATCGAGCCCGCCGGCGGTGAAGGTCGAGCCATTCCTGGCCTTCACTTCGACGTCGCGCAGGCTGACCGTCAATGCGGCCGGATCGACCACCCAGACGAAGCTCTTCCCGTCCTTCTCCAGCAATGCGGTCAGCGGCAGGTCGCGTGACCGTGGTGCCGAGCCTCAGGCTGTCGGGCGGATTGTCGAGCGCCAGCCGCACCCGCCGCGTGCGCGTCGAGGCGTCCGCCTGGGGAGCGATCTCGCGCACGTGTCCCACGGCGCGCAGTGTCGGCAGCGATTGCATGGCTACGTCGAACTCGGTGCCGATCTTGAGGCTTGCGGCCATCTGGTCGGGGATGTCGACGACGGCTTCGCGCGCGTCCGAGCGCGCCACCGTCACGACCATCTGGCCCGGCGACACCGTCTGGCCGACCTCCGCGCCCGTCGCGGTCACCACGCCATCGAAGTCGGAATAGAGCCGGGCATAGCCGAGCTGCTCCTCGGACTTGGCCAGCGCGGCGCGCGCCCGCTCGACGTTCGCCGCCGCCGATTCGAGCGCCTGCTTGGCCGAATCGTAGACAGCCTGCGAGGTATTGGCTTCGGCCAGCAGGGCGCGTTGCCGTTCCTCGCTGGCCGCCGCGTTCGCCAGTTGCGCTTCGGCCGTGGACAGGTCTGCCCGCGCCGATTGGGCGGCAAGCTCCAGCGTCAGCGGATCGAGCGCAGCCAGTGTCGCGCCCTTGGCCACCATGTCGCCGACGCCGACGTCGCGCGCTACCAGCCGGCCGAGGAGGCGGAAGGAGAGTTCGGCCGAGAACTCCGGCTCGATCGTGCCGGCGAAGCCCTGCGCGCTGTGTGCATGGGGTTCGACGATCTGCGACAGCACGGGGCGTATGATCTCCTGCGGCGGCGCCTGCTCGTCCTGGCTGCAGCCGGCGAGCGCGAGCGAGGTGAACAGCCCCAGGGCTTTTGCGAAGATGCTCATGGCGCCAGCTCCACGACCTGTCCGGGGCTCAGCAGCTGCCCTCCTTGCGCCACCACCAGCTGCCCCGCCTCCAGCCCTTCGGAGACGACGACGATGCCGGAAGCGAAGGCCAGCACGCCTATCGGGACGAGCGTGACGGCCTTCGTCGCCTTGTCGACTGTCCAGACCGCCGGCGTGCCTGCCTTCGACATCAGCGACTGCCAGGGCAACACGATCGCCTTCTGTGGCTTGGAGGTCGCCGTGCCGGTGATGGCGGCTCCCAGCGGCATGGCCGCCGGCGTGTTTGGCACGCCGACCTTCACGCGGATCGAGCCCGTGGCGGGATCGACGGCGGGCGACACCTCACGCACCTCGCCCGGTGCCTGGACCTTGGGATCGGAGAGCAGGGCCACCGTGACTTTCGGCGCCACCGGGCTGCTGCGCGCGACCATCACCTCGTCGACATTGAACACGGCATCGCGGTCGCCATCCTCGGCGACGGTGAAGACCGTCTGCGCCGCCTGCACCACCTGGCCCACCTCGATCATCCGCGCCGTCACCACGCCGGCCTGGCTGGCCTTGAGGTCGGTGTAGGTGAGCCTGTCCTTTGCGTTGCCGAGCTGGCTCTGAGCCATAGCCACCCCGCCTTGCGCGACACGTAGCGACTGTTCGGCGTCATCATAGTCGCGGCGCGTGGTGAAGCCTTGCGCGAGCAGCGTCTTCTGCCGGTCGAAGGCCGCCGCCGCCTGCCTGAGCTGAGCCTCGGCCGAATCGAGGCTCGCCTGGGCGGCACGCACGTCGGACTGCTGCTCCTGCGGATCGAGCCGCGCCAGCACCTCGCCCTTCTCGACGCGCTGGCCGACGTCGACGCTGCGCTCGGTGACGCGGCCGCCGACCTGGAACGACAGGTTGTTCAACGTGCGGGCGGCGATCACCCCGGTCAGGGTGATGGTGGGCGCGAACTCGGTGAGCTGCACCTCCACAGCGCGTACCATGATGGGCAGGTTGGGTGCGGCTTCCTGCTTCTGGCAAGCGGCGAGGGGTAGTGCCATCACGAATGCGAGAGCGCCGAGGTATCGCCTCGGTCTGGCGCCTGCGGGTCTGGACTGGCGCGCGCCAGCGGTGATCGGGCTTCCGGTGAACATGTCCATCCCCCAAATCGCTTCGGCAAGGCTACGCGGTCCGTGGCTTCCCGGCAACGACGGATGGATAACGTCTCACGCTGCGATCGCGCGAATTCGCCACAGGGTTTAGGGATGGTTGCGGCCCCGCAGCGCGTTCAACTCACTGGAACCTGAGCAATCGCTGCGCGTTGTTGGTCGCATTCAATACGGAGGCCGTCATGGACCGAATGCTTTTTGACCATTCTGTCACGATCAGGATCGGGCCCGAAAGCACCCAGCGCGAGGTTTCGACCGTCAAGGGCGCCTATGAGGCGCTGGTGGATTGGCCACATGCCAAGCGCAGCGGTCCTCTTTACCGCGAGGCGGTCGAAACCGTGTCCGCAGCGCTTTCCGGTACCCGTACCCGCGAGGCCGCGCGCAAGGCGTTTATCGCTGCGGCCGACGAGATCGGCATCCTGGTCTCATGACCGGTTGAAGGAAGCGGCCGGCAATGCCGCTTCCGGCTTCGGCTGCGCCTGCTGGGCGCGCTGGCTCAGCCAGACGCTGCCGAGCACCACGGCCATGCCGAGGATCTGGGCTGAGTTCAGCGACTGGCCTAGCACGGACCAACCGAGGATCACGGCGGTCATCGGGCTGAGGAAGCCGAGCGGCGACACGACAGACGGTTCCAGCCTGGAGATACCCCGGAACCAAAGGATGTAGGTCAGTGCGGCACCTATCAGGCCGAGCCAGGCGAAGCCGAGCAGATTGGCCATGGTCGGCATCGGCAACGCCGGTTCCTGCAGCAGCGCGACCGGCAGCAACAGCAGGCCACCCGCCGTCAACTGCCATGCGGTGAAGGTCAGCGGCGATACGGGTGGCTGCCAGCGCCGGCTGAGCACGGTGCCTGCTGCCATCGAAACCGCGCCGGCGAGCCCGGCGATGATGCCTACGGGATCGAGCGCTGCATTCGGCGTCAGGATCAACAGCGCCACGCCGCCCATTCCGGCGACGGCCGCCACGATAGAAAGCGGGCGGATGGGGGAGCCGAGCAGGGCGCGGGCGAGCAGGATGACGATCAGCGGCTGGATCGCTCCGACCGTCGCCGCCACGCCGCCCGGAAGCCGGTAGGCCGAGATGAACAGCAGCCACCAGAAGATGGAGAAGTTGAGCGCGCCGAGCACCAGCACGCGCGCCCACCAGATGCCCTGCGGCAGCTGGCGGACGAGGAGCAGGAGCAGCAGGCCGGCGGGAAGCGCGCGCAACATCGCCACCGTCAGCGGGTAGCCGGCGGGCAGGAGCTCGGTCGTTACCAGATAGGTGCTGCCCCAGATGGCGGGAGCGAGCGCGGTCAGGAGAAGGTCGGTGTTGCGGGACATGGGATTTATCTCCACATCAATAATCTTGACTTCAAGATAATATGAGTTCTCTTGACGTCAAGAGAATTTTTCCCGAAAGCTTGGCCATGGATCGCGTTGACGACATTCTCGCCCAGTGGAACCGCGAACGGCCCGACCTCGACGTCGCGCCGATGGGGCTGATCGGCCGGCTGAACCGGATATCGCACCACCTTGGTCGCGAGATGGAGAAGACCTTCGCCGCGCACGGGCTGAATTATGCGAGCTTCGACGTGCTGGCGACGCTGCGCCGTTCGGGGCCGCCCTATGCGCTGTCGCCCGGCGATTTGTCGGCGACGATGATGATCACCTCGGGCACCATGACCAACCGCGTCGACCAGCTGGAGAAAGCGGGCATGGTCGAGCGCCGGCTTAACCCCGACGACCGCCGCAGCTTCATCGTCTCGCTCACCGAGAAGGGCTTTGCCACCATCGATGCGGCCGTCACCGACCATGCCGCGACGCAGACGCGCATCGTCGAGATGATGACCATGGAAGAAAGGGCGGCGCTCAACGTGCTTCTCAGCAAGTTTTTGGTGGGGTTCGAGAGCGCGTAAGGCGGAGGTAGGGGCACGAGGCGCAGCGTCCCCGGTATGGGTGGCAGCCGCAGTGCTGCCCCTCATCCCCTGCCGGACCTTCTCCCCGTAAGAACGGGGAGAAGGAGGCCTACTGCGGCTTCCGCGCTTCCAAGACAATCAGCGTCAACGTTGCAGAACGAGGCTCGACGCCGACGCCCCCTCGCCCCGTTCTTCACGGGGAGAGGGTAAGGGTGAGGGGCGAGCGCGAGGCTCCCGGATGAGAGTGGAAGGGGAAAATCACCCCGCCAACGCCTGCTCCAGGTCGGCGATCAAATCATCCCCGTCCTCGATGCCGGCAGACAGCCGCACCAGCGAATCCGAGATGCCGATCTCGTTGCGTTTCTCCGCCGGGATCGAGCCATGCGTCATCAGCGCCGGGTGCTCGATCAGGCTTTCGACGCCGCCGAGGCTTTCGGCCAGCGTGAACAGTTGCGTCCGTTCAAGGAAGCGTTTTGTCCCGGCGAGGTCGCGGTCGAGCACGGCCGTGATCATGCCGCCGAAGGCAAGCATCTGCGCCTTGGCGATGGCATGTTGCGGATGGCTCTCGAGGCCGGGATAGATCACCCGCCGCACGTCCTTCCGCCCCTCCAGCCAGCGCGCGATCTTGAGCCCGTTCTGCGAGTGTCGCTCGACGCGTAGCGCCAGGGTCTTGATGCCGCGCAGGGCCAGGAAACTGTCGAACGGCCCCGAGATCGCGCCGATGGCGTTCTGCAGGAACTTCAGCTGGGCGGCGAGGTCCTTGTTGTCGCCCACCACCACGCAGCCGCCCACCATGTCGGAGTGGCCGTTGAGATATTTGGTCGTCGAGTGCACGACGATGTCGATGCCCAGCTCCAGCGGCCGCTGCAGGTAGGGACTGCAGAAGGTGTTGTCGGCGACCGAAAGCACACCCTTGCGCCTGGCGAGCGCCGCGACCCCTTCGAGGTCGACGACGCGCAAGAGCGGGTTGGTCGGCGTCTCCACCCACAGCATCTTCGTCTCCGGCCGGATCGCGGCCTCGACGGCGGCGAGGTCGGTGAAGTCGACGAAGCTCACCTTAAGCCCCGCCGTGCGCTTGCGCACCCGCTCGAGCAGCCGGAACGTGCCGCCATAGATGTCGTCGGTGGCGACGATGTGCGCGCCGGCGTCGAGCAACTCGAACACCGTTGCGATCGCAGCCAGCCCCGAGGCGAAGGCGAAGCCGGCGGAGCCGCTTTCGAGGTCGGCGATGGCGCGCTCGAAGGCAAAGCGCGTCGGGTTCTGGCTGCGGGCGTATTCAAAGCCCTTGTGCACGCCCGGGCTCTGCTGGCCGTAGGTCGAGGTGGCGTAGATCGGCACCATGACCGCACCCGTCGTCGGGTCGTGGCTCTGGCCGCCATGGATGGTGCGCGTCGAAAATGCCAGTCGGTTCTTCTGCGTCGTCATCTTGACCGCCTTAGATGGTTGATGAGGTCGACCCGGGTGATCAGCCCGACGAATTCTTCGCCATCGAACACGATCGCCACTTCGTTGCGGTCGAAGATCGGCAACAGCGCGTCGAGCGTCTGGTTGGCCTGCAGCGTGTGCAGGTCCTTGCTCATGGCGGTGGAGACCGTGGCGTTGAAGCGGTCCCAGCGCCCGTCATAGGGGCCTTCCACCTTGGCGAGGATGTCGCTTTCATCGACGATGCCGACGAGCTTGCCTTCGTCCAGCACCGGCAGCTGCGATACGTCCCCGCGCCGCATCCGCCCGTAGGCCGTCAGCAGGCTGTCCTCGGGCCCGACGAACACCGTCCCGCCTTCCCGGTGCGAGCGCGCCACGAGGTCGCTGAGGTCGCCATGCTGCTCGCGCTCGTCCAGCCCCTGTTCGGCCAGCCAGAAGTCGTCGAACACCTTGGAGAGATACTTGTTGCCGCTGTCGCAGACGAAGGTCAGCACCCGCTTCGGCGTCTTTTGCTCGCGGCAGTAGCGCAGCGCCGCCGAAAGCAGCGTGCCCGACGACGAGCCCGCGAGGATGCCTTCCTTGGCGAGCAGGTCGCGCACGGCGAGCATGCTCGCCTTGTCGTTGACCGAGTAGGCGCGCTTGACGAAGGAGAGGTCGGCGTTCGGCGGCACGAAATCCTCGCCGATGCCTTCCACGGTCCAGCTGCCGGCCTCCTCCATCTTGCCCGTCTTGACCAGCGGCGCCAGCACCGAGCCGACGGGATCGGCCAGCACCATCTCGGTCTTGGGCGACACCTTGGCGAAGAAGCGCCCGAGCCCGGTCAGCGTGCCGCCGGAGCCGACGCCCACCACCACCGCGTCGACATCGCCTTCGAGCTGCTGCCAGATTTCCGGGCCGGTCGTCGTCTCATGCGCCAGCGGATTGGCCGGATTGGCGAACTGGTTGACGTAGAACGAGCCGGGGATTTCGGCGGCGATCTTCTCGGCCATGTCTTGGTAATATTCCGGATGGCCCTTGCCGACGTCGGAGCGCGTCAGCCTGACCTCGGCTCCCAGCGCGCGCAGGTGCTGGATCTTCTCGCGGCTCATCTTGTCGGGCACCACGAGGATGATGCGGTAGCCCTTGGGAATGCCCACCTGCGCCAGGCCGAGCCCGGTGTTGCCGGCCGTCGCCTCGACGATGGTGCCGCCGGGCTTCAGCCTGCCGTCGCGTTCGGCCGCCGCGATCATCGACAGCGCGATACGATCCTTGATCGAGCCGCCGGGGTTCTGGCTTTCCAGCTTGATGAACAGCCGGCACAGACCGGTGTCGAAGCGCTTGAGCTCGACGACCGGCGTGTCGCCGATCAGATCGAGCACTGACCTGAAGGGTGGGTTCAAGCGGCTCATTTAGGCGCTCCCTCGTGCAGGTTTCAAGAACATATCTCAACTCGGGCAGGCAGGTATCGGTTGCCGCGTCAGTACGACTTGTGCCGCATGTAGCGGCGCGGCATCCGCGAACAAAGGCAGCCGATTTCGTTTCCCGGCGATGCCTGAGAAGGAAATTCCCCGGAGGCGCGCGAAGTTCCTTTTCGATGGCAAATGGATTGCGCAGTCACGCGTTGTTGTTCGCAAGCTCCGTTTCTAGTTCGAATAGAAGTGCATCCGTGAGACGAAGTCCGACCTGTTCTAACTGCGCCCCAAACGAAAAAAGGGCCCGCACTGCGAGCCCTTTGCCTTGTTTCGTCCGTTCCGGACTTATTCGAAGTCGCCGAGGTCGCGCACAGCGCCGCGGTCGGCCGAGGTGGCGAAGGCGGCATAGGCCTTCAGCGCCTTGGTGACCTTGCGCTTGCGCACCTCCACCGGCTTCCAGCCCTTGGCGTCCTGCTCTGCGCGGCGGGCGGCGAGTGTCGCCTCGTCGACGCGCAGGCTGATGGTGCGGTTGGGGATGTCGATGTCGATCATGTCGCCCTCGCGCACCAGGCCGATGGCGCCGCCATTCGCCGCTTCCGGCGAGACGTGGCCGATCGACAGGCCCGAGGTGCCGCCCGAGAAGCGGCCGTCGGTGAGCAGCGCGCAGGCTTTGCCCAGTCCCTTCGACTTCAGGTAGCTGGTCGGGTAGAGCATTTCCTGCATGCCGGGGCCGCCCTTCGGGCCCTCGTAGCGGATCACCACCACGTCGCCGGCCTTGACCTCGTTGGCGAGGATCGCCTTGACCGAGGCATCCTGGCTCTCGAACACGCGCGCCGGGCCGGAGAACTTGAGGATCGACTCGTCGACGCCGGCGGTCTTCACCACGCAGCCATTGAGCGCGATGTTGCCCTTCAGCACGGCGAGGCCGCCATCCTTGGAGAAGGCATGTTCGGCCGAGCGGATGACGCCCTTTTCGCGGTCGGTGTCGAGCTCGTCCCAGCGCCGGTCCTGGCTGAAGGCCGTCTGGGTGGGCACGCCGCCCGGGGCGGCGAGGAAGAAGTCGCGCACCGCCTGGCTCTTGGTCCGCGAGGTGTCCCAATAGTCGATGGCTTCGCCGATGGTTGCGGTGTGCACGGTCGGTAGGTCGGTGTTGAGCAGGCCGGCCTTTTCGAGCTGGCCGAGGATCGCCATGATGCCGCCGGCGCGGTGCACGTCCTCCATGTGCACGTCCTGCTTGGCAGGCGCCACCTTGCACAGCACCGGAACCTTGCGCGACAGCACGTCGATGTCGTCCTGGTCGAAGTCGATCTCGCCTTCATGCGCGGCGGCCAGGATGTGCAGCACGGTGTTGGTCGAGCCGCCCATGGCGATGTCGAGCGCCATGGCGTTCTCGAACGCGCCCTTCGACGCGATCGAGCGCGGCAGCACACTCTCGTCGTTCTGCTCGTAGTAGCGCTGGGCGAGGTCGACGATCAGGTGGCCCGCTTCCACGAACAGGCGCTTGCGGTCGGCATGCGTCGCCAGCGTTGAGCCGTTGCCGGGCAGCGACAGGCCGAGTGCCTCGGTCAGGCAGTTCATCGAGTTGGCGGTGAACATGCCCGAGCACGAGCCGCAGGTCGGGCAGGCCGAGCGCTCGATGACCTTGACGTCCTCGTCCGAAACCTTGTCGTCGGCGGCAGCCACCATGGCGTCGACCAGGTCGAGCGCGACGTTCTTGCCGGCGAGCACCACCTTGCCGGCCTCCATCGGGCCGCCCGAGACGAACACTGCGGGGATGTTGAGGCGCATCGCAGCCATCAGCATGCCGGGCGTGATCTTGTCGCAGTTGGAGATGCAGACCATGGCGTCGGCGCAATGCGCGTTGACCATGTATTCGACGCTGTCGGCGATGATTTCGCGGCTCGGCAGCGAATAGAGCATGCCGTCATGGCCCATGGCGATGCCGTCGTCGACGGCGATGGTGTTGAACTCCTTGGCCACGCCGCCGGCCGCCTCGATCTCGCGGGCGACGAGCTGGCCGAGGTCCTTGAGGTGCACGTGACCCGGCACGAACTGGGTGAAGGAGTTTACCACCGCAATGATCGGCTTGCCGAAATCGGTGTCTTTCATGCCGGTGGCGCGCCAAAGGCCACGGGCACCCGCCATGTTGCGGCCGTGGGTGGTGGTGCGCGAACGATAAGCAGGCATGGGGGCTCTCTCATACGATAGATGGCTAAAGTTGGGATTGAGCCACTATCGCCCTTGCGTCAACCATTTTTCGCCCCCGTCGCGCCTTGGCATGACGTTTGCGGGCACCTGCCATGCGCTGGGCGCAGTCCGAAGGCCGGTTCAGCCCCTAGAGCCGCCTGATTTCCGGCCCTTGCGGCCGCGTCGCAGTTCAGCCACGCCGACGGTCAGCCCCATCGCCAGCGCCATGGTAGCGGCGAGCGAGCGGAAGCCGCCGAAATCGGCCTCGGCCACCTCGAACCACACGGTCGCGAACTGCGCCAGTGGCGAGAACGCGCTGTCGGTGATCGCCACCACCGGCACGCCGTTGGCCGAGAGCAGCCGCGTCTCCTCCACGGTCGCCGAGGCGTAGGGCGAGAAGCTGATGGCGATGACGGCGTCCTTCGGTGTGGCGAAGGAAATGATCTCCGGGCTCAGCCCCGAGGCGGACTCGATCAGCTGGCTGCGCACGCCGAGCTTGCCCAGCGCATAGGCGATATAGCTCGCGACCGGATAGGAGCGGCGGCGGGCCAGCACATAGATCGTCTCGGCGCCGTTGAGCAGGTCGATGGCGCGATCCAGCGTCTCGTCGTCGAGGTTGCGGTTCATGACGTCGATCGACTTGCTTGCGGCTGCCAGGAAACCGTCGACGATGCGGCGGTTGCTGGTGCCGTCGTCATTGCCGCGCACCACCGTCAACCGCTCTTCGTAGGAAGTGGTCCGCTCCCTCAGCCGCTCGCGGAAAACCTGCTGCAGGCTGGTGAAGCCGTCGTAGCCGAGGTGCTGGGCGAAACGGATCAGCGTCGAGGGCTGGACGCCCGCCGAGGTGGCGATGCTGGCGGCGGTGCCGAAGGCGATCTCGTCGGGATTGTCGAGCGCATAGGCCGCCACCTGGGCGATGCGCTTGGGCAGGCTTTCGCGGCGGTCGAGGATCAGCGCCCTCAGCGCCTCGAAATCGCGCGGCAATGCCTCCGAAATCGTGTCCGCCATGTCGTCCATTTCGCCTCCACCTCGTCCACCATAACGCCGGCGTGGCCGACTGTCCAAATAAAATGAACCGTATGTTCCATTTTCGCCAAAATTCGACTATTCACTCCGTCTGTGGCGATATCGCTTCTATAAACCGGGAGAGAGCGAAGTGACAGGTGTAGGGCTTATCGGAACCGGCTTCATGGGCAAGTGCCATGCGCTGGCCTGGAACTCGGTGCGTGCGGTGTTCGGCGACGTTCCAAGCGTCAGGCTCGTCCATCTCGCCGAGTCCAACGCGGCTCTCGCCGTCCAGCGCGCCGGCGAACTCGGTTTCGACAAGGCGTCGGGCGACTGGCGCGCCGTGATCGCCGACCCCGAGGTGGAGGTCGTGTCGCTGACCACGCCGAACCAGTTCCATCCCGAAATGGCGATCGCCGCCCTCGAGGCCGGCAAGCACGTGTGGTGCGAGAAGCCGATGGCGCCGAGTTTCGCCGAGGCCGAGGCGATGGCCGCCGCGGCTGCCAGGTCGGGCAAGGTTGCCGTGCTCGGCTACAACTACATCCAGAGCCCGGCCGTCCGCCACATCCGCCAACTGCTCGATGAGAAGATCATCGGCGAGGTCAACCATCTCCGCGTCGAGATGGACGAGGACTTCATGGCCGACCCCGAAGCCCCGTTCTTCTGGAAGCACGAAGCGAAGTCCGGTTACGGCGCGCTCGACGATTTCGCCGTCCATCCGCTGTCTCTGATCTCGGCGCTGTTCGGCCGCGTGGCGTCCGTCATGTGCGACATGGCAAAACCCTATCCCGACCGGCAGGTGACGGGGGGCGGGCGCCGCGCGGTCGAGACCTACGACATCGCCTCCAGCCTGATCCATCTAGAAAACGGCGTCTCCGGCACGCTGCTGGTCAACCGCTCTGCCTGGGGGCGCAAGGGCCGTATCCAGGTGCAGATCTTCGGCTCCAAGGGCTCGATCGTCTTCGACCAGGAGCGCTTCAACGAGATCCAGCTCTACGTGACCTCCGACCGGCCGACCGAGCAGGGCTACCGCACCATCCTCGCCGCCCCCGTCCACGAGCCCTACGGCAAGTTCATCCCCGCGCCCGGCCACGGCCTCGGCTTCAACGACCTCAAGATCATCGAGTGCCGCGAACTGCTCGCCCGCATCGCCGGTCAGCCCGCCCGCGTCATCGACTTCGACGAGGGGCTGGAGATCGAACGAACGGTGCACGCAATGGCGCAGTCGTTCGCCGAGCGGAAGTGGGTGAAGGTGAGGTAGGCAGCCTTCCAGCTTGGGTTCCTCGCCCCCACGCAGTGGGGGAGAGGTGTCACGACGCAGTCGTGACGGAGAGGGGGTGTTTTAGCGCCCCTCACTTGCCCGAATGCATCGAGCGGACTCCACCCACCCTACCTGCGCCACATAGAACGCCAGCAATATCGCCGCGTTCATCTCGAGCACTTCCTCGACGGCGGAGAGCGCGCGCGACGACGTCGCGATGTCGATGACCTGCGCCAGCCCGATGAAACCGACATGCAGGAAGAGCAGCGCGTGGCCGGACAGCCACGTCGTTGCTCCCGCCATATTTCGCGCGATCTGGCGGAGGGCAAACAGCACCAGCCCCGCCGACAGGGCGAGCATCAGCCCGACCAGCAGCCAGGCGAGGCCCTGGCTTACGTCGCGCAGCAGGCGGTAGGCCAGGATCAGAAGGTCGTGGAAACCGTCGAGCTGCCCGCCGCCATAGAGCGGCAGCGGCTCGAAGCCGAACAGGCGCGACCCGAAGCTGGTCTCGTCCAGAAGCTCGGCCAGGCCGATCAGGCCTGCGAGCGCGACAGACACCCGCAGCCCGTGCCGGACCGTCGCCGCTGCGGCGCCGAGCACGGCCATCGCCAGGAACACGACGGTTGCCGTCTCGACGATGCCGTCCTCGTGCAGCAGCAGCGACCGGATGCCGGGCGCCAGCACCGCCGCGAGCGCGGCTGCGACGGTCACGGCCCCGACAAGCACAAGCGCCACCACCAGGAAGCTGAGTTGGCCGCGGCGCGGCCCTGTCGCCGCGCCGCTGAATGCTGGATGCGCAAATTCCGCCACGGACTCCTCCTGTCGCAAAACGATCAACGAAGCGTCACGTTAAGCTTCATTCCGGCGAAGCAAGGGCCGCGGCAATCACAGTTGGCGACCGAGTGTGACAGGAGGATCAGTTTAGTTGCGGCAGGCTTGGGGTGAGATGAACTACTTGTTGACAGCTGGGATCTCGGTTGTATCCAGTCCGATTATACAGATTCGACTTGCAGTCGTCTGAGGGGGAAATCATGAAACGTCTTGCCGTTGCCTCGGCCGTCATGGCCGTGGCCGCCGGGTCTGCTTTTGCGCAGGAGGCAAAGCCTGCCGCCGTAGACTGGTCCGGCGCCTATGTCGGCGCCTTTGCAGGCGGAGCCAATGGCGATGCGACCTATACCAACGTCCCTGTCGGCATCCCCGATGTGGGCGCGATCGACGGAGGCCTCGCCGGTCTGAGAGCGGGCTATCGCTACCAGTACGGGCCGGCGGTCGTGGGCGTGTCCGTGGATGGGGCCCTCGCCAACGTCAACGGCATCGCGGGCAAGAGCAACCGCGCCCGGTTCGACGTAGACTGGCTGGCAACCGCCAATGCCCAGGTGGGCCTGGCTTTCGGCCGCGCACTGGTCTACGGCACCGCCGGCGGGGCGCTGGTCGGCATCGAGCACGACTACGACTCTTCCACGTCCTTCGACGTTTCTTACCCCCGCCGCACACACTCCGGCTATGTCATCGGCGGCGGCGCGGAGTATGCGTTTGCGGAAAAGGCCTCGATCAACTTCGAGCTTCGTCATTTCGTCCTTGAGAAGCAAACCTTTCCGCAGGTGCTCAATGTGCTGAGGCACGCTGTCGACGCCGATTTCACGACAGGTACCATCGGCCTGAACGTCAGGTTCTAAAGACTCCAGGACCGCGGGCTTCGGCTGGTGCAACAGCCGGATCCGGCAGTTTCGTTCCGATCGAACTCCCCCCGCGCGGCCTGCCGCTGAAATTGGCGGGGATGCCGTTGTTGCCTCGTGCCGGCCTGCGCTGATATTGCGGCCGGGCCGCCTGCGCGGCGCAGAAGGCGGAACGAACCTGATGACCAAGCTTCCCGACCTGCCGGTCACGGCGGTCCTGCCGCAACTGGCGGATGTCCTTTCGGCCGGCAACAGCGCCGTGCTGGTGGCTCCGCCCGGCGCCGGCAAGACGACGCTGGTGCCGCTGGCGCTGCTCGATGCTGCATGGCGCGGCGACGGCAAGATCGTTCTGCTCGAACCGCGCCGGCTTGCCGCGCGCGCCGCCGCCCGCCGCATGGCCTCGCTGCTCGGCGAGGAGCCGGGCGGCACGGTCGGCTATGCCATGCGCATGGAAAACAAGGTCAGCGCCAAGACCAGGATTCTCGTTGTCACCGAAGGCGTTCTCGCCCGCATGATCCTCGACGATCCCGAGCTTCCGGGCGTCGCCGCCGTGCTGTTCGACGAGTTCCACGAGCGCTCGCTCGACGGCGATTTCGGCCTCGCGCTGGCGCTCGACGTGCAGGGCGCCCTACGCCCGGACCTGCGCCTTCTGGTGATGTCGGCGACGCTCGACGGCGCGCGGGTGTCGAAGCTGCTGGATGGCGCCCCGGTGATCGAGAGCGAAGGCCGCAGCTTCCCGGTCGAGATCCGCTACGACGAGCGCCCGGCGGGCGTGGCGATCGAGGACGCCATGGCCAAGGCCATCCGCGACGCGCTGGCAAACGAGCAGGGCAGCGTGCTCGCCTTCCTGCCCGGCCAGCGCGAGATCGAGCGCACCGCCGAGCGCCTCGACGGCCGCGTCGCTGCCGATGTCGACGTCGTTCCCCTATATGGCCAGCTCGATGGCAAGGCGCAGGACGCGGCGATCCGGCCGGCGCCCGCCGGCCGCCGCAAGGTGGTACTGGCAACCGCCATCGCCGAGACCTCGATCACCATCGACGGCGTTCGCGTCGTCATCGATTCCGGCCTGTCGCGCCTGCCGAAATACGAGCCGTCGAGCGGGCTCACCCGCCTGGAGACAGTGCGCGCTTCCCGCGCCGCCGCCGACCAGCGCGCCGGCCGTGCCGGGCGCACCAGCCCGGGCATCGCCATCCGCCTCTGGCGCGCCGAGCAGACCGCGGCGCTGCCGGCTTTCTCGCCACCAGAGATCCTCGAAGCCGACCTGTCCGGCTTCGTGCTCGACTGCGCCGCCTTCGGCGTCGCTGACCCGACGACGCTCGCGTTCCTCGATCCGCCGCCATCGCCCGCCCTCACCGAGGCGCGGACGCTGCTGCGGGAGCTCGACGCCATCGATGCCGACGGCCGCCTGACCGCATCCGGTCAGGCGATGCGCAAGCTGGCGCTGCCCGTCCGCCTCGCCCACATGGTCGCCGAAGCGGCTCGCTCCGGATCCGGTCTGGAAGCCGCCCAACTCGCCGTGCTGATGACCGAGCGCGGCCTCGGCGGCGACAGCGCCGACCTGGAACGCCGCCTGCGGCGCTTCCGCTCCGAGCGTTCGCCCCGCGCCAATGCGGCCTGGCAGCTGGCTGAGCGGCTGGCACGGGCTTTACCCTCCCCCTTGAGGGGAGGGTCGTCGCCAAGCGACGGGGAGGGGTCGCCCGATGCCGCGCGCCAGCGCCCGGACCCGCGAACCGCTCCCGGAGTGCCGGAAGTCCGTGTCTTGCCTCAACCGACCCCCTCCGCCGCCTCTGGCGGCACCTCCCCCTCAAGGGGGGAGGAAAGCGTTGGCACCCTGCTTCTCTATGCCTGGCCAGACCGCGTCGCCAAGGCGCGCGGCGAGCGTGGCCGCTTCGTGCTTGCCAATGGCAGCGGTGCGGCCGTCGACGCCGCCGATCCGCTCGCCGGCGAGCCATACCTCGTCGTTGCGGACCTGCAGGGCAAGGCGCAGAGCGCCCGTATCGCCTCGGCCGCCGCCGTGTCCGAGGCCGATATTCGGGCTGTGCTCGCCTCGCATCTCGAACGCCGCACCGAGGCAAGCTTCGACAAGGAAAAGCGCTCGGTCCGCGTGCGCGAGACCGTCCGCTTAGGCGCCGTCACCCTGTCCGAGCGCATGCTGCCGGCGCCGAAGGGCGAGGAGGCCGACCGGGCGATCCTTGCGGCCCTGCGTGCCCACGGCCTCAGCCTGCTCGACTGGGGCAAGGAAGCCGAGATCCTGCGCCAGCGCCTCACCTGGCTGCACCGCGGCCTCGGCGACCCTTGGCCCGACATGTCGGAGGAAGCTCTGCTTGAGCGACTTGAGGATTGGCTGCTGCCCTTCTTGCGCGGCGAGGCATCCTTCGCCCGCATCGGCTCCGGCGTGCTGCACGACGCGCTGTTGTCGCTCGTTCCGCACGACCTGCAGCGCAAGATTGCGGCGCTGGCGCCGACCCATTTCAACGCGCCCTCGGGCAGCCACGTGCCGATCCGCTACGATGGCGAATGGCCGGTCCTGGCCGTCCGCGTGCAGGAGCTGTTCGGCATGGACAAGCATCCGTCGATTGCCGGCGGCACGGTGCCGCTCACCCTCGAACTCTTGTCGCCGGCCCATCGCCCGATCCAGACCACGCGCGACCTGCCCGGCTTCTGGCGCGGCTCCTGGGCCGATGTGCGCTCCGACATGCGCGGCCGCTACCCCAAGCATGTATGGCCCGAAAATCCGCTCGAGGCGCAGGCGACCAGCCGCGCCAAGCCGCGCGGCACGTGACCTGAGGCCCGCTCGGCGGGCAAGCGAGTCCGGTCCGTGCCGGAAAGATCGTAAAAGCCGTAGAGATCCGTACCTTACGGGGCTTGGCGCGACGGCGTCTCCGGCGCATATAGCGCTGATGAACGCGCCGAGCCGTACCCCCGACCTGCAGCACAGCCACAGGCTTCGTCTCAACACCCTGATCCGATTGCGCTGGCTTGCCATCGTCGGCCAGAGCATCAGCGTCGTCGTCGTCGCCTACTGGCTGGAGTTCCCGCTGCCGGTCAGCGTCTGCTTCGCGCTTATCGCCACCTCCGCCTGGCTCAACCTGTTCCTCGCCTTCCGCTATCCGGCGACGCACCGGTTGAGGCCGATCGCGGCCTTCGGCATCCTTGCCTTCGACAGCCTGCAACTCGCGGGCCTGCTCTACATGACGGGGGGGCTGTCGAACCCCTTCTCTGTGCTGATGACGGTCCCCGTGGTCATTTCGGCGACGTCGCTGCCGCTGCGGCTGACCGCCATCCTGGCGGCCCTGGTCATCGTCATCGTTACCCTGCTCGCCTTCTTCCATCTGCCGTTGCCCTGGCACGAGGGCATCGTGCTGGCCATGCCCTTCATCTACACCGCCGGCATCTGGATCGCGGTCAGCTGCTCCGTTGCCTTCACGGCCATGTATGCCTTCCGCGTCGCCGAGGAGGCACGCCTGCTCGCCAACGCGCTGGCCGCGACGGAGCTCGTGCTGCAACGCGAGCAGCATCTTTCGGCCCTCGACGGTCTCGCCGCCGCCGCCGCCCACGAGCTCGGCACGCCGCTTGCCACCATCACGCTGGTGGCCAAGGAGATGGAGCGGGCGCTGGGCAACGACCCGAAATATGGCGAGGACGTCACGTTGCTGCGCAGCCAGAGCGAGCGCTGCCGCGAGATCCTGAAACGCCTCACCAGCCTGTCGTCGGAGGGCGAGCAGCACCTGGCCCGCATGCCGCTCACCTCGCTCGTCGAGGAGGTCATCGCCCCGCACCGCGACTTCGGCATCGCGATCAAGCTCGAGCCGGGCGAGCGCATCGGCCCCGAGCCGGTCGGCCACCGCAACCCGGGTGTCATCTACGGTCTCGGCAACCTCGTCGAGAACGCCGTCGACTTCGCGCACAGCAGCGTCACCATCCACTGGAACTGGGACGACGAGGCCGTCAACTTCCGTATCATGGACGACGGCCCCGGCTTCCCGCACGACATCATCGACCGTATCGGCGAGCCCTACATGTCGACCCGGCAGGGCGCCGAGCCGGGCGGCGGCCTGGGGCTGGGGCTGTTCATCGCCAAGACCCTGCTCGAGCGCTCCGGCGCCGAGATCAGCTTCACCAATTCGAGCGGACCGGGCGAGGGGGCTGTGGTGACGATCTCCTGGGCCCGCGCCGTGTTCCTCAATCCGGTGCCCGCTGGATCGACCATCTTCGATACCGCCTGAGCCGATTGGCAAGCGGTTTCACGGGCCTGGCATTGGACATCCGGCCTTTGCACCTATATCTGCGTGGAAAAACGATAGAACGACTGGGATCAACGACAAAAAGGATAGGCTGCGATGACCACCCAGGACATTGCTGGCGGGCTGCCGGGCGAAGACCATTCTCTACTGCTCGTCGATGACGACAAGCCGTTCCTCACGCGCCTGGCCCGCGCGATGGAAAGCCGTGGCTTCGCCGTCGAGACGGCGGAAAGCGTCGAGGAGGCGGTCGCCAAGGTGCGGGCCAACCCGCCGGCCTATGCGGTGGTCGACATGCGGCTGGGCGACGGCAACGGCCTCGACGTGGTCGCGGCCATTCGCGAGCGCCGCGAGGACACGCGCGCCGTGATCCTGACCGGCTATGGCAACATCGCCACCGCAGTCACCGCGGTGAAGCTCGGAGCCGTCGATTACCTCTCCAAGCCGGCCGACGCCGACGACGTCTATGCCGCGCTCACCAATTCGTCGGGCGACCGCGCAGCACCCCCGGAAAACCCGATGTCGGCCGACCGCGTCCGCTGGGAGCACATCCAGCGCGTCTATGAGATGTGCGAGCGCAACGTCTCCGAGACCGCTCGCCGGCTCAACATGCATCGCCGCACGCTGCAGCGCATCCTGGCCAAGCGGGCGCCGCGGTAAAGCGAATACGGGAGTAGGGGAATAGTAAGACCCCAAACCGATCTTCCCCTACTCCCCTACTCCCCTCTCTTACTCGCTCTCCCCCTCCAGTGCCGGCACAGATACGCCGGCGAGTTCGGCCGCGAGCAGGCGCGCGGCGCCCGCTCGCGCAATGCGCAGCATCAGCGCCTTGCGCGTTGCCGCCGCCATGCGGTGCTCGGGCGCCTCGCGCATGATCTCGGCGCCATAGCCATCCGACAGGATGAAACCGCACTCTTCAGGAAAGATCTCGGCCGGCACTTCCGGATGCGTGGCGAAGAAGAAGCGGTCGGAATGCAGCCGGTAGTCCGGCCATTTCCGGTCGGTGCGGAAGTCCTCGACCGACGACTTGATCTCGACGATCCAGATGTCGCCCTGCCGGGTCAGTGCCACCAGGTCGGCGCGCCGGCCCGTCGCCAGCGACAGCTCCGGCAGGACATGGGCGCCCATCTGCGTGAGCAGTCGCTGCACGCCGCGGCGCACCATCAAGGCACGTTCCGACTGGCGGCCGTCGACGAGGGGATTTGTGGCAAGCGGCGAAATGATCGGCATGGACCGATCATTGCATCATTTGTTCACGTTTTGAACCCGTCTGCTGGATTAATCCAGAAGACGTGCAGACGGAAAAGTGTATGTCGCTTTCCGTCACTGCTTCTCGTTGAAAATACCGGCTGCTCCCGTCCTGCGTGTTGCCGAATTGCAATAGTTACTTGCTGACGTCATTGCGCAACCGGCTTTGCGCCTTCGTTTCGCTTGGCAAGCAAAATGGCCGGCCGTTAAGAATGGTGGCGAAAATGAGGCCGAATCGGCCCGGGCGTCGCTCTCTTCGGGAACTCCGCATGCGCTTGAAATCCTACGCCATAGCCGCCGCCCTGGCGCTGACCACCGCGATCGCCGGCTGCTCGACCGATGGCGCGTCGCGCATGTTCTCCAACGACTACGGCTCGCGCGTCGATGCCGGCTACCGCATCCCGACCGTCCCGATCAGCAAGGTGCCGCGCAAGTACCATCGCCAGCTGGTGCGCTACGAGACCGCCGAGAAGCCGGGCACGATCATCGTCGACACCAACGAGAAGTTCCTCTACCTCGTCCAGCCCGAGGGCACGGCCATGCGCTACGGCATCGGCGTCGGCCGCGAGGGCTTCGAGTGGCAGGGAACGGCCCGCATCGCGCTCAAGCGCGAATGGCCGACCTGGACGCCGCCCCGCGAGATGATCGACCGCCAGCCCGAGCTCGCCAAATATGCGAGCGGCATGGAGCCGGGCCTCAGGAACCCGCTCGGCGCGCGTGCGCTCTACCTGTTCAACAAGGGCGGCGATTCCGGCTATCGCCTGCACGGCACGCCGGAATGGAACTCCATCGGCAAGGCCATGTCGTCGGGCTGCATCCGCCTGATGAACCAGGACATCATCGACCTCTACAACCGCGTCGAAGTCGGCGCCAAGGTCATCGTGATATAACCGCGAACCGTCCAGGCAACACGGACGTCGCAAATGAAAAACCGGGCTCTCTTGGCCCGGTTTTTTGTTGCCGCTTTGGCGGATGAAATGCTTGCGAGCGTCAGGCGACCTGCTCGACCTGCTGCACTTCCGGCACGAAATGGCGGAGCAGGTTCTGGATGCCGTGCTTGAGCGTCGCCGTCGACGACGGGCAGCCGGCGCAGGCGCCCTTCATGTGCAGGAACACGGTGCCGTTCTCGTAGCCGCGGAAGGTGATGTCGCCGCCGTCCTGCGCGACCGCCGGGCGAACGCGCGTATCGAGCAGTTCCTTGATCGTCACCACGATCTCGGCGTCGGCCTGGTCGTAGAACTCTTCGCCGTCGTCATGATGGCCCGTGCCGGCCTGGCTGTCACCGGCCATGATCGGCGCGCCCGACATGAAGTGCTCCATGATCGAGCCGAGGATTGCTGGCTTCAGGTGCTGCCAGTCCGGTCCGTCCTTGGAGACGGTGATGAAGTCGTAGCCGAAGAACACGCCCGTCACGCCGGGAATGTCGAACAGGCGGCCGGCGAGCGGCGAGGCGGCGCGGGCGCTGTCGGCGTCGCGGAAATCAGCGGTGCCTTCCACCAGCACTTCCTTGCCCGGCAGGAATTTCAGCGTCGCCGGATTGGGGGTCGCTTCGGTCTGGATGAACATGGCCACGTCTCCGCGCCCGCTTGGGCGGGCTGTCAGTTTGGAATAGTTCTAATTAGGCTCATGACGGCCGACATTCAAGCCGCTGGCGCGCCTCCGCGCCAATATGTTGCGCCCCGTCTATTAGGCCAGGCTGTCGATGTCCTCGTCGGACAGATTCTGCGGCACGACCGTGACCGGAATGGGGAAGGCCGCGCCCTTGCCGGCAATGGAGGCGACCAGCGGCCCCGGGCCTTCCTTGCCCGACCCCGCAGCCAGCACCAGGATGGCGATGTCCTGGTCCTCTTCGATGAGCTTGTGGATCTCCTCCGATGGCTTGCCTTCGCGCACCACCAGTTCCGGTTCGACCCCAAGCTTCTCCCGGACCTTTGCCGCCTGGGCGTCGAGTACGCCGTTTGCTGTCGCCGTCGCTTCCTCGCGCATGATCTTCTCGACGCCCAGCCAGTGCTGGAAGTCGTCGGGCTCGATCACGTAGAGAAGCACGAGCACGCCGCCGGTGGATTTGGCGCGCTTGGATGCATAGGCCACCGCCCGCTCGCATTCGGGCGTCTCGTCGATGATCGCCAGGAATTTGCGCCGGTGACCGGCTTCCTTGCTGAGGCGTTTGGAGACCATTTGCTACCCTGCTGCGCGTGGCGTTTTGGTCAGCAATCTGCCACCGGCGCCGGCTGCCCGCAAGCGGGCCGGCGCCGGTCGCGATCAGTCGCCGAGCAGCCCGATGATGTGGCGCACGTCCTTCATCGTCGCCTCGGCGATGACGCGGGCACGGTCGCCGCCGTCGCGCAGGACGCTGTCGATGTAGCCCGGATCCGCTATCAGGCGGCGCATCTCGCCGGCGATCGGCGCCAGCTTTTCGACCGCGAGATCGGCCAGCGCCGGCTTGAATACCGAAAACTGCTGACCGCCGTACTCCTTGAGTACGTCGTCCTTCGACATGTCGGCGAGGCCGGCATAGATGCCAACGAGGTTCTCGGCCTCGGGGCGCTCCTTCAGGCCGTCGGTCTCGCTCGGCAGCGCTTCCGGATCCGTCTTGGCCTTCTTGATCTTCTTCGAGATCGTGTCGGCGTCATCGGTCAGGTTGATGCGCGACAGATCGGAAGGGTCCGACTTCGACATCTTCTTCGAGCCGTCGCGCAGCGACATGATGCGGGCGGCCGGACCGCCGATCAGCGGCTCGGTGATCGGGAAGTACCCGTTCACCGTCTCCTCGCCCATCTGCATCTCGACGCCGAGGCCGAGCTCTGCAATGCGTGCCGAGAAGTCGTTGTTGAACTTCTGGGCGATGTCGCGGGTGAGCTCGAGGTGCTGCTTCTGGTCGTCGCCCACCGGCACGTGTGTGGCGCGGTAGACCAGGATGTCGGCCGCCATCAGGCTCGGATAGGCGAGCAGGCCCAGCGAGGCGTTCTCGCGGTCCTTGCCGGCCTTGTCCTTGAACTGCGTCATGCGGTTCATCCAGCCGATGCGCGCCACGCAGTTGAAGATCCAGGCGAGCTCGGCGTGCTGCAGCACGCGGGCCTGGTTGAACACGATATGCTTCTTGGGATCGATCCCTGCCGCCAGGAATGCTGCGGTTATCGAGCGCGTCTGGCCTTCCAGGTCGTCATGGACGAGCTGGGCAGTCAGCGAGTGCAGGTCGACGACGCAATAGATGCATTCGTTGGTTTCCTGCAGCGCTACGAACTTGCGGATGGCGCCGAGGTAGTTGCCGAGATGGAGGTTGCCGGTCGGCTGGACGCCGGAGAAGACGAGAGGCTTGAAGGCGGTCATGATTGATCCCGTGGCTTGTGGAGGGCCGTTTCGCGCGCGGCGAAATGCGAGACGCGCTTATGAACGAGGCGATGGCCCGCTGCAAGAGCCAGCGAGAATCGACGCCAGGCGTTTCTGGTACTCTCCGGGGGAGGGCAGCGTTGCGCTGTATAACGTTATGCGTTATAGTTAATGCATGATCTTGACCTTCGCCGATGCCGAAGCCGAGAAAATCTGGCGCGGCTGGCGAAGCCGGAAGCTGCCGCCCGACATTCAGGACAAATGCCTCGTCAAGCTTGCTCAATAGCGCTCGCAAGCTGGATGACCTCAGGGTTCCGCCGGGAAACAGGCTCGAGGCGTTGAAGGGAAGCCGGAAAGGGCAGTTCTCTATTAGGGTGAACGACCAATGGCGCATCTGTTTCCGCTGGTCTGATGGAGCTGCAAGCGATGTCGAAATCGCAGACTACCACTGAAGCGTTGCACAACCCGCATGCTGGCGAAATCCTTGCTGCGGAGTTCCTGGCGCCGCTCGGATTGAGCCAGAACGCATTGGCTCGCGCCATAGGAGTGGCGCCACGGCGTATAAACGAGATTGTGCTCGGCAAGCGTGCCGTTACAGCCGACACGGACCTTCGGCTGGCGCGCTATTTCGGAGTGTCGGAAGGCTTTTTCCTTGGACTGCAGATCGATTTCGAACTGCTCGAGCGCAAGCGCGCGTTGGGAGACGAATTGGAGAAGATCACCCCGCGCGCAGCCTGATCAGCCCTCTTCCATCCCCGTCGGTTCTGCGCTTTTGCGCCTGACATTCCGCCGGATCATGCCGAAATCCGCGCCCCCGATACCGAAGGCGACGGCGAAATAGACGATCATCGCCCCCACCACGAGGACGGCGAGCGCTGTCGCCTGCGTGTAGACGGGCGCACTTGAGCTCAGCCAGGGCTCGGCCTGCCGGGCGGCGAACCAGAGCGCCCCGGCCATCGCCGCCGAAGCCACGATCAGGCGCGGAATGCGCCGCATCAGGCCCGCGTCGCGCGACCAGTGGCCGCGGCGGATTAGCACGAAGAGCAGCATCGCAGCATTGACCCAGCCCGCGATCGCCGACGCAGTGGCGATGCCGGGCGCGCCCATAGACGGAAACAGCGTCAGCGCCACGCTGATGTTCACGGCAACCGAGATCGCGGCGAAGATCATTGGCGTCTTGGTGTCCTCGCGCGCGAAGTATCCGGGCGTGAAGGCCTTGATCAGCACGAAGGCGGGGAGGCCGAGACCGAAGATGGCGAGGATGGCGGCCACGGTTGGCGTGCTGTTGTTGGCGGCGAAGGCGCCGCGCTCGTAGAGCACGCGCACGATCGGTTCGGAGATCACCAGCAGCGCCGCTGCTGCCGGCAGCGTCAGGAACAGGGTGAACTCGACGGAGCGGTTCTGCAGGTTGGAGGCCTCGACCATGTGTCCGGCCTTGAGCGCGCGCGCCAGTTCCGGCAGCAGCACGATGGCAACTGCCACGCCCACCACCCCGAGCGGCAGCTGGTAGATGCGGTCGGCGAGCGCGAGCGACGACACCGCACTTTCGCCGCCCGAGGCGATGGCGGTGCCGATCAGCGTGTTGATCTGGGTGATGCCGCCGGTGACGGCGGCCGGCAGCGCCAGCCACAGCAGGCGCTTGACGTTGGGCGTCATGTGGGGCCGCCGGAAGCGGATCGAGATGCCTGCATGGCGCACGGCGATCCAGACGATGGCCAGTTGCACGATGCCAGCGGCGAGCACGCCCCACGACAGGCCGTAGCCGACCGCGAGCGGGTCGAGGCCGTGGTACCAGGCGTAGCCGAGCACGCCGATCAGGATGATGTTGAGGAACACCGGTGCGATCGCCGCCGCGAAGTAGCGGCGCAGCGAGTTGAGCATGCCGCTCATCATCGCCGCCAGCGACATGCAGATCAGATAGGGGAACATGATCGTGGCGAGCGAGACGGTCAGCGCCGCCTTCTCGGGCGCGTCGCTGAAGCCCGGTGCCACGAGGTAGCGGACGATCAGCGGCATGGACAGTTCCATGACGATCGTCAGCACCAGCAGCGTGCTGAACAGCACGCCGAAGACCTCTTCCGAGAAGCGCTTGGCGCCGTCGACGCCGTTGGCCTCGATCTCCTTCGAGAACAGCGGAACGAAGGCGGCGTTGAACGCACCTTCTGCGAACAGTCTTCGGAAGGTGTTCGGAAACTGGAACGCCGCATAGAAGGCGTCGGCCACCGGTCCGGTGCCGATCGCCGCCGCCATCAGCATCTCGCGGATAAAGCCGAAGGCGCGGCTCATCAGCGTGCCCGACGCGACGGTCGCGAATTTCTTTACCAGTGACATGGGATGCGACGATGCCTTGCGGATTGGGTCGGGATGATGGCCGCGTTCATTCCGCCGCCGCTGCCTTGGTCTTGGCGCGCTCGCTGGCGCCTCCGTCGAGCGCGGCGATCAGGCGGGCGCGGATGTTCTCGAGCCGGGTGGGATTGTCGATCTTCTGGCCGGTCAGGTCGGTCACGTAGAACGTGTCGATGACCTTCTCGCCGAAGGTGGTGATGTGCGCGGATGCGATGTCGAGCGACAGGTCCGACAGCGTGCCGGTGATCTCCGACAGCAGGCCGGGGCGGTCGAGGCCCACGACCTCGACGACCGAGAAGCGGTTCGACAGCGTGTTGCGGATCTCGGCCCGCGGTGGAATGCGGAACGTCTTCTGGCCGCGCTTCGGCTTGGTGCGCTTGGCGATCATCTCCGGCAGCCAGCTGCGGCCGGACAGCACGTCCTCGATCAGCCCGCCGACGCGCTCGGCGCGACGCCGCTCGTCCTCGTCGCGGTCGAATTCGCGGGAGATCAGGATGATATCAAGCGCCCGTCCGTCGGCGGTGGTGAAGATCTGCGCGTCGACGATGTTGCCGCCGGCGGCGGCGCACGCCCCGGTGATCACCGACAGCAGCCGCGGATGGTCCTGCGCCAGCACGGTGATCTCGGTCACCGCCTCGAACTCCCGTGTCCGCACCATGGTGGAAAGCTGCTTGCCGGCCTCGTCCGCCGAGCGGATGAACTCGGCATGCAGCTTCTGGTCGTCCAGATCGACCGTCAGCAGGTAGTTCTCGTAGTGCAGCTTGACGTATTTCTCGCGCTGCTCTTCGGGCCAGCCGGCCAACGCCTCGGACAGCGTCTCGCGCGCTGCTGCCGTGCGCTCCGCCCGCGACAGTTCGGAGAAGCCGCCGGTGAGCAACAGCTCGGTCTCGAAGTAGAGCGTGCGCAGCAGCTGCCCCTTCCAGCCGTTCCAGACGCCCGGGCCGACGCCGCGTATGTCGCAGACCGTCAGGATGAGCAGCAGCTTCAGTCGTTCGACCGACTGCACCACGCTGGCGAAGTCGTCGATGGTCTTGCGGTCGTTGAGGTCGCGCGTCTGCGCCGTCATCGACATCAGCAGGTGGTTCTCCACCAGCCAGGCCACCGTCTCGGTGTCGGCCGGCGAGAGCCCCATATGCGGGCAGATGCGCCGTGCGATCCTTGCGCCGACCTCGGAGTGGTCCTCGGGCCTGCCCTTGGCGATGTCGTGCAGCAGCACCGCGACATAGAGCACCTCGCGCTGCTTCTTCAGCCCGCCAATCAGCGAGTGGCTGAGCGGGTGGATTTTCTCCCCGTCGCCATGCTCGATCTCGGACAGCACGCCGATGCAGCGCAGGAGATGCTCGTCCACCGTGTAGTGGTGGTACATCGAGAACTGCATCATCGCGACGATCTTGCCGAAGTCGGGGATCAGCCTCCCGAGCAGTCCTGCCTCGTTCATGCGGCGCAGGTTGAGTTCCGGATTGCGGTCCGAGGTCAGGGTGTCGAGGAACAGCCGGTTGGCTTCCTGGTTGCGGCGCAGGCTCTTGTCGACCAGGCCGAGAGAGCGGGTCAGAAGCTTCAGCGCGTAGGGGTGCAACTCCAGCCCGTGGCGGTCGGCGAACCAGAAGAAGCGCACCATGTTGACCGGATCGCGCTCGAACACCTTGTCGTCGGCGATGTTGATGCGCTGGTTGTCGATGATGAAGTCGCTGGTGCCGGCAAGCTTGCGCCGGCGCCGCGTAAAGCCCTGCAGCAGGGCGTGGAAGCCCGGCGCGTCCTTGGCCTGTTCCTCTTCCAGCGCGGCGCAGAAGATGCGGGTCAGGTCACCCACTTCCTTGGCGACGAGGAAGTAGTCCTTCATGAACCTCTCGACCGCCGAAAGGCCTGGCTGGGTCGTGTAGCCGAGGCGCTCGGCGATCTCGCGCTGGATGTCGAAATGCAGCCGTTCCTCGGCCTTGCCAGTGAGGAAGTGCATGTGGCAGCGGACTGCCCAGAGGAAGTCTTCCGCCTCGACGAACTGGCCGTATTCGCCCTCGTTGAACACGCCCTTGTCGACAAGTTCGGCACCGGTGCGGACACGGTAGTAGTACTTGGCGATCCAGAACAGCGTGTGCAGGTCGCGCAACCCGCCCTTGCCGTCCTTGATGTTGGGCTCGACAAGGTAACGGCTCTCGCCGGCCTTGGCGTGGCGGGCATCGCGCTCGGCGAGCTTCGCCTGCACGTATTCGGGGCCGGTGTCCTTCACCAGCTCCTTGTCGAAGCGGCAGATCAGTTCGTCGCAGAGCTTCTTCTCGCCCCAGAGGTAGCGGGCCTCCAGGATCGCCGTGCGGATGGTGATGTCGCTGCGCGACAGCCTGAGGCACTCGTCGATGTTGCGCGTGGCGTGACCGACCTTCAGCCCCATGTCCCAGAGCATGTAGAGCATGTACTCGACGATCTGCTCGCCCCAGGGCGTCTGCTTGTAGGGCAGCAGGAACAAGAGGTCGATGTCAGAGCCGGGAGCGAGGGTGCCGCGTCCGAAGCCGCCGACGGCAACGATCGCCATGCGCTCGGCCTGCGACGGGTTCTTCGCCCGGTACACATGGGTGACGGCGAAGTCGTAGAGGACGCGGATGATCTCGTCCATCAGGTGGGACAGCCGCGTCGCGCAGGCCGTGCCGCCCTCGTCCTCCATCAGCATCGCCTCGGCGACGCTCTTGCCGGCCGCGATCCGCTCCTTGAAAAGCAAGAGCGCCGTGGCGCGGATGGCCGGCGCGGTACCGTCCCCGCCGCTCTCGCTGGTCAGCGCGGTGAGTTGGCGGCGCAGTTCGTCAGCGTCGATCAGCTGTTCCAGCTTGAGCGGGATAGTCGTCATGTACCTCGGATGGCCTCGCCCTTGAGGCCGCGTCTATAGCGCGATTTTTTTGCGATGGGTATGGGCCGCCGCTCCCTGGGGCGAAGCGCCGCCCGGCTGGTGCGTTGACCTTCCGCCCGCTGGAACCCATATGCTCGATTCGGCAAGAGAAGCGTAGATTCTTCTACTAGAGACGTGGATTCTACTTATGAATGAACATCATCACCACCACGATCATTCGTCGAGAGACTCCGAAACCCCGGAAAATGTGCTTCGCGATCCCGTCTGCGGCATGCTCGTGAACGCCGCCGCCGGCAAGCCGACGCTCGAGCACCAGGGCCATCTGTTCCACTTCTGCAGCGCCGGCTGCCGCGACAAGTTCGCCAAGGAACCGGGAAAATACGTCAGCGCCACCGATCCGGCCTGTGGCATGGACGTCGACCGCTCCAGCGCCCGGCATTTCCTCAAGCACGAGGGTGCCGGTTACTATTTCTGCTCGCCGACCTGCGAGGGCAAGTTCAAGGCCGAGCCGGCGAAGTATCTTTCCGGCAAGCCTGCAGAGCAGGCCATGCCCAAGGGCACGCAATACACCTGTCCGATGCACCCGGAGATCATCAGGGATAAGCCCGGCTCATGCCCCAAATGCGGCATGGCGCTCGAGCCCATGGTGCCGACGGGCGAGGAGGGCCCCAATCCCGAGCTGATCGACTTCACCCGCCGCTTCCTGGTGAGTGCGGTGCTGTCCATCCCGCTGCTGGTCATCGCCATGGGGCCGATGTTCGGCGTCCCGGTCCGCGAATGGCTGGGCGACCGCACGGCAGCGTGGCTGGAACTGATCCTTGCGACCCCGGTCGTGCTCTGGGCCGCCTTGCCCTTCTTCCAGCGCGGCCTGGATTCGTTCCGCAACCGCAGCCCCAACATGTGGACGCTGATCACGCTCGGCGTCGGCGCGGCCTATCTCTACAGCGTCGTCGCCACGCTGTTCCCCGACCTGTTCCCCGAACAATTCCGCAGCCATGGCGGCTCGGTGCCCGTCTATTTCGAGGCTGCGAGCGTCATCGTCGCGCTGGTCTTCCTCGGCCAGGTGCTGGAACTCAGGGCGCGCGAGCGCACGGGCTCGGCCATCCGCGCGCTGCTCGACCTGGCGCCCAAGACCGCGCGCCGCATCGCCGATGACGGCAGCGAAAGCGAGGTTCCGCTCGAAACCGTGATCAGCGGCGACCGCCTGCGCGTCCGTCCCGGCGACAGCATCCCGGTCGACGGTGTCGTGCTGGAGGGCCGCTCCTCGGTCGACGAATCGATGATCACCGGCGAGCCGGTCCCGGTCGAGAAGGTCGAAGGCGAGAAGCTCACCGGCGGCACGCTCAACAAGAATGGCTCGCTGATCATGCGCGCCGAGAAGGTCGGCGCCGACACGGTCCTGTCGCAGATCGTCGACATGGTCGCCAAGGCGCAGCGCAGCCGCGCCCCCATCCAGGGACTCGTCGACCGCGTCTCGTACTATTTCGTGCCGACGGTGGTGCTGATCGCCATTGTCGCCTTCATCGTCTGGGCGCTGGTCGGTCCGCAGCCGAGCATGGTCTTCGCCATCGTCTCGGCCGTGGCGGTGCTGATCATTGCGTGTCCCTGCGCGCTCGGTCTCGCCACGCCGATGTCGATCATGACCGCGACCGGCCGTGGCGCCCAGGCCGGCGTGCTGATCAAGGACGCCGAGGCGCTCGAGCGCTTCTCCAGGGTTGGCACGCTCATCGTCGACAAGACCGGCACGCTGACCGAGGGCCGCCCGCAACTGACCGACGTCGTCGTTGCCGACGGCATTGCCGAAGGCGAGCTGCTGTCGCTGGCGGCCGGCCTCGAGAAGGGCTCGGAGCATCCGCTCGCCGAGGCGATCGTCGAGGGAGCAGGTCAGCGCGGCGTCGCCGTGCCCGACGCCCAGGACTTCGAGTCGGTCACCGGCAAGGGCGTCTCGGGCGTGGTCTCGGGCCGCAAGGTCGCGCTCGGCAATGCTGCGATGATGACCGATCTCGGCCTCGACATTGCAGCGCTTTCCGAGCGCGCCGATGCGCTGCGCGCCGATGGCAAGACCGCCATGTTCGTTGCCGTAGACGGCAAGACGGCCGGCCTCGTCGCCGTCGCCGATCCGATCAAGGCGACCGCGGCCGAAGCCATCCGCAACCTGCACGACCTCGGCATGCGCATCATCATGGCCACCGGCGACAACGCCCGCACCGCCAGGGCCGTCGCCCAGAAGCTCGGTATCGACGAGGTGCGTGCCGACATGCTGCCCGAGGGCAAGAAGGCGCTGATCGACGAACTGCGCTCCAAGGGCGAGGGCGTCGCCATGGCCGGCGACGGCGTCAACGACGCGCCGGCGCTTGCCGCCGCCGATGTCGGCATCGCCATGGGCACGGGCGCCGACGTCGCCATGGAGAGTGCCGGTATCACCCTGGTCAAGGGCGACCTGACCGGCATCGTCCGGGCGCGGCGCCTGGCCAAGGGCACGCTCCGCAACATCAAGGAGAACCTGTTCTTCGCCTTCATCTACAACGTGCTCGGCGTGCCGATTGCCGCCGGCGTGCTCTACCCGGTCACCGGCACGCTGCTGTCGCCGATGATTGCCGCCGCCGCGATGGCGCTGTCGTCCGTCTCGGTCGTCGGCAATTCGTTGCGGCTGCGCAATCTGAAGCTGTGACGGAGCCGATCGGCTACGGACGCGTTAAGGGAATGTCAAACGAGGAGACTGGAATGACCTTTGCACGCAAGACCGCCCTTGCCCTGTCGGCCGCCACCTTCGTCGGCCTCGCAGCCATCGGCACGGGCTACGCCCAGATGGACCACAGCAAGATGGACATGGGCGGCATGGCCGCACCCGCGATGAACAGCGCCGCCATGGAGGCCTACAAGGCCACGATGGACAAGATGCACGCGACCATGTCGTCCATGGAGATGTCGGGCGACGCCGACGTCGACTTCGCGCGCGGCATGATCCCGCACCACCAGGCCGCCATCGACATGGCCAAGATCGAGCTCGAGCACGGCAAGAACCCGGAGATGCGCAAGCTGGCCGAGGAGGTCATCGCGGCGCAGGAGGCCGAGATCAAGAGCATGCAGGCCTGGCTCAAGGCCAACCCGCCGAAGTAAGCTCGTCGGGCTCGAATCGGAGAGGAGCCCATCATGCCCCACGCCACCACGTCGCTTCCCTCCGGCGAGGCGATCCCCGTGCTCGGCCAGGGCACCTGGATGATGGGCGAGGACAGGCGCAGGGCGGCCGACGAGGTCGCCGCCCTGAAGCTCGGCATGGACCTTGGTCTCACCCTCATCGACACCGCCGAGATGTATGGCTACGGGGGCTCCGAGGAGATCGTCGGCGAGGCGACAGCCGGGCGCCGCGACGAGGTCTTCTTGGTCTCCAAGGTGCTGCCGTCCAACGCCGCACGGAATGCCGCCATCCGCGCCTGCGAGGCGAGCCTCAAGCGCCTGCGCACAGACCGCATCGACCTCTATCTCTTGCACTGGCGCGGCGGCGTGCCACTCGCCGAGACCGTCGCCGCCTTCGAGGAGCTGCACCGGGCCGGCAAGATCCGCCATTGGGGCGTGAGCAACTTCGACACCGCCGACATGAACGAGCTGGAAGGACTTGAGGGGGGCCGCAACGCCCAGGTCAACCAGGTGCTCTACAACCTCACCCGGCGCGGCATCGAGTTCGACCTTCTGCCCTGGTGCCGCGGGCGCGGCATGCCGGCCATGGCCTATTCACCGGTGGAGCAGGGCGAACTCGCGGATGACGCCGGGCTCGGCGCGATCGCGGCTCGCCACGACGCAACGCCGGCCCAGATCGCACTCGCATGGGTCATGGCCCAGGATGGCGTGATCGCCATTCCCAAGGCCAGCCGGCTCGAACATGTCCGCCAGAACGCCGCCGCCCGCGACATTCGCTTGACGCCGGAGGACCTCGCCGAGCTCGACCGGCTCTTCCCGCCGCCGGCGCGCAAGCGTCCGCTGGAAATGATCTGACAGACAGCCCGCCTTTGCAGCCGCACTAGGCGCGGTGCAGGCGCAGCGGCTTGGTCGCCTCGCGCCGGACGATGCCTTGCGCCTCGAGGTCGAGCTGGGCTGCCTTCAGCCACCAGCCGGCCTTCTCGCCGCCGGGAAACAGGTCCTGCGGCAACAGCGGCAGCACGCCCGCCTTGGCCTCCGTGACCGTCAGGCCGGGCGAAGCGGCCGGCAGCACCGACAGCAGCGCCGCTCGCATGGCCATGTACTTGGCCTTGTCGACGCGCACGACATGGCCGGGAGAGATCACGTTGCGGATCTCGATCTTCTCAGCCTTGGACATCGGGCTCTCCCCTCACATAGTCCAGCTTGGGGCTGCGGAACCCCATCGCTGCCCAGGCCGACATGAGCTTCCACATGAAGCGTCCCGAATGCCTTGAGTAGCTGGGAAGGCCGTCGTCGAACGCGACGCCCGGCCTGCGGTCCGCGGTCATCGTGCGCATCTCGACCGCCGGCCGCGCGTCCGCGGGCAAACGGGCGTTGTAGATGCTCAGCCAGTGGCCGTTGGTGAACTCCAGGAACATCGGCGAGTTGCAGCACGTCGCCACGACGCGCCGCGTCTTGCTCGTCGGCTTGAGCCGTCTCTCCGCCAGGGCATCCTGTCCTTTCAGGCAGCGCACGCGGTCCTTGCGGAACAGCGCGAAGTCGGTACCGCCGTCGCTGCCCAGCACCTTTTCCGCGCCGGGCAGGCTTTCGAACTGCTGCCCGGCCTTCTGGCAGCTCTTGCAGTGGCACGCCGCGGTCAGGATCGGCGCGCCGCTGGCCTCCAACTCCACCCCGCCGCACCGGCATGAAACCGTCCGGATAGCTCTATCCTGCCTTGGCATCCTCGCTCTCCTCCGTTCCAAATTAGACTGGACCGTCCAGTTTGATTAGTCAACCGTTCCGCACTATCCTGGCCAACGGCCCCGGCCTGCCGGGTGGATGCAAATGAGGGGTGCCGATGGCCGCCGGGGTGAAGACGCGCGTGGAACGCTCGCGCAGATCGATAGTCGCGGCGGCAGCCGAACTGTTTCTCAAGCACGGCTTTCTCGGCACCAACA
The DNA here is from genome assembly GCA_001724355.1 of Mesorhizobium sp. SCN 65-20. Lineage (GTDB taxonomy): Bacteria > Pseudomonadota > Alphaproteobacteria > Rhizobiales > Rhizobiaceae > Aminobacter. The sequence continues at coordinate 6,450 of MEEF01000027.1, read as the reverse complement.
TGGATGAGATAGCAGCCAGGGCGGACGTCTCGAAGCAGACCGTCTATGCGCATTTCCAGAGCAAGGAGGCGCTGTTTCTCGACGTCGTTCGCGGCATGACGGGCTTTGCCGGCGACGAGCATCAGAAGCAGGTGCTGGAGCCGGAAGACGACAGGCCGATTGCCGACTACCTGCTGGAATTCGCCGAACTCCAGCTGACCATCGTCATGACGCCGCGGCTGATGCAGCTCCGGCGGCTGGTCATCGGCGAAGTCGAGCGCTTTCCCAAGCTTGGCAAGGCGCTGCACGCGCTGGGCCCGCAGCGCTCGATCGACCGCCTGTCGCGCGCCTTCGAGCGCTATCGCCGGCTCGGCCAGCTGCAAGCTGACGACCTCGAAGCCGCCGCAGGCTTCTTCAACTGGCTGGTGATGGGCGGTCCGGTCAACGACGCCATGCTTCTCGGCGACGGCGCCATCCTGCCGCGCGAAGCCTGCCGCGGCCACGCACAAGAGAGCGTGCGCATCTTCCTTGCCGCGTTTGGGCCGCGCTGAGGATCTTGCACGTCTGCCTGGCACCGACCCTGCGGCCGGCGCCGGGCAGGGCTCATCGCCCGGGAGCCATCAGGTCACGCACCAGTGCATCCTTCACCAACCCTGTTATCTCCGCATGTAGCTCAGCGCGTGGTCGGTTGGCCTCATCCGAGCAAATCGGGTCTATCTCGCCCACCGACTTCAGGAATTCGGCCGCACCTTCCTTGCACTCCGGCAAGAAGCTGAAATGCGTGGCGCCCGCCACAGTGCGGTAGCTGCCGTTGGGCGTCAGCTGCGCCAGTCGATCGGAGATGACGGCCAACGGAATGGTGTCGACAGTGCCGAGATTGATGAAGTGCATCGGGATCGCGATCTCCTTCAGGCTCCCGTCGTCATAGGCCTGCGCAAGGCCAGGATCGACCAGTACGGCCGTCTTGATGCGGCGGTCGAGGTTCGACTGCTCGAAGCGCGCCCGGTCGATGCTGCGCAGGTCGAGCTTGTCGACCTTCACCGGCTCGTCATCGACGTAGCCGACGCCGCCCGCAAACCAGGCGCAATCCCATTTCCCGTAGCTGTCGCAATAGCTCGCATAGGCCTCGAGACTGGCGCGCGCGCCCGAGAGTTCCATAGCGGTGGCCCCGCCAAGCGAGAAACCGAGGACCCCGATCCTGTCGGCGTCGACGACGCTGCTCCAAGCCGGGTCCTTGGTCATTGCATCAATGACGGCCGAAAGGTCGGCGGTGCGCTGCCACAGCCTCGGCGTGTCGGCAGGTGTGGAGTCGCCGGTGGTCGTACCCGGATGGTTGGGGCCGGCGACGACGAAGCCCGCCTTGGCGAGCTCCGCCGCCAGCCAGCCCATGGCTTGCACGCTGCCGCCCGAGCCATGCGACAGCAGCACCAGAGGATGGCGTCCCGGCACCACAGGTGCATCAATGGCGGCAGCCGCGCCCTTGAACACCTTGTTGTCGCCGACGACGGTCGGCTTGCCGCCGGGGGTGGCCGGATACCACACGGTCACGGCCAGGTCGCGACCGGGCTGAGCAACGGACACCTCGCGCACGCCGGCTTCCGAAGCGAAGCAGGCGGAAACGAAGCCGATGAGGGCGGGAATGGTGGAGAGTAGCTGGAGCATGGGAACCTCGCTCTGTTGCGAATGAAGACGAGCCAGCAATGGCGAAATCGGCCATCATCGGCGTCCTCGATCGCGATTCAGGTCGTGCTTGATCGCGATGCAGGCCATGATCGGCCGTCTGCTCTCAGGTGGGATTCGCCTTGATCTTCGTGCCCCTGTCCTTCGTCGCCGCCCTGCTGTTGGTCATCCTGCTCGTCACGGCCCTGCGCGCCCGGGAAACGACAGGCGGCAACACCGCCTTCCTCGTCCTCGTCGCCCTCTGCGCCGTGCAGTCGGTCGTCGTCGGCCTGCGCTGGGGCTACCATGTCGAGGCGGCGCGCTATGTCCTGCCGATCCTGGCAGCCAGCCTGCCGCCACTGGTGCTCTTCAGCTTCCGCACCTTGCTCCAGCGCGACGATCTCGATGACGGCCCCATGCGCTGGCTTCACGCCTTGCCGCCGGTGGTCATGACCGCCCTTGTGCTGTTCATGCCCGCTCTCATTGATGTCGCGCTGATCGTGCTGTTCGTCGGCTATGCGATCGCCGTGTTGAACCTCGGACGCAGCGGCCCGGATGGATTGGTCGAGGCGCGCCTCGATAGTGCGGTCGCCGCCCACCGCGCCCTGATCATCGCCGCAGTCGCACTCTGCCTGTCGGCCCTGTTAGACCTCGGCGTGCTGCTCGCCTTCGAATGGTCGATGGGTGCGAACGCCGAGATCATCGCCAGCAACGCCAACATCCTAGGGCTGTTTTTCATCGGCCTGACCGCCTTCGTGGCATCGCGCGCGCATCCGTCCACAACGCCCCAGCCCAGCCCACCCGAGCCGTCGTCTTCCGAACAGGACCGCGAGGTCCTCGACCAGATCCAGCGCCTGTTCGTGGAGCAGAAGTTGTATCGCGACGACAATCTGACCCTGTCGCGGCTGGCCCGGCGCGCGGGCGTGCCGGCACGGCAGATCTCGGGCGCCGTCAACCGCCTCGCCGGCAAGAACGTCTCGCAATACATCAATGACATCAGGATTTCCGAAGCCTGCCGCCTGCTCCGCGACACCGATATGTCGGTCACCGCGGCCATGCTCGATTCCGGCTTCCAGACCAAGTCCAACTTCAACCGCGAGTTCCGGCGGGTCACCGCGCTCAGCCCGGCCTCCTGGCGTGAGCAGAACCGGCCACAGGTGGCGCGCGCGGCCTGAAAGGCCACAGCGCTACGCACCCCACTACAAACGCAGATTTTGGGCTGGTTCCTGTTTTTTGCTGCGAACATTCTTGTGAACGGCCAGCATTTCTGGCGTGGCAGTCAGGCCAGCGACATCTCGGAGCTGCGCCGAAACTCCAGCGGGCTCTTGCCGGTCCAGCGCCGGCACGCGTGGCTGAATGCGCTGGGCTGGTTGAAGCCGATCAGCCAGGCGATCTGGGACGCCGGGCGCTTTTCCTGGAGATAGCGCAGGGCGAGATCGCGCCGCAACTGGTCGAGGATATCGCCGAAGCTCAGACCCTCGGCGGCCAGGCGCCGGGCAAAGGTCCTCTCGCTGAGGCCGAGCTGGCGAGCGACCGCCTTGGCCCGCGCCTCGGCGTGGGGCAGCTGGATTGCGATGATGTTCTCGACCTCGGTTCGAAACGGGCTGATCCTGGCCGCGCGCGCCGCAATGGCAACCTCGCAGGCCTTCACCATCAGTTGGCCGAGGTAGGGATCATGGCCAGCCAGGGGCAGGTCCATCACGCCCGCGTCGAAATCCATGGCGTCCTCGGGGGCACCGAAGTTGACCTCGCAGCCAAGGGCACGCTGCATCTTGCGACCGTCCGGGCGGTGATGGGCGAAACTGACCGACAGGGGCACGACATCCCGCCGCGCAAGCTGGCGGCAAAGCCGCAGGAGCGTGACCGCGAAGGTCTCCATCAGGTGTCGGTCCACGTGCCGGGGTACACCCACATAGGAGAGCCTGATACGGCAACCTGACCCATGGACCACGCGCACCACCAGGGCCTCATTGGCGATGCGCACGTAGCGTTCGACGCGCTTGAGCGCGTCGCCAAATCGGTTGGACGACGCCGCTACATAATAAAGCATGCCGATCTCGCGCAGGTCGAAATCCGACGCCATGGTAAGGCCGAGCCACTCGTCTTTCACGGCAAGCGAAACGCGATCGAGAAAGTCGATCACCGACTTGACCTTGACGTGCTCGCGTTTGGCGACGGCTGCTTGCGACAGGCCGGACCGTGCAAGAAGGGGCGCGGGGTCCATGCCGCGACGCTCGAGTTGACCGACCGCCAGGTGAGCAGCCAATCCAATTGAAGTTGGCATCGCCTGATCCTCCGGGCCTGGTCGGCCCGTCAGATTCTAATATACACCCGGAGGTTTGTGCCAGTGCCCCATGGCGGGTCAGCGCAATGGCAGGGTCGCCGCCACTGTCGGCCGGAGATTCCGGAAATCCGCTGCGACGGAGCATCGCTGCCCCTCGTCGCCAGGAACGCGCCCGCTCCGTGCCCAGGCGGCCGTTCCCGTGGCCCATGTTCGGGCAAGTGAAGGCTTTGTCTTCTGGTTGAATGTCGGAAGGGCAAGTGTTTCCACTTGCCCTTCACTGCCGGCCGCACTGGCCGCTGCCCGGCGCCGTCGTTGCCTCCGCCCGTCCCATTTGGGAGGCGTGTCCGCCGCTAGGCGAAATGCTCAGCGGTTAGCGGTCGGTATCGGTCTTGTCAGACCCTCCGGGAACGCCATCGCCCCCGCCGTTGCCAAGTCCGTTGTTGGGGTGGCCGCCGCCTTGGTTGCCCTGGCCGCCCTGGTTGCCCTGGCCGCCGCCCTGGTTGCCCTGGCCGCCGCCCTGGTTGCCNGCCGCCCTGGTTGCCCTGGCCGCCGCCCTGGTTGCCCTGGCCGCCGCCCTGGTTGCCCTGGCCGCCGCCCTGGTTGCCCTGGCCGCCGCCCTGGTTGCCCTGGCCGCCCTGGTTGCCCTGGCCGCCCTGGTTGCCTTGGCCGCCCTGGTTGCCCTGGCCGCCCTGGTTGTCCTGACCGCCCTGGTTGCCCTGACCGCTCTGGTTGCCCTGATCGCTCTGGTTGCCCTGGCCGCCCTGGTTATCCTGACCGCCCTGGTTGTCCTGGCCGCCTTGGCTACCCTGGCCGCCCTGGTTGACGGAGCCGGTGTTGTCGCCGGGATTGCTGCCTGCTGCGGCGCCTGGCCTATCGTCGCTGTGCGTGCTCTGCCCGGCGCCGGTATTGCCACCAATGCTGCCGGTGGTGATGCCCGCGTCATAGCTGGTGCCGTTGCTGTGCGTGGAGCTCTTGTTGTGAGACTGTCCGTAGCTCCTGCTGCCCTCGCTGGGCTTGGTGCCTTCAGGCGTCGAATGGCCTACCGGGCCGGGGAAGCTGTAGCCGCTCGTGTAGCTGTGGGTGAGCGGGCAATTGGTCCAGAGCAGAAACTTCCAGCACTCGAGCTTTTTTGCGCGCTGCGTGGCGTGCTGGTGCACGTTCGTTGCCGGGCCAGCATAAGCGGTAGAGGAATACAGCGATGCGGCCGCCATCGCGGCCACGATAGTCGTTGCGGTCGTTTTCAGAAGCCTATTCATCTTCAGGTCCTCATTGGATTTGACGATGCGGCTGAGATAGCGATGCAACGGAAGCGGAGATTGCTGCGAGCAGCCAATCTCTTGCTGTTAGATGCCATGGAGCGAGGGCCGCCGTTCGGCAGTTCGGCGCCGGAGGATCAGGCAGCGCCCATCCGCCGCATCACTTCGCCCGGCCCGGCCTGTTGGCGCGAGCAGGACCGGCCCCAGGCCGCGGGCGCAGCCTGAAGCCGGCGATCGTCAGCGCGTGGGCGCGCTGGTCAGAGAGGTGGCGTCGTTGCGCCACTAGCCCCGCAGCCCGGCAAAGAACGCCGCCACATCTTCCGCCCAGGCCTCCGGCACTTCCATCGCCGCGAAGTGGCCGCCGCTGGTGAGCTCCGTCCAGCGCACGATCGTGTTGCCTTCCTCGCCGTAGCGGCGGATGGCGACCTCGTCGCGGGCGAACACGGCAACGCCGGTCGGCACGCCCGAATTCGGTTTCGGCGACCACGCCTCGGGGTCGTGCGCGTTTTCGTAGTAGAGCCTTATCGATGAGGCCGCCGTGCCGGTGAACCAGTAGACCAGCACATTGGTCAGGAACCGGTCGAGCTCGACTGCATTGGGGCTGTCGCCGAAGCCGGCAAACATGTCGCCCAGCCAGGCGACCAGCCCCGCCGGCGAGTCCGAAATGCCATAGGCCAGCGTCTGCGGCCGGCTCGACTGCAGCGCGTTGAAGCCGAAGCGCTCGGCCATGAACTGCTGCAGGCGCAGCAAACGGCTCTTCTCGGCATCGCTGAACGTGGCGATCTCGCTGGGCTCGATGGGCCCGAGCGGAATGAAGCCCATCGTCGCCGCATTGACATGCACGCCGATGACGCGATCGGGCGCCGCCCGGCCAATGGCGGGTGCGATGATCGCCCCGGCGTCGCCGCCCTGCACACCGAAGCTGGTGTAGCCGAGGCGCGACATCAGCTCGAGCATGGCGCTGGCGATGCGGCCGTCGTTCCAGCCGGCCTCGCGCGTCGGCCCCGAGAAGCCGAAGCCGGGCAGCGACGGGATGACGAGGTCGTAGCCGGCCTTTGTCAGCGGACCGATCGCGCCCAAAAACTCGATGAACGAGCTCGGCCAGCCATGCAGCAGAAGCAGCGGCACCGCGCCGGCAGCGCCCGACTTCACATGCAGGAAATGGATTTTTTGGCCGTCGATCTCGGTGACGAATTGCGGGTGGCGGTTGATCGCGGCCTCTTGCGCACGCCAGTCGAAGCCGTGCTTCAGCCGCTCGATCGCGCGGGTGAC
>MEEF01000026.1 GCA_001724355.1 Mesorhizobium sp. SCN 65-20 | reverse complement strand
GCGGAAAAGCTCATCCATACTGGTTTTTTGGAAGTGTCAGGGATGAATCTCCCCGCGCCGCATGGCCTCCACAACCGCCTGGATCGTGTTTACGACATCGAGCTTTTCCCGGACGTTGCTCAGATGTCGCTCAACGGTGAATCTGGAGATGCGAAGAATACAGGCTACGTCCTCGGCCGCCTTGCCGGCCGCTATCCATGTCAGCACCTCGCGCTCTCGATCAGTCAGCTTGAGGTCGATCTCACTTCCTTCGGCCATCAGCCGGCGCAACGCCCTGAATGCTTGCAGGCACACAGTTTCGAGGAAAGGAACATCTCCCGCGGCAAACTCTATGCGTTTTCCGGCCGCGGTCACGACCGCTGGGGCTCTCCGTGGCTCGTGGATAGGAATGCAGAACCCGTCGTTTAGTCCGAACTCCGCTGCCTCATCCATGACACGCAGCTGCCCCTTGGTCATTTGACCGGGCGACAGCTCGTGCCAGGCAAATGGAAGTCCGGAGATGCGACACCGCAGGGCACAGGGATCATGGGCGAAGTGCCCGCTTGCGAGGTAGCGCTCCAGCCACTCCACTGGCCAGCCATCGTATATTATTTCGCGCTGCCACGGCCCCTGTTGCGGTAATGGCAACCCTGTAATGAGCAGATGATGAAAGCCGAAAGGCCTCAAGGTGTTAACCAGCGCGTCCAGTACCTCTGCTGGCGAAGTCGCCGCATCAATGCGCGCGAGCGCACCTCTAAGTTTTGCGAACTCTATGCGGTCCATTGCCCCGCCGAATATGCAAGCATCCACTTTGATGATGACAGTGCAGTTCGGTCTTGTCAGACACGGTTCAGTGAACGGAATGCATATTGCTAACTATAAGTTGCATTTTTCAGGGGATCTCACAGAATTGTGTAGAAATTTTATTTCTTGTCGCAGTCCGCGCCGGGATGCCTCAGAAGAACGCCGGGTTCTACCTCTAACACCTTGGCGAATGCCTCCAGCATATCCAACGTGGCGTTACGGCGCCCTGCTTCTGCGCCACTTAGGTAGGCCCGAGCACAACCGGCGAGTCGGGCTAATTGCTCTTGCGAAAGCTGGCGTTCCCGGCGAATTCGCCGCAGATTGAAACCAAAGACATTTCGAAGGTTCATCGTCTAAATACCTCAATATGTGCACTATAGTGTAACGCACTATAGTGCACATTTTCATTGACAAGCGGTGGGATGCGCTGTTTGAACAGCTGCGGGTTTCCTCGCCTGAGGCTGGTGAAGTGCCGTCCTACATGCATCGAACGAGGCGATGCAATAAATGGCGCGCAAAGGGTCCACCGATGGCGGCATCGACGATTCAGAACCTTGAAAGCGGAGCATTGGATCAACATGGCGACAGTTGTTGGGTACCGCTGCATCCGATGTGCAGCAGAATACGCAAACGACCTCAAAATTGACTCCCGCGGCTGCCCCATCTGCTTTGAAAAAGCTCCGGCCAATTTCCAACCCATGTACACGCAGTGCTTCGACATGCCTGAAAACCCAGGCAGTGATCGAGATGCCCTTCGTAACTCCCTGTGGAGATACGAAACATTTCTGCCATTCTTCGACAAGGTGGTGTCGCTGGGCGAAGGGCTTACGCCACTGTTGCCCGCCCAGTACCTCGGCGAGGCTATTGGTGTGCCCCGCCTTTTCATCAAGGACGAAGGGCGCAATCCGACCTGGTCGCATAAGGACCGGTTTTCGACGATTATCGCGTCGATGGCTCGCGCTCAGGGGGCGAAGGTGCTCACCACTGCTTCTTCCGGCAACGCGGGGGCATCTTTGGCAGCATATGCGGCCCGAGCCGGACTCGGCTGCGTCGTCGTGACATTCGCAGGCGCCGCTGGTCCCATGCTGTCGCAAATTCGCGCATATGGTGCCTCAGTTGTTCCGATGGTTCAAAAGACCGATAGGTGGAGCCTTCTCGAGCGGCTCGCCGAATTGCCAGGCTGGTTCGTTACATCTCCTTATCGCAATCCAGTCGTCGGCAGTCATCCAGTTGGAATCGAAGGTTACAAGACGATCGCCTTTGAGATTGCAGAGCAATCGGGTGGCGACATTCCCGACTGGTGTGTACTTCCTGTTTGCTACGGTGATGCCCTTGCAGGCGTGGCGGCGGGTTTCCAAGACCTGTTCAGGCTAGGGAAGATCGGAGGTATCCCCAGGCTCGTTGCAGCTGAAGTGCATGGCTCGCTATCTGCCGCACTGGAAAAAGGCCTCGATCGGATCGAGGACCAGAAACCGGCCTTCGAAACGATTGCATTGTCAATAGGTACGACACGTAGCACCTATCAGGCAGTCAAGGCGTTGCGCGACACGCGAGGTCTTGCTGTCGGTGTTTCCAACGAACAGCTGCTTTGCATGCAAAAAGCGCTGGCCGCAAAGGAAGGCCTGTTCGTCGAGCTTGCATCTGTCGCCCCGCTGGTGGCCATTCAGCAAATGCGCGAGAAGCAGATCATCGGCCGCAATGACCGGGTGGTTGCCATCGCAACTGCAAGCGGCCTGAAAGATCTCGATGTCTCGGCAGGCCCCTCTGTGTCCTCGAGCACTTTTGAAAGCATAGGGGATGCCTGGCGGTGGCTAGGTGAAAGCGTTGCCCGAAATAGCGATCGCCCATTCAACTAGGCCCCGCCTGCGCAGAAAGGACATTGTCCAGATGCCTTCTTGACCACTCGAAGCGCGTCCACTCCCATTCTGCACGCGGTTCGATTGAAGCAAGGGTCTCGGGCGCCCGTGCAGCCTCGCACGGCCAATCTGAGAGCTTTGCGAGCCAGTCGTCGTTGTAGACCGTGTCGGCATGGCGATGTCCCTCATCAGGCATGATGACTGCGACGACCGCGTCCGGATTGCTCCGTGCTATCCAGTCGCCGACGAGGGCTGCGGCTCCGCTTGTCGGCCCCATGAAGATACCCTGGTTACGCAACAGCGAGTGTGTCTGATGATAGGCCGCATAGGCTCCGACCCAGTGGACTTCGTCAACCAGTTCATGCCGGACATTCGCCGGAATGACGCTGTTGCCAAGCCCGCGCAGCATCCGCTTGCCCAAAGGTTGCCCAAACAGCACGCTGCGATGCGTGTCGACGGCGACTATTTTCAGGTGCGGAAAGACCTGACGCAGAAAAGTCCCGGTCCCGCACAGCGAGCCGCCGGTCCCGATGCAACCGACAAGCCAGTCAACCTGCCCCATTGAGCGAACGAACAGTTCCGCCAGTCGGGCATAGGACTGCCAATTGCCTGCACTGTCGTACTGCCGCGTCCAGAAAACACCGGGCTCAGTTTCCATTATCGCCTTGAGATGCGCCAGTCTTCCAGACTGATTGCCGTCGCCCCGTTCATCCGCAAGGGCCACGACCTTCGCGCCCAGCCGTTCCAGTCTGCGCTGGTAAGCCTGATCAATCAACGTGGCCGCAGTCACCAATGTCAGCCGAAAGCCCCGCGCCGCAGCAAGTAGTGCAACCGCCATGCCGAACGTGCCCGAGGTCGTCTCGACAATGTGGGCGCCGGCCTTCAGCTCTCCCGATTTTTCGGCCTGATCGAGGATAAAGCGTGCCGGCATCAACTTCATCAACGGAAATGCAGCCGCGGCGACGTTCGGGCCGAGCCGAGCGAGACGCGGAGTTTCCAGCGCTCGAAAATAGTCGATTTCAAAGGACATACGAAATCTCCTCCGTATTGATCGGGAAGACGCCGATGTCTTGAAAGCCGGCGTTCTCCAGCACCGTGGTTATCGAAGAGATACTGTCTCGAGTGGCGGATTGGGCATCCAGCATAAGCCCGTAAAGGGAGCCGCTATGCGCCACCTGAATCCCGCAGGCTCGATAATGGTCTGCGATCCCGGTCACGACCTCGAAATGTCGCTTCGGCAGATGGCGCTGGCTGATACGCGCGCTCATCGTCGAGGCCTTGCCAAGCAGACGAGCGTCCTGCTCGCGCACGGCCCGTGCGACCATTCCGCGAAGAACACGGAAGAGCTGGATTTCCTCGCTGTTGTATCGAGCCGGAGCAACGCCGAGCGTATCAACACCGGCAGTCGCGTCGGCCTTGAACCCGACCAACACGAATGGCGGCAAGGCCCCACCGAAATGCTCTAGGACTTTGCCTTCTCGTTGCGCAAAAAGTAGCGCCTCTGTTTCGAACGCGATTGCGTCTGAAGCAATTTCGGCCGCAACCGCCAGGCGAGCTATCGTTGAGGCAAGCAATCTCGCCCCCAATGCAGCTGCCACTGCTCGGATGGCGGCAACGACATCGGCTGTAGAGGACCCGTAGCCGTGCCCGACAGGTATGTCGGTTTCGATAACGAGGCGACCACCCAGATTCGGATTCCCGAGATGCTCCAACGTCATTTTTGCGGCCCGCAGTGCCTTCACGCGGCAGTTCGGCTTGACGCCGAGTGTTCCGCCAGCATCGAGTTCAATCCACGCGCTGGAACGAAGACCGTTTAGCGGAAGCGTTACCAGCCCACGATGCAGTCCCCCGTGATCATCTTCGAACACCCCCTGAAGGAGTTCTCCATGATGAGCAATCGCATCTCCCCTGGGCAGCTTGGCCAGCAGCGGACTTCCTAGATTATTGGCAATTACCGGCATGTCTTGCCCCGAATAACGAACGTCGTTCGCATGATGGGGATGCCGGCGCGGCCGGTCACTTGCAGGAAATTGGTATTGACGGGCCCTTACCCATGCCTAGCGTATTACGAGGGCCCGGCGGAAAGTGGACCCTATGGGCTTAGGGCACGCGTCATGCCCATTGCAACTGAGTTGACCATTCGTCGGAGGTGATCAGTCCCGGTTCCCGCTGCGCGGCGCTATGCTGAACCTCCTTAGGTCACCTTTTTAACCGAGCGAGATGGCCGCGAATTTGCTTCGACATTGTCGCTTCGACGAATCCGCCAATGCCTGTGCTTTATGCGCTGCTTTCTTGAGGCGGCCGGGTAGAAGCAACGCGCAAATAACGATGGTCGGCCAAACAGCCGGCTTGATACGAATTCCTGAGCGATGGCCGTCGGCATTTGCCCTTAACTCCAAGACTGGAAATGCTTGTGGAGGATCTCGAGGCGTCGTTGGCGGACGACGAGGCGCAGGAAATCGCCAATCGGCACGCCAGGTTAGGCGCGTTCAATATCGACATTGGCTCAGCTGACACCTCGAGATGCGGGCGATCATGCCTTGATCGCCGAGGCGCTGTTCGGAACGGATAGCTGTCTCATCGGTTGGGTTGGCACATCAAGACGATGGATCAACACATACGCCTTACCGCCGCGGACTTGACGCCCGACAGTCCCGAAGGCGCGAAGATCTATGTGCTGGCCCTGCCCTGCTGATCGGCCGCTAGGTCACGGTCGGAGGCTAGACCCACTCAGAAACAGAGAGAGAAAGCGATGACCGGCAAGAAGGATTTTGAAGCAAGGCTCTGGAAGTCAATACGTTCGGATATGACCGTTATGGTTGGAATGGTAGGTGTTGCCCCCCGTCCCATGACCGCGCAGTTCGACAGTGATTGCAAGGCGATTTACTTTTTCACCGCGAAGGACACCGAAATCGCCGAAGAGACCCGTCGCGCGAAGAACGCGACACTCGTCTACCGATCGCGGAGACGGTGTTCGAACCGCGCGTTGGCGGTCACATCTACGATCGCGGCGCCGACGGCAGCGAGTGCCGTTGGGCGAATGTACTGGGTTATGAGCCGCCGCACCGTGTGCTCCTCAGTTGGAACATCACGCCGCAATGGCGGCTCGAGACAGATCTCAACAAGACCAGCGAATGGGAGGTTCACTTCACCGCCGAGGCGCCGAACCGGACCCGAGTCGATTTGGAGCACCGCAAGTTCGAGCGAAACGGTGCAAGCTGGGAAAGCGTGCGCGACGGGGTTGCGGCCGATCAAGGCTGCCTCTCTACCTGCAGCGGTACGCCGGCCTGTTCGACCTGTGAGTTTTTACAGTCAAGTGAGTCCGAGGGTGAAGGCATGCATCTTACGGGTGAACTTCCTAAAGATGGCACGCGGCGGTCTACTTCACGGCGTGGCGTTCGTGCATGAAGAACGCAACGATTGCGCCCGACAAGAAAGTCAGCGCGGCGATCGCGGCGATCGCCGACGCCAGGCCGAAGAAATCGGCGATTAAACCGGCCGAGAGTGCTCCGATCGCATAGCCCAGATCGCGCCAAAAACGGTAGACGCTGAGCGACCGCGCCCGCCACGAGGGATGCGACGCATCCGACACAGCGGCGATCAGGCTGGGGTAGACCATCGCGGTGCCGAGACCGAGCAGCACGCTGGCGATTAGCCACCAGGCGAAATCACTGGTCGCGGCGGTCAGGAACAACGCCACTGCCTGCACCCACATGCCGGCGACGATCAGGCCTTTGCGACCCAAGCGGTCGCTGAGCGGGCCGGTGACGATCTGAAACACGCCCCAAACGAGTGGATAGATGGCCTTGAGGATGCCGATGCGTTCGACGCCGAGGCCGTGCGCAGCGAAGAAGAGGGGAAAGATGCCCCAGCTCATGCCATCGTTTAGGTTGTTGACCAGTCCTGCCTGCGAGGCAGCGAAGAGGTTGCGGTCGCGGAAGGAAGTGAGTGCAAAGACTTCACGGAAGGAGAGAGCTGATGCTTCGCGTGGATGATTCGCCAGCTCTGCACGCACGTACTCGCGCGTATCACGCACGAGCAGGATCGATAGTATCGTGCCGAGCATCGCATAACCGACGCCGAGATAGATCGGGACCGGCCGCAGCCCATGGCGGCTGGCGAGATAGCCGGTAGAGAAAGCAGTGATGCCAACCGCAAGGTAGCCAGCGAACTCATTGAGCCCGACGGCAAGCCCGCGACCCTTCGGGCCGACCAGGTCGATCTTCATGATGACTGTCATTGACCAGGCAAATCCTTGGCTCACGCCGAGGAGCGCATTGGCCGCGATAACCCAATTCCAGTCCGGCGCCCAGATGATCATGAAGGGCACCGGCAGGGCGAAGAGCCAACCGAGGATGAGCACACACTTGCGCCCCCACCGGTCGGCCATCTGACCGGAGACGAGATTGGCGACTGCCTTGATAACGCCGAAGCTGACGATGAAAGAAACCACGAGCGTGGTCGAGGTGATGCCGAACTCTTCCGCGCCGATCAGCGGCACGACCGTGCGCTCGATGCCCACCATGCCTCCGACAAAGGCGTTGATCAGGATGAGCAGCGCGAACTGGCGCCAGTTGGCCGCCAGCCCGAGCGTCACTCCGGACGGAGGCGCGGCCACCGTCATTCAGTTTTGCCCGCGTTAATCGCGCGCGTACGGGCCGCTTCCGGCGGCGATGGCGGAATGTCGGCGGTCATCGCGCTGACGAAAGCCGCCTCGTCCTCGATCCGGAAGGCCCTGTTGAAGCGCCGCTCGAAGCCAATGGTCGAGGTAGGCTTGCCGCTCAGCAAGCGGCCGCAGACCGACCCAGAGAAGGCGCCGGGCAGCACCTCGACATGGTCGGGCAGATTCTTCAGCCGCTGCACGCTGGCAAAGAGCGACCGCGCGCCGTCTTCAGCACTTGATGCGAGCTCGGTGCGGCCGAGGTCGCCGACCATCAGCGTGTGGCCCGTCAGCGCGAACCATGGTTCGGCCGCGCGGGTGCGGTCCGTCACGAGCATAGAGATATGCTCCGGCGTATGGCCGGGTGTGTGCACGACTGTCGCGGTGACGTTTCCGAGTTCGAGGACGTCGCCATCCTTGACCCCAAGGAACGCAAAGCCGGCGTCCGCACCTTCGAAGAGCACGTATTCCGCACCGGCTGCCTCGGCGAGATCACGGCCGGCCGACACGTGATCGGCGTGAACATGCGTGTCGATTACGTATAGAATTCGCATGCCGGTCGCGCTCGCCGCGTCGAGATAAGGCTCGATTGGAAAGACCGGGTCGACAATGGCGGCCGAGGCTTTTCCGCCGCAGCCGAAGAGATACGAGGCGGCGACGGGCTCGAAGTGCAGAAACTGCCTCAGGATCATGACGGTGCTCCTCAGATGAAATAGGCGTCGGACTATTCGGCCGGCTTTAGCTCAGCGCGCCGGCGATAGCCCAGCCACACCGGTGAGACAGCGGCGAGCAGCAAGACTTGGGGTTCATTGCTGCGCGCGCCGTCATGACGCCAGCGCCTTTTGGAAGCCTTGCGTGGCACCGAGCCAATAGAACGCGGAAAACAGCCTTGTGGACATGGACTTGTCCCTCCAGTGCCGGTGTGGTATGCATCATTCAATGATTATGTTGAATTAACTAACGTACTTGAGAGACCCATGTCAATCCGCAATCCGAAGCAGGCGCTTTTCGAACAGTTTGCTGCCGTCGCGAAGGGGCTCGGCAATCCTCAAAGGCTGGAGCTTATAGAGCAATTGGCGCAGGGTCCGCGCACCGTGGAGGCCCTGGCCGCGAAGCTCTCGCTTCCGGTCGCCAATGTTTCGCAGCATCTTCAGGCGATGCGCCGCGCTGGACTGGTGACATCCGAGCGGGACGGCAAGTTCGTCCGCTATCAGCTCGCGGACGCGAGTGTTCTTGCCGCTTTTGCCGCCATTCGGTCGGTAGCCGAGCGGCATTCGGCGGAAGTCGAGCGCGTCGTCAGAGGTTATTTCGATCGCCGCGACGACATGGAACCGGTTTCACGTGAGGAACTGAACGCGCTCATAAGCGAAGGGCTCGTCACCGTTATCGACGTTCGCCCAGCCGACGAATTCGCGCTCGGGCATCTGCCGGGAGCGCTCAACGTGCCGCTCAGCCAGTTGGAGGAGCGGCTGTCCGATTTGCAGCCGGATCGCGAGATCGTCGCCTATTGCCGCGGTCCTTGGTGCGTGATGTCTTTTGAAGCCGTCGCGCTCTTGCGGAAGCGCGGCTTTCAGGCGCGGCGTGTGGAAGATGGGTTACCGGAATGGAGGGCGGCCGGTCTTCCGGTCGAAACGCCACTGTAACGCCAGCGACCTCAGCGGGACTGACACGACTGGCGACGAAATGTCTCCGTCAACTCACCAAGTAGGGTCGCGGCCTTCAAGGTCATCGTCCGGAACTACTTGTGGGCGTCGACCGCGACTGGTGTAGGGATCCACGTAGGCCATTTTCAATGCAGCTCCTACCAAACGGGGTAAGGCCGCAATCGATGCTACAATTCTGGACCTCTGAATATTCAGTCGCTGCAAGCGGGAGCGGCCGGCTGCGGTTGGGGTGATAAAGGAGCTGTTGTCGGTCATGGTGTCCTCTTGTGGCAAGTAGAGTGACACCGCTTCCCGCTCAGGTCCTTGGTTCGGTCCTGAAATCTTCTGAACAGTCCTGAAGTTCGCCAACAGAACCGTCATGGGTTATCCTGCCCCCGAGCGACGGGCTTTTGGCCAATGGACGTGGATTTCGGGAACTTTCGCCTGAAACGCACTGAAAGGCTGCTGCTGGGGCCCAGGGGCCAGGTGGAGCTTTCGGCGCGGTCCTTCGACATTCTCGCCATCTTGCTGGAGAGACCGGACGAGGTGATCGGCAAGACCGAACTCTTCGATGCGGTTTGGCCCGGTCTGGTCGTGGGGGAGAACACACTCCAGGTTCACATTTCGTCGCTACGAAAACTGCTGCCCGCCGACATGATCGTCACCGTCCATGGCCGCGGTTACAAATATGCCGGCCCCAGGCCCTCCGTGACTACGGCAGAGGCTTTGTCTCTGCCCAGAGCGTCCATAGCCGTTCTTCCTTTCGCCAATATGAGCAGTGACGCGGAATACGAGTATTTTGCCGACGGAGTGGCCGAAGACATCATTACCATGGGCGCTGGGCGCGGCAGCGTGGTCGCAAGGAATGCCACCGCCGCGGGCGTGCCGAACGACCGCATGCTTCTGTTTCCCGACATTGAATCGAACGTTTCGGCTCTGCGTGCCGGTCGGATCGATGTTGCCGTCCTGTCGTCTCCAACCGTCATCGGCCTTTTGAACGGAGGCAGCGCACAAGGGCTGGAGCGGGCGCCTTTCGTGGTGGCCGACGAGCAGGCGAACTATGCCGCGGTCGCCTTTCGCAAGGAAGATGAAGATCTCAAGGCGTTGTATGACGCACAGCTTGCCGCCTTGAGAAAGGACGGGACGGTCGCTGGGATCATGGCCAAATACGGCTTCGGCACCCCCGAAGCCGTTCCGGAGACGATGACAGCCGACAAGCTCTGTAGTGGATCCGTTGAGGCAGGTGTCGGCAAATGAGCATCCTCGACATCTGGCTGGGCATCCTCGAAGGTTTCCGGGTCACCGCCGGCATCACGATCTACGGCTTGCTGTTTGCCATTCCTTTCGGCCTGGTTTTCGGCGTCGCGCAATATCTGGCGACCGGCTTCGTGCGGTTCGTCGTGACCAGCGTGATCGAGTTCTGGCGCAGTTCGGCCGTCATCATCCTGCTCTTCGTCTTCTACTATGCGCTGCCGGTGATCGGGGTGACGCTCTCGGCCATGACCGTTGGCGCCATGGTGCTCGGGCTCAACATCGGCGGCTATGCAAGCCAGGCAGTCCGCGCCGGTCTGCAGGCGCTCGACCGCGGCCAGAAGGAAGCAGGACAGGCCCTCGGGCTGTCGCGCCCGACGATCCTGCTGCGCATCGAGTTGCCCCAGGCGCTGGTAGCGATGAGCCCGACCTTCATCAACCACATCATCCAGCTGGTGAAGGCGACGTCGCTTGTGTCCCTCATCACGCTGACCGACATGACCTTCAGGGCCAAGGAGATTTCGCAGATCGCGTACGAACCGGTTCCGATCTATCTATCGTTGCTCATGGCCTATTTCGTCGCCTGCTATCCGATTGCGCTGTTTGGGCGCTGGGTCGAAAGGCGAGTGAACCCGGTTCGGGAGGCCCGCAATGGAATTTGATCCCAGCTTTGCGCTTTCGACCGTGCCGACAATCCTGAGCGCCATCGGCATGACCCTGCTCGTTGCGGCCTGCAGCTGCCTCGGTGCTGCCGTGATCGGGTTCTGTCTCGAGATCACAAGGCGGAGCGGTGGCGTTCAGGGCCTCGCCGTCCGCTTCCTGATCGACTTCATCCGCGCCACACCGGTGCTGGTCTGGCTCTACTGCCTGTATTTCATTCTGCCTTACTACGGCATTCGCCTCGACGCGCTCACCGTAGGCATAGCCGGCCTCAGCATCTATTTCAGCGGTTATCTTGCCGAGGTCTTCAAGGCCGGAATCGATGCCATCGCCGAAGGCCAGCAGGAGGCAGCCAAAGCCCTCGGCCTTGGTCGGCTCGACCGGATCATCTTCGTCATCGCGCCGCAAATGCTGCGCAACATCGCAGCCCCCATGGGCAACTATTTCGTCTCGATTCTCAAGGCGACGCCCTATCTGGCTGTGCTGGCAGTGCCGGAGATGCTCGGCCAGGCTTTCGACATTGCCTCGGAAACCTATCGCTACGCCGAACCGCTCATGGTTGCCGGCATCATCTTTCTCTCGCTGGCGCTCGGAATCTCTCAAGGCATCAAATGGCTGGAGCGCCGCTTGTTGGCGCCGATGTCCCGATGAACGACGACAGATACCGGCCCTGCCCTCTGCTTTCGGAAAGATCTTCATCTCATGCACGACACAGCTCACGACCTCGCCGTCCAGATCACAGCGCTGCAGAAATGGTATGGTGCCTTCCATGTCCTGAAGGACATCAGCCTCAGCGTTTCCCGCGGCGCCCGTATCGTCATCTGCGGCCCGTCCGGGTCGGGTAAATCCACCCTTATCCGTTGCCTCAACGGGTTGGAAAACTATCAGCAGGGAACCGTAATTCTCGGCGGCACGAGACTGGGTGACAACGCCAGGGACACCTCACTTGCCCGCCGGCAGACCGGCATGGTGTTCCAGAACTTCAACCTCTTCCCTCACCTGACAGTGCTTTCGAACTGCACGCTCGCCTTGCGTCGTGTGGGGGGCATGGCACGCGGTGAGGCCGAAAGCCTGGCACTCCACCATCTCGAAAGGGTGCGCATTCCAGAACAGGCCTACAAATATCCAGCACAACTGTCAGGCGGCCAGCAGCAGCGTGTGGCAATAGCACGTGCACTTTGCATGAACCCGCGCCTGATGCTGTTCGACGAGCCAACCTCTGCGCTCGATCCCGAGATGATCAAGGAAGTGCTCGAGGTCATGACCGGCCTCGCTCATGATGGCATGACCATGATCTGCGTCACCCATGAGATGGGCTTCGCCCGTGAGGTCGCCGACGAAGTGGTGTTCATGGATCAGGGCTCGATCGTCGAGCAGGCGGCCCCGGCCACCTTCTTTTCGACACCAAACCACCCGCGCGCTCGCAGCTTCCTCAACACGCTGCTGCATTGAGATGAAGAAGTCGCCGGCGGGCGGGACGCGCATCTGGACATCTCTCGACTTCGATCGGGACGGCAAGCAGCATGACTGGCTGCGATTGCCGTTCTCAACCGACCAATCCGCCTATGGCGTGGTCCCGATCCCGATCGTCTGCATCAAAAATGGGGAAGGTCCGACAGCACTACTCATTGCTGGCAATCACGGCGACGAATATGAGGGTCAGGTCGCGCTCGCCAAGCTGGCTCGGCAGGTCAAACCGGGGGATGTGCGCGGCCGCATCGTGATCCTGCCTGCGCTCAACTACCCCGCCGTGGCGGCGGGGCGGCGCGTGTCACCCCTGGATGAGGGCAATCTGAACCGGCTCTTTCCCGGCGCGCCAGATGGCGGCCCGACCCAGATGATTGCCCACTTTGTGCATTCGGTCCTGCTTGGCATGGCTGATCTCGTAATCGACCTGCATTCGGGCGGCAGATCCTTGTCATATCTTCCCTGCTGCCTGATCCGAAGTGGCAGCACTGCAGAAGAGACCTCCAGGCTGGTCGAACTCATGAATGTCTTCGGCGCACCGATTGGGTCTATCAGCGACGGTGCCGGCGGCGGGGGCGCAACGACTCTTTCTGCTTCCGCACAGGCTCTTGGCGTGCCGGCCCTCACCACCGAGCTTGGCGGTGGCGGCACGCTTTCAGGCAGCGGGGAGGCTATCGCCAGCGAAGGTCTGCACCGTATCCTCAAACATATGGGGATCCTGCCCAAAGCCCAAACTAAACCGTCGCCCCCCGTCCGCCTCATGCGCGTGAATGGCAGGGGTGCTTTCACCTACGCTCACATGCACGGCATCTTCGAACCCGCTGCCGAAATTGGCGACACCGTCATCGCCGGCCAATGTGCCGGGGTCATTTATCCTGTCGAAAACCCCTGCACACCAGTGACAGAAATCCGTTTCTCGCAGTCCGGTCTCGTTGCCTGCCGTCGCGCCCCGGCCCTTACAGCCCAAGGAGATTGCCTTTTCAAGCTCCTGACCGATGTCGAGGCGGCGTGATGCAAGGTCACGCGGGAGGCTGATCAGTAAGCCGGGAGCGTCCCCTCGAACGGTGGCCCGGTGTCCATCAATCACGTCCAGTCAATACCGGTTTTCCGGTATTCTCTCATCTTTCCCCCTGTTTTACCGGGATGGTCCGCTAACGCAGGAGGATGCATGAAGCCGGACTCGTCTCAGTGGCAGGACTCACAGGCCTACGAATTCATCCGCACCGCAACTCCAGATGCGCTCGCCTGGGAATTCTTGCGACGCAATACGGACTACCAGCGCGAGTTCGCAGACATTCAGAATGCAGGTACCCCGAATACCCCATCGCCGAACGAATTTCGGACGCAGTGGGGACTTCGATTTTCCAGCAAATCCTGAGCGACCGGCAACCAGGCAGCCGGTCTACTGGACACCGGACGTCGATCCCGGCGTCATACTGCTTACCAACACACCGCCGCTCCTGACAGACGATGCTGACGTCGTGAACGCTTTGCCGCCGGCGGTTTCCAGGCATGACGAGTTCGGCGAGCATATGCGCACGTTTTCGGCGGCAAATGGCTGCCAGATTGCGCTACTTTATGGCACCGAGGCCGGACGTCCCTTGGCCGCTATAGTGCCACTCGACGCGATGGCATCCGAACGTCTGTCATCGGTCGACAGATTTGTCAGGTCGCTCACGGGACGAAGCCCACCCGACAAACGCCTGACGTCATCGCAACGCATCCGCTTTTGCCACATGCTTCGTGCCCTCGACGGTCGCGTCGAAGGGGCTTCCCATTTCGAAATAGCGCACGTTCTTTTCGGCCCCCGCTTCATAGTCGCTGCGGAGTGGCAGGAATCGCCATTTCGCTACGCCACGCTTCGCCTCGTACGAGATGGCCATAACATGACTGATGGCGGATACCGTCAGTTGCTGCGGTTCCGTCGGCGGCGTCCATGAATGTCCGGAGCCGAGTAAGGAATCGGCATGTCGCCTGTGCGAAATAGGCTCCCTTAATTTCGCACCTGAACAGCGCCGGAGCCCTTCTCCATCATTGCCCGTAGTCGCCGCCTGATCCCGGTGGCTTTCTCAAACGCGATGGAGACGCATCCGATGAACGGTCGAAACACCGGCTTGCCACCACGGTTCTTGCGCACCAAGGAAGCGGCTACATTTCTAAGCCTTTCGGCAAGGACGCTCGAAAAGCATCGCACCTACGGAACGGGGCCCGCCTATCGCAAGCTCGGCGGCCGGGTCGTCTATGCCGTCGACGACCTCCAGGCTTGGGCCGATCGCGGAGCCGTCACGTCAACGTCCGATCCGCGAGGAACCGTCCTGCCCGCCAAGCGCCATGTGTCTTCGCTCCCGGTTCACGCCGGTCGTTTTGCCCGCTGATTGCCAGGCACTCCCTTGTCTGTGCGGACTTGCCCACCATCGGAGCGCGGACAGCTTGATCTGTTTCATGCCCTGCCCGGCGATTTCGCACCGCGCGACACGCAGGACCTCATGGCCTATCCATTCTTTTCCCTCGCAAAATCCCGACGCACCGCACCCATCGATTTCAAGGCCGGCGGCATAACCATCAGGGTCGAAGCCGTGCCGGATCATGGCATGGCAACAATCTGGGACGCAGACATCCTGATCTGGGCCGCAAGCCAGATCGTCAACGCCCGCGACGCCGGTCTGCGGACCTCACGATTGATGGCGGCAACTCCCTATGAAATCCTGACCTTTACCGGGCGGGGCGTCAGCTCGCGCGACTACCAACGTCTGAAATCCGCGCTCGACCGCCTCCAGTCGACCACGGTCGCGACCTCCATCCGTCAGCCGGCTGAAGGCCGGCGCCATCGCTTCTCCTGGCTCAACGAATGGCAAGAGCGAACCGACCGGGGTGGACGGCCGGTCGGCATCGAGCTGATCCTGCCGGACTGGTTCTATCGCGCCATCCTCGACGACGCGCTCGTCCTGACCATCGACCGTGCCTATTTCGATTTGACCGGCGGCCTCGAGCGCTGGCTGTACCGGATCGTGCGCAAGCATGGTGGACGCCAGCCCTTTGGCTGGAGGTTCGACTTCGCGCATTTGCACAAGAAGTCCGGCAGCCTCTCGCCGCTCAAGCACTTCGCATACGACCTGCGCGACATCGTCCGGCGACAAGCGCTGCCTGGCTATAGCCTCGATATCGAACAACAGATCGACGGTCCGGATGTCCTCACCTTCGCCGCCGCCAATCCGACAGTTTTCACGTCGCCGCGCGCGACGCGGCCACCATCGACACGCCGAGGGGACAAGCTGTGAATACGGTCGTGCTAACGGGGACCGCCCCCATCGTGCCATCGGGGACTAAATCCTCGTGCTATCGGGGACCGGAAACGACGATTTTCCGTGGCAGCTCAGGGGCTTGCGACCACCGTAACTTTACTAATTCAGATTCCTTCGGAATCTTTCTAACGCAACTCCGCAATTGCAGGCATGAGGAAAACCGTAGCTGGTCTGTCGGGAGGGCGCCATGAACGTCACGCCCCTCACCCATGTCGAACTGTTCTTTATCGAGAAGAAGATCGAGCACTGGGTTCGCTTCGGCTCGGCGGCCCACCAACAGCAGATCGACAGCCGCCGTCGCATCCTCTCCTTTTCGCCCGGCACCATCTTCGCCTTCGTTCGCTGGGCCTCCAACGACTTCGGTACCGTGATCTCGAGAATCGCCATCGTGCGTGCAGTCGCTCGCGGCGAAGCATATCAGACGCTGCCCTTTGTCCGCCCTGGCGGCGACATCCTGCTCAACATAGGGAACTGGTACAAAGTCGAGCGCGTGCTTCAGGCGATCGATGCCATCGAACGTCTCGGTATCGATCCAGAGACAGTCTCGCCCGACCACTGGCGGCACATCCACAACCGATTGACGGCAGGCCAGGAGCCAAGGGCCTACACGCTCGCCCAGCATCGCGCCTATCTTTTGCGCCTGAGGGCAGAGCCATGAGCCGCCGGGGCATCATCCTCGCGACCACGGTGGCAGCGATGAGTGTCGTCTATGCGGCGATCAAACCAGTACCCGTCAGGTTGGTCTGGAATGCGTCTGCGAGCGTGCCAATTGGCCTCTATATTATCGACCCCGATGGTTCATTCGAGGTCGAGGACCTCGTCGCAGTCAACACACCAGAACCCCTCGCGACCCTGCTTGCCGAACGCGGCTATCTGCCCGAAGGCGTGCCGCTCCTGAAACGCGTTCGCGCACATGCGGGGCAAACCGTGTGCCGCTCGGACGTCGTCATAACGGTCGACGGCCGCGAGGCCGGCAGGGCACTTGAACGTGACCGTGCCGGGCGCCCATTGCCGGCCTGGGGTGGATGCCTGCGTATTCCCACCGGCAAGCTCTTCCTCATGAACGGTGAGGTCCGCGACAGCCTCGACGGTCGCTACTTCGGTCTCACATCCACAGATCGGATCATCGGCCGTGCCACTCCTCTTTGGACCGACGGGCGAGGCATTGGCTGCTTCGAATGGCGTGCGCAAACGCGGTGAGCGCGCCATGGCCAGCGCACCTGTCGCTGTCGATTCCATCACCGCCATACCCAGCAACGGAGTTATCCATGCCACAGATCGGACACTTCAAGCGCCAAGGAGACAGCTTCTCTGGCCGCGTTCACACCTTCACCCTGGACCTCGAACTCACCGTCGTACCGGCCGAGTCAGGCGAAGTCGAAAACTCACCCGATTATCGCGTATTGCGTGGCGACGACGACGGGCGCGATACTTTCGAGTGCTTGACACACCATGTGGCAAGCTTCGCTTGCTCAAGAAAACCAAGAAACTGGAGGAAGTGATGTCGACCCAAGCCTTCGCTCATGCAGTCTTGGTCAAAGACGAAAACCACATCATCCGCGAAATCAACACGGTCGATGCCGCGACCGACTTTCTCGACCACTGGCCGCAAGATCGGCGTGGCCCGATTTATGGTGCTGCCTATCGCGCTTGCACATTCGCCCGCGAGGGTCGTGTGCCGGTCGACGTTGCCAGCAACGCCTTCGCCAGCTTCGCGCGCTCGGCAAAGATCATCCAACACGCGCGAATGCCGATTGAGCCGTGGATGATAATTCCGAAGGACAAGCGCAGCCGCCCCGTATGACAACGACGTAAACACATCAAAGGCGCCATCACCGGGGAAAGCTGGCGAGAAGGGAGCGCGTCTGCTCAAGCCGCCCTCGCCTTCATCATTCTGAATGTCTGTGTGGCCTCACCAGCCATTGCGATGCCAACAGCCTCGGCCGCGTTACTCTATCTTGAAGGCTGCGCTACGTCGCCGAGGAGACCGTCTCCCACGGAATTCGATACGCCGCGATGATCGCCACAGCAGCACCGGCGAGGCTGGATAACTGCAGCGCGTTCGGGTTGATCGTCTGCTCCTTGCCCTCACCGCCGACGTCCTGCCGCTTCTTTTTGAAGGTGACGACGTTGCGCATGGGCTGCTCGAGCGAAACGAAGTCGGGCCGTATTCGACAGCGCGGACAACGCTCGAAAGAACATTCGGAAGTGGCGTGGGCTCTTTTAACCGAAAGACGGATTCGCCGCAAACAGCGGCATCGAGGGCGGAATAAGAACGGGCATGTGCCGCCGACCTTCGAGCCAGGCATCCACCATATCCGACCATTCCTGCATCATATGGCGGCGCTGGAGTTCGTATTCGGCCTTGTTGTAGACGCCTCGTGAAGAACGACCGTCCTCGTGCGCGAGGCATTTTTCGATCCAGTCACTGTTGAACCCCAGTTCATTGAGTAGCGTCGAACCCGTCCGCCTTAGATCGTGCACGGTGAAAGGCTCGAGGGGCAGACCGTCCTTCTTCGCTTGCTCGACGACCAGATAGGTGACCCGGTTAAAGGTGGCCCGCGACATTGGCGCATCAGCATCGTAGCGTGATGGCAGGACATAGCGGGAGTTGCCAGCGCAGGTCTTCAGCGCGACGAAGATGTCGAGCATCTGACGCGACAGATACACGTTGTGCGCCTTGGATCGCTTCATTCGCTCCTTCGGGATCGACCAGATGGCGTTCCCGAAATCCACTTCATCCCAAGTCGCATCCTGAAGCTCGCTCTTTCGAACCATGGTCAGCAGAAACAGTTTCATACCCAAGCGGATGGTCGGAAGGGTTGCTATCTTCTCCAGCGTCCTCAGCATCACTCGGATCTCGGCCGGCGACAGCGAACGATCCCGGGGCACGAAATGGGCGATCGACGCAGGGCCAACGTCATCCGCAGGATTGGCGACTTTCTCTCCGTGCAGGATGGCAAAGCCGTAAATCTGTTTGAGGATATCTCGGACATGGATTGCGGTTGCCGGCGCCCCGCGCTCGACAATCTTGGCGCAATGCGCACGCAGATCGTCGGGCGTGATTTCGGTGAGCAAGCGGTTTCGCCAGACCGGCAACAGATCACGCTCGAGGATTGAGCGGCGCATCGCGCGCGTGCTCTCGGCCATAGGTGCGCCTTCCAGCCACTTTGCGCCAAACTCACCAAAGCTCTTCGCTTCCTTAATACGCCGCTTGTCTCGCTGCTTTTCCAGCGCTGGAGAACGCCCCTCGCGAACTGCCCGCCGGGCATCGAGACAAAGCTCGCGCGCTTTCGCAAGTGAAATACCATCCCGGCCGTACTTGCCGAGATAGATCGTCTCGCGCCGACCATTGATCCTGTAGTCGAGGCCAAACGAGACCGCACCACTTGGCATGACGCGAACATACATGCCGTCGCGGTCCGCCACTTTATAGACTTTATCCTTTGGTCTCAAAGACTTAAGGGCAACATCCGTCAACATGCGACCACTTCCTCCGGAAAGTACCGTCAGGGGCATTTCAGAGGATCGCGGCAGATAAACTCATTTCAGTTCAATGATTTAGGTGCCAAAAAGTACCGTCACGACCCTCATTTCCTGTGACGGTACTTTCGAAATTCGGGGAGCGCAATACGGAGGAGGTCCGTCAGAACGCACGACAGACCCGTCTGCTGCCTGCCGATTGTTCTCGACAGGCATCAACAGAATTTATTTTTGATTTCAATTAGTTAGATCGGGTCGTGGCGTATTTTTGGATACGCTCGGATGGGCCTGAATCATTCCCACTCGATGGTGCCCGGCGGCTTGGACGTCACGTCGTAGACGACGCGGTTGATGCCGCGCACTTCGTTGATGATGCGGGTCGCGGCCTGGCCGAGGAAGTTCATGTCGTAGTGGTAGAAGTCGGCGGTCATGCCGTCGACGGAGGTCACGGCGCGGAGCGCGCAGACGAACTCGTAGGTGCGGCCGTCGCCCATGACGCCGACGGTCTGAACCGGCAGCAGCACGGCGAAGGCCTGCCAGATGGCATCGTAGAGGCCGGCCTTGCGGATCTCGTCGAGATAGATCGCATCGGCTTCGCGCAGGATCTCCAGCTTCTCGCGGGTGATGCCGCCGGGGCAGCGGATGGCGAGGCCCGGTCCGGGGAACGGATGGCGGCCGATGAACGAGTCAGGCAGGCCGAGTTCCTTGCCGAGCACGCGGACCTCGTCCTTGAACAGCTCGCGCAGCGGCTCGACCAGTTGCATGTTCATGCGCTCGGGCAGGCCGCCGACGTTGTGGTGCGACTTGATGGTGACCGAAGGACCACCCGTGAAGGAGACGCTCTCTATGACGTCGGGATAGAGCGTGCCCTGGGCAAGGAATTCGGCGCCGCCGAGCTTCTTGGCCTCTTCCTCGAACACTTCGATGAACAGGCGGCCGATGGTCTTGCGCTTCTTTTCCGGATCGGACTCGCCTTCGAGCGCCGAGATGAAGCGGTCGGAGGCATCAACGAGGATCAGCGGCAGGTTGTAGTGCTCGCGGAACATCGCGACGACGTCGGCGGCCTCGTTCTTCCGCATCAGGCCGTGGTCGACCAGGATGCAGGTGAGCTGGTCGCCGACCGCCTCGTGGATCAGGAGTGCTGCGACCGAGGAGTCGACGCCGCCCGAGAGGGCGCAGATGACCTTCTTGTCGCCGACCTGCTTGCGGATCGCCTCAACGGCATGCGCGCGATAGGCGTGCATGGTCCAGTCGCTCTCGATGCCCGCGATCTTGTGGACGAAATTGCGCAGAAGCTTCGCGCCATCTGGCGTGTGCACGACCTCAGGATGGAATTGCACGGCATAGAAGTTGCGGCTCTCGTCGGCGATGGCCGCGAACGGCGCGCCGGTGGAAGTGCCGATGACGCGGAAGCCGGCGGGGATTTCGGTGACGCGGTCGCCGTGGCTCATCCACACCTGGTGGCGGGTGCCCTTGGCCCAGACGCCTTCGAACAGCGGGCTGTCGTCCTGGATTTCGAGATAGGCGCGGCCGAACTCGCGGTGATGGCCGGCCTCGACCTTGCCGCCGAGCTGGGCGCACATGGTCTGCTCGCCATAGCAGATGCCGAGCACCGGGATGCCGGCCGAAAAGATGGCGTCAGGAGCGCGGGGCGAACCGATGTCGACGGTGGAATGCGGGCTGCCCGAGAGGATCACCGCCTTGGGGTTGATCCGCTTGAAGGCCTCCTGGGCCGACTGGAAGGGCACGATCTCGGAATAGACCCCGGCCTCGCGGACGCGACGCGCGATCAGCTGCGTCACCTGGCTGCCGAAGTCGATGATGAGGACGGTTTCGGGGTGCTCGGAGTTCTTCATGGCGGGCGTTTAAAGAAAGAATCGAGACTGTGCAATGGGCTCGATTGCATGGCTGGCCAGTGCTGGGCGCAATGGCCGGCCCAGCCGATCATTTGGCGCGAGGTTCGGCGAGCCCGCTCAGCGCCGCCATCAGGGCCTCGAAAGTCCCCTCACCCAGATGGTCCCTGTAGCGCGTCTCGATGTCCAGCTTGATGCGGTCACCGTCATCGAGTGCTGCGAGCCCCTTCGGCGTGTAGAGGACGAGCTTGCCACGCTTGTCGTCGGGATCGGAAGCTCGCTCGATCACGCCTTCCGCCTCCAGCCCGTCGAGGAGTTGCTGCACGGCCTGCTTGGAGACGCCTGTACGGTCGATCAGCCCTGCCTGCCGGGTGCCGCGGCGCGGGATATGGCCTAGCAGCCCGGCGCGGCCTTCGCTGAACCAGCCGTGTCCGGCCGCACGCATCGCCTCCGCGAACTCGGCCTGCCACGCGCGGCTCGCCTGCCACAGGCGCCAGCCGACATGGTCGGGCAATGGCTTCCCTGCATTTTCGTCAAGTTGCTTGACCATTTTCCCAATCGCGCATATCGTCAAGATGCTTGACCAAATAGATATCGGAAGGAAACGACGATGGCAATTCTCGATCAGGCCGCCCTGAGGGTGCTGATTGCAGGCACGACCCATGTTCTCGACCGCAACGGCAAGGAAGCCTACGTCTACTTCGACACCGGCGACCAGGCGCACATGCTGCTCGATGACGGCGAGGCTCGGCGAGGCAAATGGGCGCTCGCCGAGGGCGGCTATGTCGTCGACTGGGACAATGGCGTGACCGGCCGTTGGGCGCTCGACCACGAAGCCGGCGAAATCACCTATGTGAACCGCGACCGCGACCTCAGGGTGAGGCTTGCGGGCATCCTATTCGGCAATGCCAAGGGCCTGCCACGCAGCGCCTAAAGCGAAATCTCGCCTGCGTCGAGCGCCTCGCCGAGCAGATCGACCGCATGCGCCAGCTTTTCGTCGACGACATGCAGATACTCGGTCCAGTCGTCGACATGGCCCAGTTCGGCCGCTCCATCGGAAATGCCGCGCAGGCCGATCAGCGGTACGCCGAAAACCTGGCAGGCACGCAACACGGCGAAGGTCTCCATGTCGACCATGTCCTCGGCGATCGCGTCGTAGGCCTTGCCCGAGACGATGGATCCGCCCGTCGACAGGGATGCCTGCTTCACGCCGGCGATGCGCAATGGCAGGGTCACCGTTGCAGGCAGGTCGAGGAAAGGCGTCGTGCCCCGCTCGAACCCGAGCGCGGAGGCGTCCATGTCGCGATAGCTCACCGAAATCGCCTGATAGACCTCCGTCTGCTCGAGCGTCCTGCTGCCGGCGGATCCCAGGCAGACAACGAGGTCGGGCAGTGCGTCGCGGGCCGCGAGCCGCGCAAGTTCGGCGCCAACCCTGACTCCGGCCTCGACCGGTCCCACGCCAGTCATCAACGGGGTGAAGAGCTTCCGCAGGTGCGGGCCGTATTCGGCCTCGACAGCCATGACGAACAGCAGCCTGCATCCAGCGAACTGCGTGACCGGCATCGCCTCAGTCCTCGATACCGTCGCGGCCGACGACCGTCATCATGGTGCCGGTCATGGTGGCTATCATCCTGGCCTCGCCGTCGGCTGCGATGGCATAGGCCTGCCCGTCGGCGACTACGATGGTTCGCCCCGGCTTGGTGACGCTTCCCCGGAACAGGAAGCGCTCGCCCTTGCCGGGCGCAAGCAGATTGACCTTGAACTCGATGGTCAGCACGCTGGCATTTTCCGGCATCAGCGAAAAGGCGGCGTAGCCGCAGGCGGAATCGAGTGCGGTCGAAATGACGCCGGCGTGCAGGAAACCGTGCTGCTGGGTCAATTGGCTGGAATACGGCATCTCGATCTCGACGATGCCCGGCGTGACCAGGGTCAGTTCGGCGCCGATCGTGCGCATGGCGCTCTGCCGCGCAAACGACGACCTGACCCGCTCGTCGTAGTTCGGTGCCGGAACGTTCTTTGCTGCCATGTCGAAAATCCTCCGATCCGCTTATCGCAAGGCAACGAAAGTCAGGCAACCGCAAATGCTGCATTGCAGCAACGACTATCGGTTGAGCCACCAGATCGAGAAATTGAGCAAGGTGGCGAAGGCGACCCATGCGGCATAGGGGGAAAACAGCCAGGCGGCGGGCCGATCGATCTGGCGCGCTAGCGAAATGAAAGCGACGATGGCCGCCAGCAACCCGGCGATGACCACCAGTGCGAGACCCGGGAGCTTCAGGCCGAAGAAGATCGGCGACCAGAGGAAATTGAGAACGAGTTGAGCGACCCAGACGCGCATGGCCGGGCCATCCGGAGCAAGGTCCCAGATGCGCCACCCCGCCACGGCCACCAGAACATAGAGGACAGACCAGACCGGGCCGAAAATCCAGTTCGGAGGGTTGAAAAAGGGCTTCTGGAGGCCGGCGTACCATTCGCCGGGCATGGCGAGATAGCCGATGAGCGTGCCGCCGCCGAGCACGAGGGCGATGAACCCCAGCAGTACCAGATGTCTGTTCATGTCGCCTCCGGCCGCAAACCACCAGTGCCGGAAACGCCTCAGGCGACGGCTGGTTGCGAGCGGCCGGTTAGCGCGGCGGAGCGTTTCAGCCGGCGCGACGAAGGGCGGCGAAATAGAAGCCGTCGGTGCCGCTGCGCGCCGGGGTCAATGACAGGCCCTGGCGGCCGAAGCGGACGGCGTCTTCCCTGCCGGGGAAATGGCCGGCCCAGAGCGCATGATGGTCGACCGGCGAAAACGCCTTGTCGCGGCCGAGGAAGGCCTCGATCTGGTCGGTATTTTCGTCGTCGAACACCGAACAGGTGATGTAGACCAGCAGCCCGCCCGGCTTCACATAGCCGCTCGCTGTGTCGAGGATGGCCGACTGCTCGGCCTTGCGCACGTCCAACTGGCGATCCGTGAGACGCCATTTGGCGTCCGGCCTGCGCCGCCAGGTGCCGCTGCCCGTGCATGGCGCGTCGATGAGCACGATATCCATATGGCCCGAAAGGCTGGTCAATTCGGATTGCTTGGCGACGACCTGGACGTTGCGATTGTCGGAACGTCTCAGGCGATCGAACATCGGCGCGAGACGCGACTTCTCCGAATCGTGGGCGAAGATCTGGCCCCGGTTCTCCATCGCGGCCGAGAGGGCCAGCGTCTTGCCGCCGGCACCGGCGCAATAGTCGAGCACCTGCATGCCGGACTTGGCACCGGCGAGTTCGGCGGCTAGCTGCGAACCCTCGTCCTGGACTTCGAACCAGCCCTTCTGGAATGCCGGCTCGGCCTGCACGTTGGGATGGCGGCCGCTGCCGTCGATGGGCGGGATGCGCACCCCGTGCGGGGCAAGTGCCGTCGGCGCGGCCTGGGTTCCTTCGAGTTCGGCGATGACGCGGGCGCGGTCGGCTTTCAGCGTGTTCACGCGAATGTCGAGTGGCGGGCGCGCGGCAAGGGCTGCCCCTTCCGCGACCCACTCGTCGCCGAAGGCCCGCTCGAGCAGCGGCGCGCACCAGTCCGGGCTGTCGGCGCGGACCGCGTCCGGCGCCTCAGCGAGCTTGCGTTCCGCGATCGCCTTCAATTCCGCGGCGCTCAGCGGCTCGGGGGCGAACTTGTCGCCGTCGAGGGTTTCGTTGAGCTTCTGGGGCGATTGGTCCCATTCGAGCAGCAGCGCTCCGAAGCCCAGCGCGCGGGACGTGTCGTCGCCGAGCAGCCAGCCGGCGGAGCGCTTGCGGCGGAGCGCGTCGTAGACGATGTTGCCGATCGCGGCCCGGTCGCCGGCGCCGGCGAAACGATGCGAGAGCCCCCAGTCCTTCAGGGCATCCGCAGCCGGCCTGTGCCGCCGCTCGATGTCGTCCAGTACCTCGATGGCTGCCGCCAGCCTTCCGCCAAGTCGCATATCGGTTATCCCGTCTTCGGTTGACCCGTTTCAGGTCTAGCTAAACAGCGAAGGCGGAATGCACAAGGCGCGCGACGGGCGCTGCGGCAAAAAACACCCCGGGGGAGAATGCAGGCTGCTCAGCGGCCTGCCGGGGGTCATCCCCCGACAGCAGCCGCTATCGCGGCATTGAACCCGGCGAGGACCGCCTCGTCTTCAGCGCTGCGCTTTCTGCGCGACTGCACCAGGCAGGCCTGGGAACGCAGAATGACGCCGTCCGACAGGATCTTCAGGTGGTTGGCGCGCAGCGTCGAGCCGGTCGAGGTGATGTCGACCACGACGTCCGCCGAGCCCGCCGCGGGAGCCCCCTCGGTGGCGCCCAGGCTCTCGACGATGCGATAGACCTGGATGCCGTGCTTGCCGGAGAAGAACTGCTGTGTCAGCCGCCAGTACTTGGTGGCGATGCGCAGGCGGCGGCCATGTCGCTGGCGGAAGTCAGCCGCGACGTCGTCGAGGTCGGCCATGGTGTCGACGTCGAGCCAGATTTCCGGCACCGCGACGATGACGTCGGCATGGCCGAAGCCCAGCCGTGCCACGATCTCGGCCTTGCTCTCCCAGTCGGCGAGGTTTTCGCGGACAAGATCCTCGCCGGTGATGCCGAGGTCGACATTGCCCTGGCCGATCTCGCCGGCGATCTCGGAAGCGGAAAGGAACGCGATCTCGATGTCCGGCCGGCCCTCGATGGTCGCACGATAGCGGCGGTCGTCCTCGGGCAGGCTGACGACGAAGCCGGCCTTGGCGAGGACGTCGAGCGCCTGTTCCTTGAGCCGCCCCTTGGACGGCAGCGCGATCGAAATGGCCATCAGCGGGTCTCCCGGAGGGCTTCGATGCGGTCGAGCCAGACGGAGAAGCCGACGCCAGGGATGGGCTTGCCCGCACCGAGCAGGGTCAGCAGCCGGTCGTAGCGGCCGCCGCCGGCCAGCGGCCGGTCGGCTTCGGGACCCGAAATCTCGAAGACGAGGCCGGTGTAGTAGTCGAGCGGCCGGCCGAAGGCTGCGTCGTAGCGAACATTGGCCGTGGCGAGGCCGTAGCCGGCAATCGCCTCGGCACGCGCAGCGAAATTGTCGAGCGCAGCACCCAGCGTCAGCCCGGCGCCGGCGGCGAATTCCTTGAGCGCGGCAGCGGCCTGGTCGAGCGAGACATGGATCGCCAGGAAGCGCTTCAGCGCCTCGAAGGCATCGCTGGAGAGCCGCACGCTGCGCAGTTCGGCCTTCTCGATCAGGCGGCGGGCGATGTCGTTGGGCGTGCGGCCGGCGGAGGGCGAAAGCCCGGCCTGCTCCATGCCTTCGGCGATATGCGCTGCGAGCGCATCAAGGTCGCCGTCGGCGACCAGCGACGCCACCGGCTCCGCGAGCGCCGAGGTGCGCGTCGGCGCTGCCAGATCGTCGAGCGCTGCGGCGAGTTGTTCGGCCGAGCCGAAGGCGCGGGCAAGCCGCATGCGCCAGCCCCGCGGTAGGCCGAGGGCGGCCAGCACCGCCTCGAAGATCGCCTGGTCGCCGAGCGTGACAGTAAGGTCGCGCCCCGGAAGGCAAAGGGTGAGCAGCGCATGCGCATCGGCCACCGAGCGCGCGTCGGCGGCGGCAATGTCCTTGTCGCCGAGATCCTCGACGCCGGCCTGGAAGAACTCGTTGCCACCCTCGCGGCGCTGGCGGAAGACCTCGCCGAGATAGGAATAGCGGCGTGGCGTGCCCGACCGGGTGCGGATGTGGTCGAGGCAGACCGGGATGGTGAATTCCGGCCGCAGGCAGAGCGACGCTCCCGTCTCGCTCTCGGTCAGGAAGATGCGGCGGCGCAGGTCCTCGCCGGCCATGTCGAGGAACGGATCTGCCGGCTGCAGCACCGGCACGTCGACCGCATCGGCCCCGCGCGCGGCGAAGAGCTTGAGGATGTCGGGCGCAATCGCCGGAAAGCGCGCGTTCATGGCTTACTGCTTAGCCCGGTCTTCCGCCTGGGCGGCGAGGATCTTCTTCACTTCAGCGACGAGATCGGCCTCCGGCACAGTGATCTGCGCCGGCCGTGCGGCGCGCCACTCGGCGTTGTCCGTGATTTCGGCAGACATGCGCGCGCCCTCGATCAGGTCCTTGATCTGGACCTCGCCCTTGGCGCGCTCGTCGCCGCCCTGGATGACGACGATGCCCGAACCCCTGCGGTCGGCATATTTGATCTGCGCCTTCATGCCGGCGCCGCCGAGATACATCTCGGCGCGCACGCCGGCGCGGCGCAGGTCGGAGACCATCTTCTGATAGCGGCCGAGGCTTTCGGTGTCCCTGTCCATGACCAGCACGACCACGGGCGCGACCACGTCCGAGGTGTCGAGCTTGCCGAGATTCTTGAGCGCCGTCATCAGGCGCGAGACGCCGATGGAGAAGCCGGTCGCGGGCACGGGCTCGCCACGGAAGCGCGAGACGAGGCCGTCGTAGCGACCACCGCCGCCGACCGAGCCGAAGCGCACGACTTGCCCGTCGTCATTTGGGATCTCGGCCAAGAGTTCGGCCTCGAAGACCGGGCCGGTGTAATATTCCAGGCCGCGCACGACCGAGGGGTCGACCTTCACACGACCGTCGTCGTAGCCCGCGGCGGCGGCAAGCGCGCCGATCTGGGCCAGTTCCTCCACGCCTTCGGTGCCCCTGGCATTGCCGGCGACAATGGCACGGAGGTTTTCCGCGGTGGTCGCCGCGTCGGCGGCACCTGCCTCGGTGAAGGCGATGACGGTGGCGATCGCGGCTTCGTCCAGGCCAGCGCCCTTGGTGAAGTCGCCCTCGCCTTCCTTGCCGCCGTCCCAGCGGCCCTCGCCGAGCAGCAGCCTAACGCCCTCGACGCCGAACTTGTCGAGCTTGTCGATGGCGCGCAGCACGGTCAGGCGGCGGTTGGCGTTCTCGTCGCCGCCGAGGCCGATGGCCTCCAGCACGCCGTCGAGCACCTTGCGGTTGTTGACGCGGATGACGTAGTCGCCGCGCTTGATGCCGAGCGCTTCCATCACGTCGGCCATCATCATGGTCATCTCGGCATCCGCCGCGACGCCGGGCGTGCCGACGGTGTCGGCATCGAACTGCATGAACTGGCGGAAGCGGCCGGGGCCGGGTTTCTCGTTGCGGAACACCCAGCCCGAGCGGTAGCTGCGGTAAGGCTTGGGCAGCTTCTCGAAATTCTCGGCGACGAAACGCGCCATCGGCGCGGTCAGGTCGTAGCGCAGCGAAAGCCACTGCTCGTCGTCGTCCTGGAAGGAGAAGACGCCCTCGTTGGGACGGTCCTGGTCAGGCAGGAACTTGCCGAGCGCATCGGTGTACTCGATCAGCGGCTGGTCGACCGGCTCGAAACCATAGAGTTCATAGACTTCGCGAATCCTGGCCATCATCTTCTCGACGACACGGATGTCGTCCGCGCTGCGGTCGACGAAGCCGCGCGGCAGCCGCGCTTTCATCTTTTCCGATTTGTCGGCCATGTTCGAGAATTCCGCGATTTTTCCAGAGATTTCGGCCGCAGGCGCAGCGCGCCGTGTCCTAACCGATATGGGGTGGAGCGGCAAGGGTTTGCCTGCCGCCCAGGCGGCGCAGGCGGAAACAAAGCCCCGCCCCGCCCGACATCGTGCCGAAACAGCGCGATCCGATAAGGCCCACAACCCGAACCCTAGGTCAGGAACGATGTCCAGGACCACCGCTCCCATCGAAGACACCACCGCGCGGCTCCAGCCCGCGCGAACGGACGACGGCAAGCGCAAGGCAGCGTCTCCGCGCGTGGCCGACACGATCCTTACCGTCGTTCTGGTGCTCTACCCGGCACTGGGAACGGTCGGCGCCATCGCAGCAGGCCTGCTGTTTGCCGGTACCGGTGCCTAGAGCGGTTCCGCTTTTCTTCGAATCGCGGAAACGCTCTAACTCTTTGTTTTTACGCGATTCCGGACGGAAAGCCGCGACGCTTTTCCTGGAATTGCTTAAGCGATCCGATCTCGGGAGCTCCAGCCATGCCGCGGACACTCGTTTCGCTTCTCACCACCTGCGTGCTGTCGCTGTCCGCCTGCGCCACAGGCTCGGTCGGCGCGCAAGCCTGCACGCCGGGCGATGCCCGCCTTGCGGGCCACTACTATCTGAACGGCGTCATGGAAGTCGGTTCGGAGCTGCTGCTCAAGCCCGACGGCAGCTTCGAGTTCATGCTCGCCTACGGGGCCAACGACCAATATGGGCGCGGCTGCTGGGTCAAGCGAGGATCGACCGTCGAGGTGATCCCGGCAGGCCGCAGTTCGGCTTCCCGCAGGCACACGCCCGACGATCGTGGTTTCGGCGGGCTGGTGCTTACCGTTTCCGGCCGCGACCTGGTCTGGGACATTGCCGGCAGCGGCTATAAGGGGCGGTACAAGCGCTAGCTGTCGGTAGCAGCATACCCCCACCCTACCCCCTCTCCACAAGGGGGAGGGGAACTATCTCGCACAGCTCGACGAGCTCCTTCCGGACACCAGGTGTACAGGCGATAGCGCCGCCACAATCCCCCTCCCCCTTGTGGGGAGGGGTTAGGGGTGGGGGTATCTCTTCTCACCCAGGCCGCTTGAACGCCCTTCTCTCGGCTTCGACTTTCTCCCGGCACATGCAGCCCTCGATGTGGTCGTTGACCAAGCCCATCGCCTGCATGAAGGCATAGACCGTCGTCGGGCCGACGAAGCTCCAGCCACGCTTCTTGAGGTCCTTGGAGATACGCGTCGAGGTCGGCGTCGTGGGGTTGGCGATCAATGTGGGATAGTCGACCACCTTCGGCCGATCGTCAGCGCCCGGCTCGAACTTCCAGAACCAGGCGGCGAGCGATCCCGCCTCGTCGGCCAGTTCGCGCGCCCTTTTTGCATTGTTGATGGTCGAAACGATCTTGCCGCGGTGGCGCACGATCCCCGGATTGCCGAGCAGCCGTTCGATGTCGCTCTCCCCGTACTCGGCCACCTTGTCGAAGTCGAAGCCGGAGAACGCCTCGCGAAAGCTCTCGCGCTTGCGCAGGATGGTGAGCCACGACAGGCCCGACTGGAAGCCTTCGAGGCAGATCTTCTCGAACAGCCGATGCTCGTCGGCGACCGGGCGGCCCCATTCGTGATCGTGATAGTGCAGGTAGTCGGGCAAGCTGCCTGGCCAGAAGCAACGCACCGCCCCATCGGCGCCCAGCATCAGGCCGCTATTATTCTTCTCCATCGCCATTCCGTCCGTTAAATGCTTGAAAGTCTTGATTTACCTGTGCTTTACCAGATTCCTGAACCGGCTGGTAACCACAGCCCAATGTTTCCTGACAAACTCGTTCCCTTGGCCACCCGATTTACGTTTCGGTGGGAAGGCGAGGTCAAATTCGGCCCGAAACCGGACGACTTCTCCCAGCCCGGCCGATTCGAACGTGCTCAGAGTGTGCCCATGAAGAAGACCATGATGCTGTTGGCGACAGCGGCCTTGCTGGCGGAACTGTCCGCCCCGGCCCTCGCCTACGATCGCTATGCGGAGCGCCCGCCGGTCGTCGTCAGCCCCGACCTTTCGGCTCCCTGGGTGCTGCAGTTGGGCCGCGATCCGTCGGAAGTGACGCCCAAGCGCCAACTGCGCAGGCAGGCGGCCATGCCGCAGGCGAGGCCGGCGGCAGTGCTGCAGGCCCGGCCGGCCGCGCGGACGCAGCGCAGCGTTCAGCCTCGCCAGATCGAAGCAGTGCAGGTGCAGCCGGTGGCCTTGCGGGCGCCGGAGAAGCGGACCGTCCGGCCGCAGATGAACCCGATCTACCTGCCGCAGCAGGTCGCCTATGAAGGCACCGAGAAGCCCGGCACCATCGTCATCGATACGATCGACAATTTTCTCTACCTTGTCGAGGAAGGCGGCCAGGCGCGGCGCTATGGCGTCGGCACCGGCAAGCCGGGCTTCGAGTGGTCGGGCACCCACAAGGTGACCGCCAAGCGCGAGTGGCCGGACTGGCGCCCGCCGGCGGAGATGGTCAAGCGCGAGCGCGCCAAGGGCCGTGTCCTTCCTGCCAAGATGGAGGGCGGGCCGGACAATCCGCTCGGCGCACGCGCGCTTTACCTGGGCTCGACGCTCTACCGCATCCACGGCACAAACCAGCCCTGGACGATCGGCGGGGCCGTCTCGTCCGGCTGCATCCGCATGCGCAACGAGGACGTCATCGAACTCTACGAGCGGGTGCCCGTGGGCGCCAAGGTGATCGTCAGATAGCGAATAACGGGGGACGGGCCGTGCGGTGCGCGGCCACGTCGAAGAAGGGCAGCGCGGTGGCAGTCCGCGCTGCCCTTCATTCTTTACGCACCCATCTTAAGGAAAATTTGTTCAATCACGGTGAAAATCGACCGCTTTCACCCTTCCCTTTGGCGGCGAGCCGAAGTATCCGAAACCAAACAGGTCCGTTGACCGCCGGAAGGATAGAGATGCCGCCGTTCGATGACACCCGCTACCTGAAAGGTGGCCCCGTAGCAGCCCGTATCATCGCCGAAGTGCGCGCCGCCGCCGAACAGGCGACCGATGAGGGCTTCAAACCCAAGCTCGTTTCCATCACCGTGGGCGACGTCGAGGCCGTCGATGTCTATGTCCGCAACCAGCGCGCCAAGGCCGAACTGGCCGGCATCGACTTCGAGGAACGCCGTTTTCCAGCCGAACTGACCGCAGGCGAACTGGAAGCCGCGATCCAGGGCATGAATGCCGACCCGCGCGTTACCGGCATCATCATCCAGCGGCCGGTGCCCGCGCACATCCCGATCAAGGCGATCCAGGCGGCGGTGCACCCGCTGAAGGACGTCGAGGGCATGCACCCGGCCTCGATCGGCAACATCGTCTACAACCAGTTGGACCTCGCGCCCTGCACCGCCGCGGCCTCGGTCGAACTGCTCAAGGCGACCGGTCTCGACCTCAAGGGCCTCGAGGTCGTGGTCGTCGGGCATTCCGAGATCGTCGGCAAGCCGATTGCATTCCTGCTGATGAGCGAGGGCGCAACGGTGACGGTGTGCCACCACATGACGCGTTCGGTGGCAGCCCATGCACGCCGCGCCGACGCGCTGTTCGTCGCCGTCGGCAAGCCGCGGCTTATCAAGGCCGACATGGTGAAACCGGGCGCTGCGGTGATCGACATCGGCATCAACGCCGAAACGCTCGCGGACGGAACGACCCGCATCTTGGGCGACGTCGACACCGACAGCGTCAAGGAGGTGGCGTCGTGGATCACGCCGGTGCCGGGTGGAGTGGGCCCTGTGACGGTCGCGATCCTGCTGCGCAACACCATGGTGGCGCTCAACCGCCAGCGTGCACTCTACAAGTCGACCTTCGGCGCCACCGAAACGAGGCTCGCGGCGGAGTAGTCCCGCCGCGCGGCCGACAGAGCCCTAGATCCTCAGCACGCCTGACGGGATCTGCGAAACCGTCGGGCGACCGCTGGTGGGCAGGCCGCTGGTGACGACGATCGGCGTACCGTCCGCCACGCGACTGTACAGGTCGATGACGTCCTGGTTGATGAGACGCACGCAGCCGGACGAGACCGACTTGCCGATCGACGCCCATTCGGGCGAGCCGTGGATGCGGTAGAGCGTGTCCTTGCCGTTCTGGTAGATGTAGAGCGCACGCGCGCCGAGCGGGTTCTGGACGCCCGGCTGCATTCCGCCTTCCCATATGTTGGTGCGCGGCACCTGGCGCGCCCGGTACTTCTCGAGTTCGGGCTGGCGGTCGATCATCTCGTTGGGCGGGAACCAGCGCGGCCAGGTCTGCTTCCACTGGATGTTCCCGCGGCCCGCCCATTCGAAGCCGGCGCGTCCGAGCCCCACGCCGTAGCGGATGGCCTCGCCGTAGCCGCTGACCAGGTAGAGGTAGTGGGCCGAGGTATCTATGACCACGGTACCGGGCTGTTCGCCTGTAGGATCGGGCACGACCTGGCGATAGAACCTCGGGTCGATATTCTGGAATGGCACCGGTGGGATTTCATAGCCGGCGTCGTTGACGGGGGCATACATCATCGCCGGATCGCCGAATGCCGGATCGTTGCCGAGCGATGGCGGCGGCATCGCCGGGAAGGACGGTGCGGCATAGGACGTCCTGTTGCCGCTCGACGTCGAGCAGCCGGTCAGCACGGCGGAAGCCGCGCCTGTTGCTGCCAGAGCCAGCAGCCTGCGGCGGGTAAACTTCGTCATCGGCCTTCCCAATGCTTGGCCCCCTGCTTCGGCAACAATCGCACATTACAAGGCATGGTTACAATGCGAAGCGGCATCGCCCTTTGGACAAGCGGCTACAGCCCTGCGGGCTTGTCCCCGCCATAGGCCCAGTCGAGCAGCTTGACGGTGTGGACGACGGGGAGCTTTGCCGCCGAGGCGATCTGGGTGATGCAGCCGATGTTGCCGGTGGCGACCAGCGATGCACCCGTGGCCTCGATGTTCCTGACCTTGCGGTCGCGCAAGCGGGCCGAAATCTCCGGCTGCATGATGTTGTAGGTGCCTGCGGATCCGCAGCAGAGGTGCCCCTCGCGCGGCTCCTTGACCTCGAAACCTGCGCGCACGAGCAGATCCTTGGGCTGGCGGGTGATCTTCTGGCCGTGCTGCATCGAGCAGGCGGAGTGATAAGCGACCGTCAGGCCCGGCTTGCGCGCCGGTTCGGGCAGGTCGAGCGTCGCCAGATATTCAGTGACGTCCTTGGCCAGCGCCGAAACCCGCGCCGCCTTCTCGGCATAGGCCGGATCGAGCCTCAGCATGAAGCCGTAGTCCTTGATCGTCGTGCCGCAGCCCGAGGCGGTGATGACGATGGCATCGAGCCCGCCCTTATCGATCTCGCGCGTCCAGGCATCGACGTTCTGCCTGGCTGAGGCAAGTGCGGCCTCCTCGCGGCCCATGTGATGCACCAGCGCGCCGCAGCAGCCCTCACCCTGGGACACGACGACCTCGATGCCGAGCCGGTTGAGCAGCGACACCGTCGCCTCGTTGATGCCAGGTTCGAGCACCGGCTGGGCGCAGCCGGTGAGGATGGCGACACGTCCGCGCTTGGCCGCGCTGGGCGCATGAATGCCCGGCTTCTCCAATGCCGACATTGCCGGCACCGAAGCCGGCGCCAGGCGAAGCATGGCGGCGACCGGCTTGAGTGCTGCGACCTTGTCGAATGCGCCGGCCAAGGGGCGGCCAAGCTTCGCTAGCCTGAGGGCCGCTCGGAAGCGGCCGCGATGCGGCAGGACTGCAGCCAGCAGCGAGCGCGTCAGGC
Organism: Mesorhizobium sp. SCN 65-20; assembly: GCA_001724355.1. Classification (GTDB taxonomy): domain Bacteria; phylum Pseudomonadota; class Alphaproteobacteria; order Rhizobiales; family Rhizobiaceae; genus Aminobacter. The sequence continues at coordinate 2,636 of MEEF01000026.1, read as the reverse complement.
GATTGGCCAGCGGGCGCCTGTAGGTCTTCTCGATATGGGCGCGGGCGTGGTCGACCAGATGCATGTAGTTCACGCCGGAGGGGCACGTGGTCATGCAGGCGAGGCAGGAGAGGCAGCGGTCGATGTGGGTGACGATCTCCTTGTCCGCCGGACGGCCGTTCTCCAGCATGTCCTTGATCAGATAGATTCTCCCGCGCGGCGAATCCAGCTCGTTGCCGAGCGTCACATAGGTCGGGCAGGTCGCCGTGCAGAAGCCGCAATGCACGCATTTGCGCAGGATCTTCTCCGATTCCGCGACATGCGGATCGGCGAGCTGGTCGGCGGTGAAATTGGTCTGCACGGCGCTGCGCTTCTCTTCTCAGCGGCTAGATCAGCCAGCTTTGGGGATTGTTGATCGGCTCGCCTCGACCGACGGCCTGCAGGCCCATGATGCAGCGGACGATGAACCAGACGGCGACCGCGAACATCAGGGCGAAGCCGATGATGACAAACATCAGTACGAAGGACACCAGCGCGTAGAGCAGGCCGATCCAGAAGGTGCGGATGAGCCAGGTGTAGTGGGTCTCGATGAACCCGCCCGCCTTGCCCCGGTTCATATAGGCCAGGATGATCCCGACGATGCCGCTGATGCCGATCGCGAGGCCGGCGAGATAGAGAATGTAGATCACCTGCACGTTGGTGGGGCCCGGATCGAGCCAGCGATCGGTCTTGCGCGGCGTGAAGTTCGGCGGTGTTTCGGTCATGATGCGGCTCCCTCCGTTTCGCGCGCCAAGGTAGCAGAGTCGGGCGAGTGCACCATCCGGCCGGGATTGAGGATATGCTTGGGATCGAACTCCGCCTTGAGCCTGGCCGACAGGGCAACAAGGGCCGCAGGCTGCGGCTCGAAGACCGGGATCGCCGCACGCCAGGCGGGAGCGGCCCGCACCAGCGTGGCGTGGCCGCCGCCGAACTGCCTGATGAGGGCGCGCAAAAGATCCGCCTCCGGCTCGCCTTCCATGCGCAGCCAGACCAGGCCTCCCTGCCAGTCGTAGAAGGCATCGGCCGCGGCCCGCATGCGCAGCGCCAGCACCATGTGGTGGGCATTCGCCGGTGGCATCGAAACGCGCCAGACGGGCTTGTCCGTGCCGTCGGCGAAGGGCCTGACGTCACGCACGTCGCGCCATAGCGAGCGTGACGCTTCCTCCGTGACTTCCTCGATGGGACCGGCATTGCTGAGCAGGTGCTTTAGCTGGCCGAGCCGGTAGGCGACCGAGGGCCCAAAACCCTCGACCCGCAGGAGCGTTGCTGGGTCGCTTCCGAGCTTGCCGCCGAGCACGCGCGCGGCCATGCGTTCGGGGAGATGGGCGGCCGACGACACTTCGGCGCTGGATCCCATGGCGATCGACATGGCGGCGGTGGCGTTGTCGTCGAGCAGCCCGCGGATGACGAGCGTGGTCTCGGTCTCGGCGGCGGGCAGCACCTTGAAGGTGACGTCGGTCACGACCGCCAGCGTGCCCCACGAACCCGCCATGGCCTTGGACAGGTCGTAACCGGTAACGTTCTTGACCACGCGCCCGCCCGACTTGAACGCCTCACCGCGCCCGGAAACGGCATGGATGCCGAGGATGTGGTCGCGGGCAGCGCCTGCCTTGAGGCGGCGCGGACCGGCAAGATTGGCGGCCAGCACACCGCCGATGGTGCCACGCCCTGGTGCCTCGCCGAGCAGAGGGCCGTAGTCCATCGGCTCGAATGCCAGTTCCTGGCCGCTGTCGGCGAGCAGCTTCTCGATCTCGGCCAGCGGCGTGCCGGCCTTGGCCGACAGCACCAGTTCGGCCGGTTCGTAGAGCGTGACGCCTGTGAGCTTCGACAGGTCGAGCGTGTGCTCACATTGCAGCGGCCGGCCGACGGCCCGCTTGGAGCCGTGGCCGACGATCTCGAGCGGCGCTTCCTCGGCCGCCGCCCACTGGACTGCGGCGAGGACGTCTTCTGAGGTGGTGGGGGTGAAGGTGGTCATAGTGTGCCTATTTTCCCGCTGGCTTGGGGCGTCCGACGGGTCGGGGCGGCGGCGTCCCAGAATTGAGGTTCCTCGCCCCTTTGGGGAGAGGTGCCGAGCGCAGCGAGGCGGAGAGGGGGCATGACCACCCGAGGTGCCGAGCGCAGCGAGGCGGAGAGGGGTGGCCTCATGCGAGTTCGCCCCCTTTGGACCGCGCAAACACGAACCTCAGATCGGAAGCGGTGACATCCTCATTCAGTTCCCCAGCAAGTGCTGCAAGGATCGTCGCACATACGCTCGTCTTGGCTTTCACCGCATCGGTGCTCGCGAATCGCAGGACCGAGTACCCTTGCCCGCGCATGAATTCGTCGCGCCTACGATCATATTCGCTGTCCATATGCTGTGAGCCATCGAGCTCGACAACGAGTTTCGCAGTTCGACAGACGAAGTCCGCATAATACGGCCCCAGCGGTATCTGACGCACGAACTTATGACCGCCTAGACGCTTCGCCTTGAGTTCATCCCAAATCAGCGCTTCGGCCATGTTATCCCCTTGCCTGAGGGCGCGGGCGCGGCGGTTGGTCTCAACCGGACGGCGACGGGTGGTCATGCCCCCTCTCCGCCTCGCTGCGCTCGGCACCTCTCCCCAAAGGGGCGAGGAACC